>JAFUDW010000002.1 GCA_017464225.1 Clostridia bacterium | reverse complement strand
TCCAGGATCTGCTCCACCATTTCGCGCTTTTCAAATACGCCGGTGAGCTCCAGGATTCGGTCGGCCAGCGTGGACTTGCCGTGGTCGATATGAGCGATGATGCAGAAATTGCGGATCTTGGAAAGTCTGTCCTTGGCCATTATTGTTTCTCCTTGAATACCCAGCTGCGCTGGACGCGATAGCTCAGGAAATAGAGCAGGGTGTCGCAGATGATCTTCGCCAGCCATTTCGCCATGCCCAGGGCGGAGAGCGCTTTGATGCCCAGCGTGCTGAGCACCACGATGATCACGCAGGTGATAAGGTATTTGGGCAGCGAGGAGCGGACGTCGCCGGTTTTAAACACCAGGCGGCGGTTCATGGTGAAGTTGAGGAGCGAGCTGAGCGCCCTTGCGCCGTAATTGGCAAATGAGGTCACTGTGCCGCCGGTCATTCCCAGCATTGGCAGCAGCCAGCGATCCAGCAGGTTGAACGCCAGCTGATCCACCAGAAAACAGGTCAGCGACGCGCCCATGAACTTGAAAAAGGAGCCCAGCAGCAGTTTATAGATCCGCCAGGAATCCCGCAGCGGATGGAAATGAGAGCTTTTATTTTCCTCCAGGTAGATGGTTTCGATGGGGATGATCTGGAACCGATATTTGCGCATGGCGCAGAAAATCAGCATGTTCATCTCATATTCAAACCGATCCCCGGAAATACTGAGCATATCGTCAAAGCACTGGCGGTTCACCGCGCGCAGACCGGTCTGGGTATCGGGAAGCCAATGACCGTACAGGGCGGCGAACACCGCGCTGGTGACGCGGTTGCCAAAGCGGGAACGGCTGGGGATGCCGCTGTTTTTGGAGGAAAAATCCCGGCTGCCAAGCAGCAGCGTCCGGCCGTCCGCATGAAGGGCTTCCGCCAGCTTGAGCGTATCGCCCACCACGTGCTGGCCGTCGGCGTCGGCGGTGATCACGCCGGCAAACCCGGTATGATCGCGGATATAGGCGATGCCTGTGCGCAGCGCCTGTCCCTTGCCGCGGTTGACCTCGTGACGCAGCACATGGCAGCGCTCCCGCCCGGCAATGGAATCAAAAACAGCGTTGTATTCAGGGCCGGAGCCGTCGTTGACCACCAGCACCATGCCGAAATCTGCTGCCAGCAGAGAATCGATATACCGGGGCAGCCGCTCGTCGGGCTCCAGGGAGGGGATCAGCACGCAAAGCTGTTTCGCGTTCATCAGCGTACCTTTCTTTTGGCTTGACATTCAGCGCGGAAAAACCACGCTTATTCTATATCATACCATTTTTTTACGCCTTTCACAAGCCCTGATCTGCCGCGGCGCGCAACCCGCCCTTGCCATTTCATGCAAGGACTGTTATAATATATTGAACCAATATCCTCTTATTTGTATCAAGGAGCAACCAGCATGGCTGATATATTGGATAACGATATGAAAAAAGATCCCGGCCAGGAACAGCCGGCTGTGCCCTACGTCCGTCACAGGCGCTCGGACAGGCACAAAATACAGGCTGAGGAGCTTCCCCAGACCGAGGAAACCGCGCAGGAGGCGGAGGCCACCAGAGTGGTGCCTGCCGTTCGCCCTGCTGCTCCTGTGGAGGAGCCCGCCGAGCCCACCCGCATGATGCCCGCCGTGGGCGGCGACCGGGTGGTACGCCGGGAAACCAGCTTTGATCCCCTGGCCCGCAGCGGCGCGGCGCCCGGCGGCGTGCCGCCCGTTCAGCGTCCGCCCATGGGCGACGCTCCGGTATACGGCGACGGCGATTTGCCCGAGGTGCCGCCGGCTTATTCGTCCCGGGACGCGCAGCTGGAGGATCAGCCCTATCCCGAGGGCAACGATTATTATGACGATGATGACGCTCCCCGCAGCCGTCCCTGGCTGCTGGCGCTGATCTGCCTGGCGGTGCTGCTGGCGTTGTTCGCGCTGGGCATGGCGCTGCTTCCCCGGGTGATCGATCGCCCCAGGGACGGCGGCGGCTTTGCCGGCGCGCTCTATGACCTGCGGGATCGCCTGGGCAGCCTGGTGGGCGCCCAGGGCGAGCCCGCAGAGATTCACCTGTTCCAGACCGCCAGCACATCCGCCAACGTGGGCAGCCAGATGCAGTTCAGCATCACCACCACCCGGGCGGTACAGAACGTTGGGCTGATGGATGCCGATGGCAATCTGCTGCCCAGCGCCAGCCAGTGCAAGGACGATAATGAAAAAACAACCTGGTTGGTCACCATCCGCTTTGAACAGCCCTACGTGGACGACGTTTACGCCGCTGTGCAGGAAAAGGATACCTGGCGGAGGACGGAAAGCAAGCTGAGCTTGATGGTGGTGGAGCCCACGCCAGCGCCTACCCAAGCACCCACGCCTACGCCCGAGCCCACCGAGGAGCCGATTTTTGTATCCAATGCCCCGGCGGTGATCGCTGAAACCGAGGCGCCCACCGCCGTGCCTGAAACGCCGGTGCCCACCAGCGTTCCCACGGCCGCGCCCACCGCGACGCCTACCCCAACGCCTACTCCTGAACCTACGCCCACGCCTACGCCAACGCCCGAGCCCACGCCGACGCCGGTGCCCACCAACACGCCCATGCCGCAGCTGGAGGCAAGCCCGGCGGCGAACGCTGATCCCAAAGCGCTGGGCCTGACCCAGACGGTATATTCGGGCGGCAAAAAGGTGAGCGATACGCTGAACCGGCAGAACGCCATCCGCATGAACGCGCCGGACAGCTATTCGCTCTATAACGGCGTCACCGCCTTCCGCGGCAGCAGCTTCCGCCAGAACGCCGCCTACGGCACGGCGGACGTGCAGCAGGAGCAGCTGGATGTGGAATGGCAGTATCAGCTTGGCAGCCTGCGTACCGCTGATAACGGCACGCTGTACGGCGTGGGCTGGACCGGCCAGCCCGCCATCATCAAGCTGATGACCGAGCAGCGCACCATGTGGATGAACCTTTATGAGGAAAAGCGCGATGTAAGCGTGCTCAAGGAGGTCATTTTTGGCGCTCTGGACGGCAAGATCTACTTCCTGGATCTGAACGACGGCCAGCCCACCCGGGAGGCTATCAACGTGGGATACCCGCTGAAATCCAGCGTGGCCATCAATCCCCAGGGCAATCCTTATATGGCCATCGGTCAGGCCATATCAAAGCTGCCCAACAAGACCGGCGATATCGGCGTGCGCGTGTTCAGCCTGCTGGACGGCAGCGAGATCATGCTGCTCAACGGCCGCAAATCAAACAGCCAGGATCAGTACAATACCAACGGCGCTTTCGACGGTTCGCCGCTGTTTGACCGCAACAGCGATACCATGATCGTTGCGGGCGAAAACGGCCTGGTGTACACCGTGGATATGAATACCGATTTCAAATTCCTGGACGAGGATGGCAGCGTGACCGCCAATCCCAGCCTGTCCATCAACCGCGCGGTGACCTATCTGAAATATAAGGCGAAGAATCAGCAGGACGCCGGCGTGGGCGCTGAAACCAGCGTGGCGGTGTATGATCATTATATCTATACCGCCGATACTTACGGGATCCTGCAGTGCATCGATACCAATACGATGAAGGCTGTCTGGGCCATTGACGCGGGTGATAATACCGATGCCGCCATCGCCCTGGACTTTGACGAAAACGGCGATCTGGGCCTGTATACCGGAAACACCGCCTATTCCCGTCTCAAGAACAATAAGCCCGTTACGCTGCGGCGCCTGGACGCGCTGACCGGCGAGGAAGTCTGGAAATACGAGATCAAATGCGTATACAGCCAGAACCAGGACAGCGGCCTCAAGGCCAGCCCGCTGATTGGCCAAAACGATCTGAGCGACTTGGTTGTGTTCACCGTCAATATGGCTGGCAACAGCAAGACCGCCACCGTGCTGGCGCTGAACAAGCGTTCAGGCGACGTGGTATGGCAGCGCGAGCTGGAGGCCAACGCCGTTTCCTCTCCCGTGGCGGTATACAATAAGGAGGGCAAAGGCTGGATCATCCAGGCCGACCAGAAGGGCCGCCTGTATCTGCTGGATGGGCTGACCGGCCAGGTAAAGAATACGCTGGCTTTGGGCGGCGAAGTGCAGGCCAGCCCCGCCGTATACAACGACATGTTGGTCATCGGTACCTGCTCCAAGGAAAACGCCTTCATGTACGGCATCCGAATCAAATAAGCGCGCAAAAACACAACAGCGGTCTGAAAAAATCACTGTTGTGTTTTTTATTATTCTCATTTTGAAAAACAGACAATCGGGAGTTTGGCGAAGGGGACGTTAAGGGGCGCTGCCCCTTAAGAACCCTGCCAGGGAGGGGAGGCCCTCCGGGGCCTTCCGGCCCGCTTCTCGCTGAAAACCATCCCAAGGGAAGGTTTTCCGGGCGCTCGAAGCCCCCAGACCCGGCTGCGGCGGATGTTACTTGGCGTCGTGAACAAGCAACTTCCCGCAGTTGATTGGAAAAGAGGTTGTCGCAAAGAGCGCACCGGAAATACGCCGCAATACAAAAACGACTGGAAACGAGCAAGCTCGATCCAGCCGTTTTGCTTATGCGGCTATGACGCTAATGCGTCATTGACGTCGGCAAGCCGCCGTCATTTCCGGTGCG
>JAFUDW010000034.1 GCA_017464225.1 Clostridia bacterium | reverse complement strand
CGCCGCTTCATCCTGGTGGACGGCGAATGGCGTCTGGACGAGGATCAGGCCGCGTAAAACAACCAAAAACGCACCCTAAGGGAGCCGCTGAAATCAGCGGTTCCCTTTCGGGCGTTAAAAAGGGGAGTGTTTTTTTGAAAAAAATCTGGATCATCCTGCTGTTGCTGCTTTTGTGGGCCCTGCCCGTACATGCCGAGGAGGAAGCCGAATGGACGGTGATGTTCTATCTGTGCGGCAGCGACCTGGAAAGCAAGCACGGCTTCGCCAGCGGCAACCTGATGGAGATATCGCTTTGCTACCCCTTAACGACGCTGCGCAACGCGACGCTGAATGAAGGGGAGGAGCCCGATGCCTCGCCGGTGGGCGTCAACGTGGTGATCGAGACCGGCGGCAGCCGGGAATGGCATGCCCAAAACCTGGAGATGGACATCGATCCCGGAAAGCTGCAGCGCTGGCATTATCATCCCGCGGAAAACTTCTCCTTGGAGGAATGGAACACCTTTGACCTGGAGGCGGATTTGCCCCTGGCCAGTATGGCCGACCCGGAAACGCTGGCCGATTTTATCCGCTGGAGCGCCGAAAAATATCCGGCCAAGAAATACGCCCTGGTGCTGTGGGATCACGGCGGCGGCAGCAAAACCGGCATCTTCATCGACGAATTGTTTGACGGCGATACGCTGTATCTGGATGAACTGCATGACGCCCTGGCGGCAGGCGGCGTGGACTTTGAGGCCGTGCTGTTTGACGCCTGTCTGATGGCCAACCTGGAGACGGCGGCCGCTATCCAGGATCATGCCCGCTGGATGATCGCCTCCGAAGAGGTGGTGGCGGGCAAGGGCACCGCCATGGGGAATTGGCTGGGGCAGCTCTATTTCACTCCGCAATGGGATGGACGACGGCTGGGCCGCTGGATCTGCGATATGACTCAGAAGAAATACGCCAACGAAGCCGACGAGCAGGCCCAGGATACCCTGACCTGGTCGGTGATCGACCTGAGCAAGATCGGCCGGGTGGCGGAGCTGTTTGACCGATTTTGCCAATTGACAGGACGGATCTTTGCCAATGATCCTGTGGCGATGATGGCCAACTCCGCCCTGGTGAGGGGCACCTATGAGTTTGGCCTGGGAGACGACAGCATGCGGGATTTGGCTGATTTATTCTATGATTCCAGCGCTCCGTTGATCGTGGAAAAGCAGCTGTATTATGATATGCTGGACGCTTTGACGGAAGCCGTGGTGTATAACGTGCGCGGCGGCGGGCGCAGCAGCGCCGGTGGGCTTTCCTTCTGCTACGCGGCGGATTTTACCGCGGACGAATTGGAGATATACGCCCGCAACTGTCCTTCGCCCCATTATTTGGCCTTCCTGGACGCCATCAATCCCGCCTGGTCGGCCCCGGACTGGGTGTATGAGCGGGTGGAAAAGCTGCCCAGCATCCAGGAAATCCCGGAATACGATGTGACGATGGAAAAGTTCATTTCTGATGACGGCATGCCCGGGATCAAAAAGGGCCTGGATACCGTGAACTTTTATTATATGCATTGCGACCTTTATCGGCTGAACCCCAAAACAGGCCGCGTGGTGCAGCTGGGCAGCACCGTGAGCAAACCGTATATGGACGATGATTTCAACCTGTTTTTTACGTTCTACGGGTTTAACGAATGGCCTGCCATCGAAGGCGTGCATTGCAACGCCAAGTTTGTGAGTGAGAGCTTTATCTACAGCCAATTGTACAGTATCCCGGTGCAGATCGGCAGCGATAATTTCCTGCTGCGCTGCGGCTTTGACGCGACCAGCGATGACCCGCTCACGGTCTATGGCCTGTGGGAGGGCTATGACTCCGACAGCAGCGTGTTCAACCGCAATGTGGTGCAGCTTTCCCAAATGGCGGGGCAGGAATTCCGCCTCCTCTATCCCATCGATGGAACGGGTGAAAGCGGGAAAATGCGGTATGAGACCAGTGAGCCGCTGACCATGTACCGTTCCCTGGAGATGACGGCCAAGCCTCTGGAGCCTGGAACCTATTACCTGGACTATTGGGTGGAGGACCTGTTTACCCGCCGTTTGGACATTGAAAGGGTGGAGGTTCAGTGGGATGGACAGTCGGTCTCCGTACCGGATGGAACCTGGCAGGGAACGGAAACGCTGAATATGCGGTTGGAATAACAGAAATGAATCAGCCCAATGCTCGTTTCGATGGTGGTAAAGGCATGTCCTCACTTTAGAAATCCCGGTTAAAATCTTTGAAATGGTGCTGCTGATACTGGCCCGGGGATCGCTGATGCCGGGCTGGCTGCTGTCCACGCTCTACGCGATCTTTGTTGAAATCGCCTGCTGGTTCATCATCGAATGGAACGAGAGGTACCTGCATTTTGGCTTTGCGAAGCTCGCTGGCAGAAAACGGACAGCTGTGTTCGCCGCGATCTGGATCGCCACCATTGCTGCAGTGGCCTATGCTTATCCAAGAATTGATGTGTTTGCCAACGTGTGGAACGATTATCTGCTGTACCATTGAGCCTTTATTATTCCAAAAGAAGGATTTTTGCCAAACTGTTTTCTATAATTTATTATGTTCGCGGAATTCTTTTGTGATGATGGCAAGCCAAAGGCGTTCAACATTTCGTCGAACGCCTTTGGCTTGCCTATCGTTTATTGATTTAATATACGCTGTCTGTTCAATTCAGCCTGACCGCTCATTTACTATCCGCGCCAGTTTTCAATTTTGCAAGTGTACTTCCTCTGACCCGAAGGCGCATCATTGTCGTAGTTGATGCCCACCAGCAGAATGTCGCCGCCGTAACCCTGCAAAATCTCCGGATACTTTCTTTGCTTGATCTGCTTAATCGCGGTATCCGCAGATTGATTCCATTTCAGCTCGATCACCAGCGCGGGAACCATCTCGCTCTGCTTCGGAAGATAAACGATGTCAGCATAACCGTATCCCGACGGCAGCTCCTCCATCTTCATATAATGATCCTTGTAGCTGAAGTAGGCAAGCTGGATTACGGCGCGGAGCGAGTTTTCATTGTTCGCGTTCAGAGGATTGGTCGCTTCGAGGTGAACCTTCTCAATCTGCTCCGCGATAGCCTCTTCGTTCCTGTGGATCGTGTCCATAATGAGCTTGTCGCTTTCCTGGACGCGCTTCATTGTATCGGGACGTTTGTCCTCGCGGATTGTGCGTGAAAATTCCAATCTGATTTCTTCGTTTGGAATGTGCGCCTTGCCAGTATGCTCATCATAGGCAAGGTATCCCAAATGAACAAGAAGCGTAAGCACATCGTCCTGATTCTTGAATGTGATCAGATCGTTTGCAAATCCATTGATATCAACAGGCACTTCAACACCGCCGATTAACTGAGCGATGGTCTGTCCCAGCCCTTGCTCGTCCCTTGCGATGTATCCCAGTAGGCTTTCTGCGGCAGAGGTTTCTGTCCAATATGAGCGGAATCGGTTGTTTCGCACCGCCTTCATCACAGAATTTGGATTATAGACAGAGCCGATGTCCTCTAAGGAATATCCGTCGTACCATTGCTTCATGAGGGAAAAATCGCAATTATGTTCTTCGCAAAGCGCAGCAACTTCCTTTTCGGTGAATCCAACATACTCCGCGAACTGGAGCGGACCAAGCATCGTGTATTCATCAAAATCAGAAATGGCGGACTGGGATCCGTCCTTATTAATCGGCAGAATACCTGTCATGTAAACCGCGGCAAAGGTCTTGGCTGTTGTTGCGCTGCTTTTAAAGAGTGTCCGCAAGAATTCCAGATACTCGCGCTGGATTTCAGGGTTTTCACGAATCGGAGCGTCCCACTCGTCAATGATCATGATAAACTTATTGCCAGCGACTTTGGCAGCATTAACCAAAGTCGCGTTAAAAGCCTCGACCTCCGAAAGGGAGGGATAGGATTCCATGAGCTCTCTCACAATATTTCGCTTAATGAAAGCAACCAAATCCTCAGCCTTTGTCTCCCCAAGCACATCTGTCATATTCAGATATATGATATCGTACTTGTTAAGGTGCTCCCTGTATGATTTGGATTCTGCGATTGCCTTGTCATCGAATAGTCTGCTTGAATCGCATGTCTTATCATAATAAGCGCAAAGCATCTGCGCGGCGAAGGACTTGCCAAATCTCCGCGGACGGCTGATGCAAGTCAGCTTATCAGATGTTCCTATCGTATCGTTAATCAGAGCGATCATTCCAGTCTTATCGACGTATCGCCCTCTGCAAATATCTTCAAATCCGCTGTTCCCAGGATTCAGGTAAGTTCCCATTTCGTGCACCTCCGATCATGGGATCACATCTATAGAATACCATAATCTGAAGAATGAAACAAGAATATTTTCCGCAATGTTGTATAATGATGTTAGCATCCGTCTATACAGGTGAAAGGAGGGGAGCGGCGGCATGGATACGGGAATGGGCCCAAACCGTACACCCGAAGAAGAAATAACGCGCCTGGTGGAAACGCATCAGCTTTCGCTGCTCCGGCTTTGCTTCGCCTATCTGAGAGATCGGACGCTGGCGGAGGATGCCGTGCAGGAAACATTTCTAAAGGCATATAGGAGTTTGCCCAAATTCCGCGCTGAGGCCAACGAAAAAACATGGCTGTCCAGGATTGCGGTAAACTGCTGCAGGGATATTTACAGGACGGGATGGTTCAGGCATATTGACCGAAAGGTCACGCTGGATATGCTGCCGGAGCCGTCTGAGGAACCTTCGCAGCGGGACGATACGCTGACGGTCGAAATCATGCGGCTTCCTGTCCGTCTGCGGGAAACGGTTCTGCTGTATTACTTTGAAGATATGAATACCATTGAAATTGCGGAGACGCTGGGGATCACCCAACAGGCAGTGTCAAGCCGCCTCATGAGGGCCCGGGAAAAGCTCCGCAAGGCGCTGGAAGATTTTGAAGGGAGTGAGCTGAATGGATAGCAAGAAAAACATACAGGAAGCCCTGAACCGTTCGCTTTCCGGCTTAAACGCAAATCCCTTTCTGGCCCAGCGCGTGATCGCGGAAGCGAAAGGAGAAGAAAAAGTGAAAAAGAAAATGACAGGTGCGATGATATTGGTGATCGTGCTGGTGCTTGCGATGATGGGAACAGGCTATGCGCTGTTTTCCTCCCAGGTAGCCGCCTATTTCGGAAAGCTTTACGGCAGCGATATGGAGGAATGGCTGCAGCAGGGAAAGGCTGCGCAGCTGGGCGATTCTGTTACGGTGGGGGACGTGATCTTTACGCTGGATGAGGTGGTGTACAAAAATCGCGGGCTGTTCGGTGTTGGTACGGTGAAGGCGAGCCATCCGGAGGATGTACTGATCCCAAACGAATTTGCCTATGTGGAGCCTGAAGAATTCAGCCTGTTGAAAGGCGTTCATGAGCTTGTGGAAAAAGCCGGACAAAACGGCGGTAGGATGCTCACGGTGGATGTGATGCCCATGAGGATCGGCGTGGACGGCGGAGAAATGCTCATACCCGGCGCCATGGGGTATTTTGACGAGCTGAATGAGGATGGCACGATGACCTATTCCTTTGAGGTGGAGGACGGCTTTGCGTTGGCGGATGGTACCGAATACAGCGTACAGCTGGATTTTACGGTCAGCGAAATGGACAGCCAAGGCGCGGTAGATTTGAATAACAGTGTTCGGGATAGCTGGACGGCGGTCTTTACACCCGTGACGATGGAGGAACCAACTCAGCAGCCCCAAACAGCTCCGGTCAGCGCGGATGCGATCACAACTGAGGGATATACGCTGATCGCGCCAGAAGAATACAAGGAAAAGGGCACGATGCCGGTATACCGGGCTACAGCAATAAATTTTATAAAGCTTGTGGATCCCAGCTGGTTCAACCAGAGCGGAATTGCCGAAAAGCAATCGAATAATTACTTTAAGTTCAATGACCACGCGGTGCTCTCACTTTCCCCGGAAGCTATTTGGTATGCCGAATACAGCGCTGAAACCTATGACGCAAATCAGGCTGAGCGCGAGCGCTATACTCCCGATATCGCGCCAGACTATCAGCCCATGCCGGCCTTTTCTTACGCCTTGATGAATATTGCTTCCGACGTACACGTTGGAAATAAAGAATTCGTTCAAAACGTTGGATTGGAGCATGAGGCGCTGACGCTGATCACGCTGAAGGATGCCAAAGCACAGGCGGAAGGCTTGCTTGAAAAACTTGGTATCAAAGGCTTTGAATGCGCCTATGCGCTGGATATGAGCGTGGACAGGATCATAACGCTTGGCGAAAAGTATAATGCGTTCTGGTACGAAAGCAAACAGGGATACAGCAATCTTCCCCGGCAGGATTACAGCGCAGCTACGCCCGAGGATGAAGGTTATTATCTGTACTACTCAGTGATGGGACTGGACGACAGTGATGACACCAGGCACTTCGCCGCCATGTTTATTAATTGCCGCGGCATCGCTTATGTCAACATTTACAATTATTTCAACCGTGGTGAAGCGCTCTATACGCCTGAGACGCTGATTACGCCGGAGCAGGCGCTGGAGCTGATGAGCCGGGAGGTTTCCAAAGCGCGCTATGTTTCAAACGTTGAAAGCATAAAGCGCGTCGCCCTTTCATACGGCGCGGTGCGGGCCGATAACAAGGCCGACGGCATGGTGTTCGTTCCGGCATGGCAGATCCAGTTCTGGAACGGTAAACACATGGGTTACGCCATTATCACCGCGGTGGATGGTACGCTGATCGACGCTTCTTTCCTGTAACAATTTCAGAAAACAGCCGGGCAGCGATCAAACTGCCCGGCTGTTTTGTCCGGCAGGGATTTTTTCTTTTATCCCGAATAATGAATAGGATCAATATGTCGGGGGATAGAGAGATGAAAAAGAGCGTACAGGCCCTTATCCTTTTTCTGCTGATGCTGCTCCTGTGCAGCTGCGTTGCATTGGCGGAGGGCTTTTTGCCTTTGTCCGTGGGGGACCGGGGCGACGAAGTGCTGGCGATCAAGAAGCGGCTATATGCGCTCAATTATATCCGGACCGATACGCTGACCCGGCAATATACGGAGGATACGCAGCAGAGAATCAAGCGCTTTCAACAGTTCAACGGATTGCCGGAAACAGGCGTTGTCGATGAGGCGACATATGCCGTTCTTTTTTCTGAAAATGCGATCCGTGCACCCTGGCCCACCATGCAGCCTGTGGCGACGCCTGCGCCGCTGACGGAACCGGATTGGCCCGAGCGGGATGAAGATGGCTATCTTGCGGGAAAGGGTGAATACTTCTACGAGAATAACGGTGAAGGACGCTGGGCGTATTTAAACGAAAATCTGCAAATCAATATTACACGTCGGGAAGATTCCCGGTTATCGCTGGAATGGTTTGAAACGGAAATCCTGGCCCGGAACGGAGAAGCGCTTCGCGCCATCGTAACCGATCGTCAGAATTTGAGCAGGGGATTTCGCTATCCCGAGGAAATCGCTCAGGAGGAACGGTTTGTATTGGGATTTTCGGATGATTTTTACGCAAACAGGATCACAAAGAAAGAAACGGTGGGCGTCATCATCCGGAATGGAGATATACTCTGGGAGAAAACCAACAGTAAAACCGGCCGGCATTTGCCTAACCTGGACATGATGGCGCAATTTCAGGATGGAAGCTTGCAGGTATACGATTGCAATGAATACAGCGCCCGGGAACTCATGGAGGCGGGCGCCGTCAACGTATTCAGCTTTGGACCGTGGCTGATCCGGGATGGAGAAATCAATGAAACGGTCTATCAGAATTTCAAAAGCATCGAGCCGCGCCAAGCGCTGGGGATGATTGCGCCCAACCATTATTTTCTGCTATCCATTGAGGGCAGGAATAAATACAGCGAAGGCACTACGCTTCAGCGAGTGGCTGAAATCATGCAGGCGCATGGCGTCGTTCAAGCGCTGAATCTGGACGGGGGCAATACCATGGCGCTGGTCTTTCATGGAAAAATGCTGAATAAGCTCGCCGTTTATAACAACGAAAAGTTTGTACGCCGCATGACGTCCATGATCGGCATCGGCTGCTATGGAGAATAAGCGCGCTTACCAAGCGGCAGATAACAGTTCGCTTAGCTTTTCATAGGTCACAGAGCCGATCTGATTATAGACGACTTCGCCGCGAGCGTTCAACACGATGGTCTGCGGCAAAACGGAGGAACCGCCCACTACCGAAAATACGCGATCATCGTCGGAATCCACAGCGAAGGTCAAATTCCAATCGTGCTTTGCGAGGAAAGCGCCGATATCCTCTGTTACCAGAGATGAGTGGACGGCCAGCATGTTGACTTCCGGATGTTCGTCATGGAGCTGGCTAAAATAGGAAAGCTCCTGCACACAAGGAGCGCAGTATGTGGCCCAAAGGTTAATAAAAATGGGATCACCTTGAGCTTCAGACAACGTAAAAATACTCCCGTCTATAGTTTCGATAGAGAAATCCATTAGTTGCTGACCGATTTCATGCCCTTTTTCCAAGGTTGGCTGTTCTTTTGCACCCGAAGATATGATGTTGAACCATAGCAGCGCAAAGAGGAGAATGGCCAGAGCAGCAGCCTGGAGAACGCGTTTCAATCGGTTTCCTACGATATTATCCAGCCTGCGCGTGCCGCATTCCATGGAGATGGCGTCAGCACCGCAGGCTGCTTTGCATTGTCCGCAATGGATGCATTCATGGTCGCCCACATATTTCACGTCCATGGGGCAGGCGCGTACGCAAGCGCCGCAGCGGGTGCATTTTTGAGCGTCCACGCGGAAACCGATCAGCGCCGCGCGGCTGAACAGGCCGTAAATCGCGCCCAGCGGGCAAAGAAAGCGGCAGAAGGAACGATAGCAGAAAACGCAGGCCAGGCCAATCACGGCCATGACCACATATTTCTGGGTGAAAAGCCTTCCAAGTATGGGAAAGAGACCGTCGTTGGCTGGGGATGCGAGCAGGCCCAAAGCGCCCTCCGATGTGCCCGCAGGACAGATGTATTTACAGAAAGCTGGTACGGAAAGGCCGCTGGACAGCCCATACCAGAGAGGAAGCGCGATTGCGAAAAGGAGAAGGATCAGATATTTCAGGTAAGAAAGGCCGCGCGTGAACCTGCTTTTTTTGATTTTGAACGTGGGGATTTTATGCAATAGCTCCTGAACCATTCCAAATGGACAAAGCCATCCGCAAATTGTGCGTCCCAAAATCAGCCCGAAAAGCAACAGGATCCCCAATACATACGTGCCAGCGCGGGTGCCGGAGGCGGCAAGCGCGTTCTGCATGGCGCCCAGCGGGCAGGCTGCCACAGCGCCGGGGCAGGAATAGCAGTTGAGTCCCGGCGTGCAAAGCGCTTTTATATTTCCCGTATAGATTTCACCGGCAATAAAGCCCTTGATATGGGCGTTATACAGCAAAGCGCAGTACAGCTGCGCCAGCCGCCGGGCGGAAGGGCGTTTGATTTGTCGCCGCTGCAATGTTTTATCCAAGGCCGATACACTCCGAACAGACGATAATCGCTTTATAAAGCACATCCCGCATACTGCCGTTCAAGATACCCGAAACGATCAAAAGAATAGCTATCGCCAATAATGCGGCGCGCAGTATGGAAGATATGGTTTTTGCGGGAAGACGGTAGGGAAAGGGTGATTTTACCGAGGTTTCCCCAATCATTTTTGATCCCGCTGCGGAAGCGGTCAGAAGCAGCAAAAGCAGCGGCAGCGCCCTCTGCCATGGAGCAAAGAGCGCTTGCCGCGATAAGGGTTCACCGCGCAAAGAAAGGCTGATAACGCTTTGCAGCGGCAGCATAAGAATCGCTGTGCACAGCAGCGATTGAAAGTACAGATAAAACTTGCGTTTGTTCATTTTATGCGGTCATATAGGCCATCAGCAGAGCATATGTATTGCGCAGACCGTCGATGTGAGTGCGCTCATAACCGTGGCTGTTGGCGGTGCCCGGGCCAATGGCTGCATGGCGGATATCATACCCCGCCAGTATGCTGCCATCGCAGTCGGTTCCGTAATGGGGCGTGAAAATATCCATCACATAATCGACGCCGGCATGGATGGCGGCGCTGCGCAGCTCGTTGGTCAATGCCCAATGATAGGGGAAACGGGAGTCCTTGGCAAAGATCGATACTTTATGCTCATCGCTGTTCTGATCAGGGCCGGTGGGAGCGATATCCAGCGCCAGCATATCCTGGATGCCATCGGGCAGCCAGGTGGTGCCATGGCCGATTTCCTCATAGGCGGCAAAGTAAGCGTACACCTTACGGTTTAATGCGATATGGTTATCGCGCAGAGCTTTCATGGCGGATAAAAGCACGGCCACGCAGGCTTTGTCATCCACGAAGCGGGATTTAATGTAGCCGTTGGCCAGCGTGAAACGAGGTTCCAGCGCGATCATATCGCCTGTCTCGATCCCGAGCGCGCGAGTATCGGCGGCGCATTTCACGTTTTCATCCAGCACAACGCATACATTCGTACGGTAATCGGGCAGCGCCGTGCGAAGCTCTTCCTCGGTTACATGGATGGAATTCGGTGTGCGGCAAATGGCGCCGGTATATACCTTTCCATCCCGCGTATATACCCGAACGTTTTCTGTAACGCAGTAAAAAGGATAAAGGCCGCCAACGGAGCAGAGATTCAGCGTACCGTCGGCATTGATCTTACGTACCATCAGACCGATATCGTCCAAATGCGCGGTGACGCAAAGCGCGTTGCCTTCACCGCCCAGATCGGCGATCACGCCGCCCTTATGCGTAACGGTATAGGGAAAGCCCAGCTCATCAAGCATCTGGCAAGTCAGCGCTTGGATCTCTTCATATTGTCCGGTGGTGCTGTCAACTTTGATCAGACGCTCAAAGGCTTCAAGGCAGTATTTTTCATCAAATTCGTACATCGTGCTCATCCTTTCCGCTTGTAATTTGTATCATTACGTATTTTAACGCAAGCCGATCCCAAATTCAATGGCTGGCGCATGAAAAAAGGAAACTTTCACTCTACCGCGCGGCGGCAATCTATGATATACTGTAAATATAGAAATCACGCGCGGTATATTCAAAGGAGGTAAAAAACGTATGCAATACGGTTATTTTGATCAGGAAAAGCGCGAATATGTGATCACCGATCCACGCACGCCCATGCCTTGGGCCAATTATCTGGGGTCGCCGGAATACGGCGCCATCGTAACGCAGAACGCCGGCGGTTACAGCTTTGTAAAGTCGGGCGCCGCAGGCCGTATCCTGCGCTATACGTTCAATCAGTTTGACGAGCCCGGAAGGTATATTTACTTGCGGGATGAGGAGAATGGAGATTTTTGGTCGGCTTCCTGGCGGCCTGTGGAAAGGCCCTTGGAACAATATCATACGGTCACCCGCCACGGAACGGCTTACACGCAGATCGAATCCGCTTACGCTGACATCGAAACAAAAGCGCTGTACTATGTGCCGCTGGGTTCCGTCCATGAGGTGTGGCGTCTGCAAGTGAAGAACGCCGGGGAAACGTCAAGGAAAATCAGCGTGTTCGGATATTGTGAATTTACCACCGAAAGCTTTTATACCCAGGATCTGGTGAATATGCAATATACCCAGTTTATCACCACAACCGAATTTCATGATGATCATATCCTTCAGCGAATCAATCAATTCTGCGGCTTGAACGCGGACGGGGAAAACGGAAAGGAACGATTTTTCGGCCTGGCCGGGGCAAAGGTAAGCAGCTATACCGGACGGCGCGAGCGATTCTTGGGCAGCCGTAAATTCCATGAACCGCAGGGCGTGATCAATGGAAAACTGGATGACTCGCTTAATTTCAACGGAAATCCATGCGGCGCGCTGCACGCTGTACTGACGCTGGCGCCGGGCGAAACGAAAACCGTTGCATTTGTGCTGGCGCAGCAGGGAGAAAAGCAAGCGCGGCAGCTGCTTGATCGTTACGCGGATCCAGATCGTACGGTGGAAAAAGAGTGGCGGCAATTAATTGATTATTGGCATGGCAAGCTTCAAAATCTGCAGATCAAAACGCCGGATGACGATTTGAATACCATGGTTAATACCTGGAACGCATTCCAATGCTATATTACCTTTATCTGGAGCCGCGCTGCCAGCCTGGTATATGCCGGTGAACGCAATGGATATGGCTATCGCGATACCGTGCAGGATATCCAGGGCATTATCCATCTTGATCCGCAGATGGCCAGGGAACGCATCCGGTTCATGCTTTCCGCCCAGGTGCATCATGGCGCGGGTCTGCCGCTGGTGAAATTTGATCACAATCCCGGTCATGAGGATACGCCCGAGCAGGACAGCTATGTGCGCGCTACAGGACATCCGCACTATCGCGCCGATGACGCCATGTGGCTTTTCCCAACGGTCTATAAGTATATCGCTGAAACAGGAGATAAGGATTTCCTGAACGAGGTCATCCCCTTTGCCGATCATGACGAGGGTACGGTGATTGAGCATCTGAAGCGCGCCATTGATTTTACGCTGCATCATCTTGGCGCGCATGGTATGCCTGCCGGATTGCATGCGGATTGGAACGATTGTCTGCAATTAGGCGCTCAGGGGGAAAGCAGCTTTGTGGCGTTCCAGTTTTATATGGCGATGAATATCCTGCGTGAGCTGCTGCCCGATACGGCTGAAAACGCCGAATACAGGCAGTGGCTCCTGGATACGGCGGAAGGGCAGCTACAGCTGATCAACCGGCATTTCTGGGAGGACGACCGATTCCGTCGCGGCTATACTCAGGATGGCGCGCTGATCGGAAGCAAGCGCGATCCGGAAGCTTCCATGTGGCTTAATCCGCAGAGCTGGAGCGTTATTTCAGGCGCGGCAACGGATGATCAGGCGGAAAAGAGCATGGAAACGGTCCACCGGTTGCTCAATACGCCCAATGGAATCGAGCTGATGACGCCATGCTATAAGAAGCATGCTTTCCAGGGAGCGGCCATGCTGCTGTTTAATCCTACCAGTAAGGAGAACGGCGGAATATTTTGTCAGCCTCAGGGCTGGGCGATCCTGGCGGAGGCGCTTCTGGGACACGGAGACCGAGCTTTTGAGTATTTCAAGGAATCCTGCCCCGCAGCTTATAACGACAGGGCTGAAATCCGTGAGGTAGAGCCTTACGTGCATTCCCAATTCATTGAAGGCCATGAAACGCCTCAGCCCGGACGCGCCCATGTGCATTGGCTTACGGGCACGGCTTCCACCGTTATGGTGGGTATGGTGGAAGGGATATTGGGCCTTCGGCCCACGCCGGAGGGACTGCGCATCATTCCGGCCATTCCAGCAGCCTGGGATGGATTCACTATGGAAAAGACCTTCCGCGGAAAGCGGCTGCACATCACCGTGGATAACAGCGCTCATCATCAGGGCGGTGCGCAGCGCACGCTGATCAACGGTATGGAGGTAAAAGACGGCCTGCTAACCGATGCTTTGCTGCGGGATGACGATCAAATCCTGGTGATCATGTAAGGGAGAAAACAAATGAAACGTCTGCTTTGTCTGGTTTTGTTCATTTCACTTTTTATAGGAGCGCTGCCTGCCCAAGGAGAGCAAACAGCCCATAACAATTGGTATGAAGTGTTCGTGCGCTCCTATCAGGACAGCGGTGGCGACGGCTTGGGCGATCTGCAGGGACTGATCAGCCGCTTGGATTATATCCGAGATATGGGCTATAATGGGCTGTGGCTCATGCCGGTGATGCCCAGCCCCTCCTATCATAAGTATGACGTTACCAACTATATGGAGATCGACCACGAATACGGCACGCTGGCTGATATGCGGCAGCTCATGCGGGAAGCCCATGACCGTGATATTGCTGTGATCATTGATCTGCCCATCAATCATACCTCAACGCAGCATCCCTGGTTTCTGTACGCCTGCGACGCCCTTGAACAGGGAATGGAATGCGAATATGTTGATTATTATCATTTCCAGAGAGAGCCTGGCAGCGGATATGTCCCCATGGGGGATACAGGATGGTACTATGAGGAACAATTCGCCGGAGGAGGAATGCCTGACCTCAATTTGGATAATGAACAGGTCAGAGAGCAGATTGGCCTGATCGCAAAGTTCTGGCTGCAGGCGATGGACGCGGACGGTTTTCGCTTGGACGCAGTGACCAGCTATTATACCGGGGATACGGATAAAAACGTCAGTTTCCTGCGCTGGCTCAAAAATCTGTGCGAGGAAATCAAACCCGGCAGTTATTTGGTAGGAGAATGCTGGACCGGACTGAGCACCATCGCTCAGTACTACGAAAGCGGTGTGGACAGCTTTTTCCTTTTCCCGGCATCCCAAGCGGAGGGCTTCATCGTTTCCAGCCTGCGCGGCAGATCCGGGCACGCGGAAAAGTTTGTAAAAAGCTATCAGAACGTGCTGGAGGCTGTTCAAAAGGGCGTATTGGCGCCGTTCCTCAGCAACCATGATACAGGGCGCACCATCGGCAGCGTGCAGGGGCGCGCCAATTTACCCATCGCCAAGTTTGCAGAAGGCGTGCTGAACATGATGCAGGGCAACGTATTTTCCTATTATGGCGAGGAAATCGGCATGGTGGGCAGCGGGGATGATCCCAACAAGCGTTTGGCCATGTACTGGAACGATGGCGATATGACGGCGCAGCCACCCGGCGTTACCAGTCTGGAATACGCTTATCCATCGGTGGAAGCGCAGATGGCTGACAGCGACTCTCTGCTGAATTACTGCAAAGCGCTCAACCATGCCCGGCTGGATTTTCCCATGATTGCCGAAGGAGAAAACGAGTTTGTTTTCGTCCAGGGCGACGTCTGCCTGATGCGCCGCGCATGGCAAGGGGAAAGCTGTTTGATCGCTCTGAATTTTTCATCAAAGGATACAAACGAATGTCCCCTTCCCGGCGGCATGTCCATTCTGCGTGATATAGAAACGGAAGGGGATCAAGCGGAGATCATGGAGAGCACTTTAACGCTTCCGCCTTACGCAATTGTGATCCTGAATGAGGAGGAACGCTGATTAAGCGATCGATTTTACTGCTTTATCGGCAAATATTTCTAAAATTTTGCGGATTTCTTTGACAAACAGGCTGCGCAGTGTTATAATCATAAAAAGTTGATGGAAGGATCCATCAAATATATAATGAGGAGGAATACTCTATGAAAAAGGTATTTGCCCTGGTATTGGCTGTTGCCATGCTGCTGTCCCTCGCGTCCTTTGCTTCCGCTGAAGGCTTCAGCGGCGAAGTGAAGATCTGGGTTGCCGAAGCCACTGTGGAATTCACCCAGGGGCTGGTTGAGGAATTCAAGGCTGCCAATCCCGAATATGCCAATATGACCGTGGTTGTTGAGCCTGTGGGCGAAGGCGACGCCGCCAGCAAGATGATCACCGACGTGGAAGCCGGCGCTGATATTTTCGGCTTTGCTCAGGATCAGCTGGCCCGTCTGGTTGCCGCTGGCGCGCTGGAAGAAGTGGAACCCGGCAATGCCGAGATCGTCAAAGCTGAAAACGACGCCGGTTCTGTGGGCGCCGTCACCCTTGGCGAGACCATGTATGCCTATCCTATGACCAGCGACAACGGCTACTTCCTGTATTATGACAAGAGCGTTGTCACCGATCCCACCAGCCTGGAGCAGATCCTGGCTGACTGCGAAGCCGCTGGCAAGAGCTTCTATTTTGAAATCAACTCCGGTTGGTATCAGACTGCTTTCTTCTTCGGCGCCGGCTGCGAGCTGACCTTTGATTCCAACGATGAGGGCCAGCTGGTGGCTATGAACTCCACCTATGCTTCCGAAGCTGGTGTCAAGGCTCTGAAGGCCATGATCGAGACCGCCAAGTCTCCCGCCTTCCAGAATGGCTCCTCCATTTCCAATGCCACCAACGTGGCTGCCATCGTGGACGGCGTTTGGGACAGCACTCCCGCCAAGGAACTGTTCGGTGAAAACTATGCCGCCACCAAGCTGCCCACCGTGGACGGTTTCCAGCTGGGTGGTTTCGGCGGCTTCAAGATGCTGGGCGTCAAGCCCCAGACCGACGATGACAAGTTGGCTGCCTGCGACGCTCTGGCTGCTTACCTGACCAGCGAAGCCGCTCAGCTGGCTCGTTACGACGTGGTGGGCTGGGGCCCCTCCAACCTTGCCGCTCAGCAGAGCGACGCTGTTCAGTCCGACGTGGCGCTGTCCGCTCTGGCTGCTCAGCTGGCCTTCTGCGCTCCTCAGGGTCAGTATCCCGGCGATTACTGGAGCCT
>JAFUDW010000033.1 GCA_017464225.1 Clostridia bacterium | reverse complement strand
GCATATTCGCCAATTTCGGTCACCGTGTTCGGAATGTTGATTTCTTCCAGCGACGCCGCGCGGCTGAAAATATTCGCAGCGATGGCGGTCAACCCCTCCGGGAAGGAAACGTTTTTGAAGTTGGGGCATTGATAGAAGGTTCCCTTTTCGCCATTGCTATAATATGCCGGACTGACCGTTTTCAGATTCCTGGGATAGTGGAAGCTGGTCAAAGAAGCGCAGCCCTGGAACACGCCGTGTTCATGATTGGCGTTTCCCAGCACCTCCACCGTATCCGGCAAGTCGGCCTCCAGCAGCGACGTACAGTTATTGAACGCGCCGCCGCCGATGGTTTTCAAGCCGTCATTAAAGACGACGTCCGTGAGGGCGATACAGCCCTGGAAGGCGTAGCTGCTTACCGTTTCCAGCCCCTTCGGGAAACGCACGACGGCCAGCTCGGTATTGTTCTTAAAAGCGCTGGCCCCGATGGCGGTCACCCGATGCGTTTCATCGGCCATTTCAGGGATGATCACGGTATCTCCTTCGCCGTTCCAGCCGGTGACGGTGGCCTCGGTAGCGCTGGGGAAGGAGAAGGTGAACTGCTCTGCGGGTGTGGAGAGCGCATCATAGGCAATGCCGTTTTCCCGGCAGAAGGCTTCGCCCTTTGTGCCCGGATAGCCCCAGGCCGTCAGGCTCTGGCAACCCAGGAAAGCGTCCGCCGCGATATCGGAAAGCGATTCAGGCAGATAGATCCGTTTGAGACTGCTCTGCGCAAATGCCTTGCTGCCGATGGAAAGCAGGCCCTCGGGCAGCTCGGCCTCGTCCAGCGCCGTATCGCCCATGAAGGCCTCGGCCTCGATGGCTGTGACCCCGGCGGGCGGCATGAGCGTGTCCGCCATGGCGCAGGCGAACGGCAGGGAAAGAACGGCGGCGCATAGCAGGACGATCCATATCTTTTTGCGCATGATAAGCACTCCTTTGAACAGATGGGAAACATGCTGACTGGATTATACCATAGACTGTATAATAATAAAATACTGGAAATCCAACAAAAACAAAAAAACTTATGACAGCCTATTGACAAGCGGCCCGAAGCGCGTATAATAGGTATTGAAGGTCAAAGTAAGTCAAAGTCGATCTTCAGCAGGGAGGAACAATGCTTATGAGCAATAATCAATATACGCAGAAATCCATGGAAGCCCTTCAGGCCGCACAGGCGCTGGCGAGCGAATACGGCAACCAGGAGCTGAGCCAGGCCCATCTGCTTTCTGCGCTGACCGAAAACGCCGACAGCCTGATCTGGCAGCTGCTGACTCAGATGAACATCGAGGCCGCCTCGGTTCACGCCGCCGCGGTGGCCGAGATCGAAAAGCTGCCCCGGGTATCCGGCGGCGGCCGGGAAGCCGGTAAGGTATATGTTACTGCCGATATGGACAAAGCCCTGCGGGAGGCCGCCAAAGAGGCCGAGCGCATGAAGGACGAATACATATCGGTGGAGCATCTGATGCTGGGCATCCTGAATGCGCCCGAAAGGGGGATCCGCGAGCTCTTCCGCGCCTTCGGCATCGATAAGAACAAGTTTTTACAAGCGCTTTCCCAGGTGCGCGGCGCGGCGCGGGTCACCAGCGACAGTCCGGAGGACACCTATGACGCGCTGAAAAAGTACGGCTCCGATCTGACCGAAATGGCCCGCAGCCACAAGCTGGATCCCGTGATCGGCCGCGATCGGGAGATCCGGGACGTGATCCGCATCCTGAGCCGAAAGAGCAAGAACAATCCCGTATTGATCGGCGAGCCTGGCGTGGGCAAAACGGCCATCGCCGAGGGTCTGGCCCAGCGTATCGTGCGGGGCGACGTGCCCGATTCGCTGCGCGACCGTTCCATTTTCAGCCTGGATATGGGCGCGCTGATCGCCGGCGCCAAGTTCCGGGGCGAGTTTGAGGAGCGCCTCAAGGCCGTACTGGCCGAAATCAAAAAGAGCGAAGGCAAGATCCTGCTGTTCATCGACGAGCTGCATCTGATCGTTGGCGCGGGCAAAACCGAGGGCAGCATGGACGCCGGCAACCTCTTAAAGCCCATGCTGGCCCGGGGTGAACTGCACTGCATCGGCGCTACCACACTGGATGAATATCGCAAGTATGTGGAGAAGGACGCCGCGCTGGAGCGCCGTTTCCAGCCCGTGCAGGTGGACGAGCCCTCGGTGGAGGATACCATCAGCATTCTGCGCGGTCTGAAGGAACGCTATGAGGTGTTCCACGGCGTCAAGATCACCGACAGCGCGCTGATTGCCGCCGCCACGCTTTCCAACCGCTATATCAGCGACCGTTTCCTGCCCGACAAGGCCATCGACCTGGTGGACGAGGCTTGCGCCATGATCCGTACCGAGATGGACAGCATGCCCCAGGAGCTGGATGAGATCAGCCGTCAGATCATGCAGCACGAGATCGAGGAGGCCGCCCTGAAAAAGGAGACTGACGAGCTGAGCAAGACCCGCCTGGCCACGCTGCAGAAGGAATTGGCGGGCATGCGCGAGCGCTTCAACGAGATGAAGGCCAAATGGGACAATGAAAAGAACGCCATCGGCAAGGTGCAGAAGCTCCGCGAGGACATCGAGCGCATGAACGGCGAGATCGAGCATGCTAAAAACATGTATGATCTGAACCGCGCCGCCCAGCTGCAATACGGCGAATTGCCCAAGCTGCAGCAGGAGCTGGCCGAGCTGGAAAGCAAGGAGCCCGAAACCCGGCAGCTGCTCAGGGACAAAGTGACCGAGGAGGAGATCGCCCGCATCGTGAGCCGCTGGACGGGCGTGCCGGTGAGCAAATTGATGGAAGGCGAGCGCGAAAAGCTGCTGCGCCTGGGCGACGTGCTGCATCAGCGCGTCATCGGCCAGGATACTGCCGTGACGGCGGTGAGCGAGGCTATCCTGCGCTCCCGCGCAGGCATCGCCGATGAAAACCGGCCCATTGGCAGCTTCCTGTTCCTGGGCCCCACGGGCGTGGGCAAAACCGAGCTGGCCAAGGCGCTGGCCGAGGCGCTGTTTGACGATGAGCGCAGCCTGATCCGCATCGATATGACCGAATATATGGAAAAATTCAGCGTATCCCGTCTGATCGGAGCGCCTCCCGGATACGTGGGCTACGACGAGGGCGGACAGCTGACCGAGGCCGTGCGCCGCAAGCCCTACGCCGTGGTGCTGTTTGACGAGATGGAAAAGGCGCATCCCGACGTGTTCAACATCCTTCTGCAGATCCTGGACGATGGCCGCGTGACCGACAGCCAGGGCCGCACGGTGGACTTTAAGAACACCATCCTGATCATGACCAGCAACCTGGGCAGCGACGATATCCTGGAGGGCATCAACGCCAGCGGCGAATTGAGCGAGCAGACGAAGGAGCGCGTCAACGCCCTGCTGCGGCGCAGCTTCAAGCCCGAATTCCTGAACAGGATCGACGATACCGTGATGTTTACGCCTTTGTCCCGCGACCAGGTGAAGGATATCGCCGCTCTGCTGCTGAAGCATTTGAAGGACCGTCTGGCCGAGCGCCAGGTGACGCTGAACCTTACCGACGCCGCCTTTGATCTGCTGCTGGATCAGGGATACGATCCCGCCTACGGCGCGCGTCCCATGAAGCGCTTGATCCAGAGCAAGCTGGAAACGCTGTGCGCCCGCGCCATGGTGGCCGGCTCCGTGCATAACGGGCAGATCACCGTGGACGCCAGGGACGGGGCGTTTGTGTTGAGCGAATAAAGTTGTGATAACAGAAGGGGGCTGCAATAAGCCCCCTTTAAAAATCCTATCAACAGAACCCCGCAGGGAGCTGTCCCTGCGGGGCGGACCGCCTTTCACGGTCGCTTGGCGCGGGGACGATGCAGGGAGAACACATCGCCCCGCGTCGTCTTTTCCGCCTTGACAGCCTGCTTTCCTGCTGTCCCTTTCAGTATATCCCGACGTCCGGCGGGTTATGCGCGTTTTTATGTTTATGTGTTTGCCATTCGCGGCGTCCCGGCCAAAATCTTGTCAAAACGGGCAAAACATGATATACTGAAAAACGGTTTTACATGTAAGGAGCGTGAGTGCGTTGACGCACATTTATGTGGACGCCATGGGCGGCGATAACGCCCCGGGCTGCACCGCCGAAGGCGCGCTGGAGGCGCTGCGGGCCAATCCGTCGCTTTTAATCACCCTGGCCGGCGACGAGCAGGCTGTCCGGGCGGCCCTGGGAAGCTATGACGATGTGAAGGACAGGCTCACGGTGGAGCACTGCGGCGATACCATCACCAATCACGACGCGCCGGTGATGGCCGTGCGCACAAAGAAGGACAGCGCCATCGTCAAGGGTATGCTGGCGGTCAAGGGCGGCCAGGCGGACGGCTTTGTATCGGCGGGCTCCACGGGCGCTGTGCTGGCGGGCGGCATGTTCCGTCTGGGCCGCATCGACGGGATCGACCGGCCTGCGCTGGCGCCGCTGATGCCCAACGGCAAGGACTTTTTCCTGCTCATCGACTGCGGCGCCAACGTGGACTGCAAGCCTGAATACCTGCAGCAGTTTGCCATTATGGGCGACGCCTATATGCGCTGCGTGCGGGGGAAAAAGGATCCTCGGGTGGCGCTGCTCAACATCGGCGCCGAATCCGAAAAGGGCAATCAGCTGGTCAAGGAAGCTTACCCGCTGCTGGAAAAGACGCCGGTGAACTTTGTGGGCAACGTGGAAGGCCGCGACGTGGCGGCCGATCTGGCCGACGTGATCGTTTCCGACGGCTTTGCGGGCAACCTTGTGCTCAAAACCATGGAGGGAACGGCCGCCATGCTGCTGGGCATGATGAAGGAAGAACTGATGTCCTCTACCCGCAGCAAGATCGGCGCGCTGCTGGCCAAGCCGGCATTCCGCAAGCTCAAGCGGCGCATGGATTATACCGAGGTGGGCGGCGCGCCTATGCTGGGCGTCAAAGGCGCCGTGGTCAAGGCGCACGGCTCCAGCAACGGCCATGCCATCGCCTGCGCCATTCGGCAGGCTGTGATCATGCATGAGGGCGGCGTGGCCTCCGCCATTGAAAAAACGCTGGCCGAAACGCTGAAAAGCGAATGATATATATCTGCAGGCAATATTCTGTATACAAAAGGAGGCAGCGATATGACGTTTGACAAGGTAAAGACGCTGATTTCTCAGCAGCTCAAGGTGAGCGAGGACAAGGTGACCCTGGATGCCCGCCTGGTGGAGGATCTGGGCGCCGACAGCGCCAACGTGATGGTGCTGATCATGGAGGTAGAGGATCAGTTTGGCATCATGGTGGAGGACGACGCCATTATGACGCTCAAGACCGTTCAGGATGTCGTGGGCTATATCGATTCCAAGCTGTAAGATTTCCCGCGGATGGAAAACAGGCTGCCGACCCGCGCAGCCCGTTTTCTGTGCGCGGATGAGGAGAATAACGTGGATTTGACGGCACTGGAAACGGCCATTGGCTATCGTTTCCGTCAGCAGGCTCACCTGCGCCTGGCGCTGACCCATCCCTCCTGCGGGCCGCAGAACAACCAGCGGCTGGAGTTCCTGGGCGACGCCGTGCTGCAGCTGGCCATGAGCGATATCGTATTTCATGCTCACCCGGAGGAGGAAGAGGGCGGCATGACTTTTTTGCGCGCCCGCATGGTGCGCGAGGAAACGCTGTGCGCCGTGGCGAAGCACCTGAACCTGGGCGCTTACCTGCGCATGGATCACGGCTGTGAAATGACCGGCGGCCGTCAGCGGCCCGCCGTGCTGGCCGACGCCATGGAGGCCGTGCTGGCGGCGATCTACCTGGACGGCGGCTTTTCGGAGGCTGCGCGGGTGGTGCGCGATCTGTGGCCCCGGGAGCAGGAGGTGGCCCTGCCGGTCACCGATAACAAAACCGCCCTGCAGGAGCTTTTGCAGGCCCAGGGCCTGCCCTCGCCCGAGTACCATACCATCGCCGAGGAGGGCCCGGCCCATCTACGGGTGTTTACCGTGGCGGTGTACAGCCAGGGCAAACCCATCGGGCAGGGCGCCGGCAACAGTAAAAAGAAGGCCGAGCAGGCCGCCGCAGGCGTGGCGCTTCAAGCCTTGCGCAGCGCGGAGGAAAGCAAATGAGGCTGAAAAAACTGGAAATCTACGGCTTCAAATCCTTCGCCCAGCGGACAGAGGTGGTATTCAACGGCGGCATCACGGGCATCGTGGGCCCCAACGGCTCGGGCAAGAGCAATATTGGCGACGCTGTCAAATGGGTGCTGGGGGAACAGAATCCCCGGGAGCTGCGCGGCGGCAGCATGCAGGACGTGATCTTCAACGGCACCGAAAAGCGCAAAAAGCTGGCCTATGCCGAGGTGACGCTGACATTTGACAACGAGGACGGCGCGCTGAAGACCAATTTTGCCGAGGTGGCCGTGACCCGCCGCCTGTACCGCAGCGGCGAGAGCGAATACTACCTGAACAAGCAGGCCTGCCGCCTGAAGGATATCAAGGAGCTGTTCTACGATACCGGCGTTGGCAAGGAGGGCTACTCCAACATCGGCCAGGGCCGCATCGACGAAATACTGAGCAATAAAAGCGAAGACCGCCGCGAGGTGTTTGAGGAAGCGGCGGGCATCAGCATGTTCCGCGCGCGCAAGGAGGAGGCTGAGCGCAAGCTCAACCGCACGCTGGAAAACCTGGACCGCGTGAACGATCTGCTGGAGGAACTGGGCAGCCGCGTGGAGCCGCTGCACGAGCAGGCGCAGAGCGCTTTGAAATACCAGGAACTGTCCGGCAAGCTGAAAACGCTGGAAATGAACATCTTTCTGCTCAAGCAGGATAAGCTGGCCGCGCGGATGAAGGAGCTGAGCGAGACCTGCGAGCAATTGCGGGATCAGCTTTTGCGCTACGAGGCCAGTTTGCAGGAAAACAGCCGGGAGCGCGCCGCCATCGATCAGGCCGTGCAGCGCTTGGACGATGAGATCAGCCAAGCGCGGGCCGAAGGCCGCATGCGCACCGAGGAGCTGCACCAGACCGAAACCGCACGGGATCGCATGCGCCAACGTCAGGAGATGCTGGAGGACGAGGTAAAGCGGCTTTCGGAGGACGCGCAGTCCCGCCGGGACAGGCTGAATGAAATTGAGCAGCTGAGCCAGCAGGGCGACGGCGAAAGCGTCGCCGCGCAGGAAGCGCTGGACAAGGCGCGCGCCGAACTGGAGCAGGCCGAAGTGCAGGCTGACGAGGCTTCGCTCCGGGCGGACGCCGCCGAGGAGGCCCTGGACAAGCACAAGGCCGATATCCTGACCGCTGTGAACCGCCTGAGCGACGCCCGCAACACCCAGACCCAGAAGCAAACCATGTGCGCGCAGATGGAGGAATATCTGGCCCGCCTGCGCGAGAGCGAAACCGAGCTTGCCGCCCAGGGCGATCTGCTCACGCGGCAGCATGAGGACGCGCTGGAAACCCAGAAACAGGTGCTGGCGGAGCTGGACGAGGCACGGGGGGAAGCCCAGCGGCTGGAAGCCAACGTGCGGGCGCTGGCGGCTGAAAACGAGGAAAAAAACCAGCGCATGCAGCAGCTGGCCATGAATATGCAATCCGCCCGGGGACGGCTGAAAACGCTGACCGAAATGGCCCGGGAGATGGACGGCTACGCCAACGCCGTGCGACGCGCACTGCAATTTGCCCAGAACGACCCGAACGTCTGCGGCGTGGTGGCCCGGCTCATGCAGGTGCCCAAGGAAATGGAAGTGGCGCTGGACGCCGTGCTGGGCGGCGCGCTGCAGAATATTGTCACCGTGGACGACGTGACGGCCAAACGCATGATCGAATACCTGAAACGCGCCGAGGCCGGACGCGCCACCTTCCTTCCGCTGAACACCGTTCGTCCTTATTCCCTCAGCCATGAGGAGCGCCGGGTGCTTTCCATGCCCGGCTGCCTGGGCGTGGCCAGCGAGCTGGTGACATACGATCAGAAATATCGGCCCGTTATGGAAAACCTGCTGGGACGCACGGTGGTGGCCGCCAATCTGGACGCCGCCCTGCCCATCATGCGGGCGGGCCGCTACGCCTTCCGCCTGGTGACACTGGACGGACAGGTGATGCATTCCGGCGGTTCCATGACCGGTGGCTCCATGAAGGGGAAAACCACCAATTTTCTGTCCCGGGAGCGCGAGATCAAGGAGCTCACCGCCCAGCTCAAAGAGGATGAACATGCGCTGGAGGAGCTGCGCGCCAACGTGTCCCGCATGCAGGAGCGCCAGGCCGAGGCCAAGCGGCTGCGCAACGAGGCCATGGAGGCCATGCATCAGCAGGAGATCGCCGTGGCCAGGGAGCAGGAGCATGTATTCAACGCTTCCTCCGAGCTGCAGGCCCATCAGCAGCGGCTGGAAAAGACCCAGGCTGCCATCCTGCAGCTGACCGAGAGCATTGCCGAAATCAAGCAGGATCTGATCTCCCTGAACCAGGGAACCGAGGACGCCGCCATCGACCGCGAGGCGCTGGACAGGCGCACTGAGGAGCTGCAGGGAGACCTGCGGACCGCCCGGGAGGTGGCCGATAGCCTGCGGGAGCGCGTGACCCAGGAAAAGCTGCGCTATGCCGAAATGGAACACAGCATAGAAACGCTGCGCCGGGACAAGGCGCGCTGGGCCGAGGAGCGCGACAGCCTGAATCAGGCGCTGGAGCGCATCGAGACAAAGGCGCGTCTCCAGCGGCAGGAGGCCGATACCGCGCTGCGGCAGGCCGAAGAATTGGAGCAGGCCGTAAGCGAACAGGCCGCGGCGGCCCAGGCTGCCGATGCCGAAACAGACCGGCTGGAGCAGCAGCGTCAGGCGGAAAGCGAGCGCCAGCGCGTGCTGATGCAGGAAAACGAGTCGCTGCATGAGCGGCATACCCGGGACGGCGACCAGCTGCACCGCACCGAGCTGCTTTATTCCAAGGCCGAAGGGGAACAAAATACCCTGGCCGAGCATATGTGGAATACCTATGAAGCCACGCTGGCCACCGCGGAGGAATACCGGCTGCCCGCGGGCGAGTTCTTCCTGACATCGGGCGAAAGGGACGCCAATGCCCTGCGCAAGGAGATCCGCGAGCTGGGGCCCATCAACGCCCACGCCGTGGAGGAATATGCCCAGACCAAGGAGCGCTTTGACGATATGTCCCGGCAGAAGGAGGATATGGAGAAGGCCGAAAGCGACCTGCGAGGCCTGATCAAGCGGCTGCTGGGACAGATGGAACGGCAGTTTGTGACCGAGTTTGACAAGCTGAATACCAATTTCCAGCAGACCTTCGTGCGCCTGTTTGGCGGCGGTCAGGCCGAGCTCAAGCTCACCGATCCCGAGGATCCGCTGAACTGCGGCATTGAGGTGGTGGCCCAGCCGCCGGGCAAAAAGCTGCAGCTGCTTTCGCTGCTTTCGGGCGGCGAGCGCGCGCTGACCGCCATCGCCATCCTGTTTGCCATGCTCAAGGTTAAACCGTCGCCCTTCTGTATCCTGGACGAGATCGAGGCGGCGCTGGACGACGCCAATATCAGCTATTTTGCCGATTACCTGGTGGAATTTGCCCAGACCACGCAGTTTGTGGTGGTCACCCACCGCAAGGGCACCATGGAACGCTGCGATTCGCTGTACGGCGTGGCCATGGAGGAAAAGGGCGTATCCAGCATGGTGAGCGTGAACCTGGCGGATTATAAGGAGTGACGGGAGGACGCACTTCCCGGCGGGAGCATGAGGGCGGCGCCCTTAAACGTATCCTATCATGAAGGAGGCAATATCATGGGCTTTTTTGACAGGCTGAAAAAGGGATTGAGCAAATCGCGCGGCAACCTGACCGAGCGCGTGGACGAGCTGGTGGAAAACACCGCGGTCATCGACGACGATTTTTACGAGGAGCTCACCGATATCCTGCTGCTCAGCGACGTGGGCGTCAAGGCCAGCACCGAGATCATTGACGAGCTGCGCAGCCGCGTGGAAAACGGAAAGATCAAGGACGCCGCCGCCGCGAAGCAGATGTTTAAGGATCTGCTCACCGAGGAAATGAACATCCCGCGCCCGCCCCTGGGCTGGCCCATGGTGATGTTTGTGGTGGGCGTCAACGGCGTGGGGAAAACCACCACCATCGGCAAGCTTGCCCTGCGCTTCCAGGAGATCGGCCGCACAGTGATGCTGGCCGCCGCCGACACCTTCCGCGCCGCTGCCGACGAGCAGCTGGCTGTATGGGCTCAGCGCGCCAACGTGCAGCTGATCAAGCATCAGCCCGGCAGCGATCCCGCCGCCGTGGTATACGACGCCGTGCAGGCCGCCAAGGCCCGGGGCATTGACCTGCTGATCGTGGACACCGCGGGCCGTATGCACAACAAAAAGAACTTGATGGACGAGCTGGGCAAAATGCGCCGCATCATCGATCGGGAATACCCCGAAGCCACCGTGCGGTGCATGCTGGTGCTGGACGCCACCACAGGCCAGAACGGAATCAATCAGGCCAAAATGTTCAAGGAGGCTGTGGAGATCAACGGCATCATCCTGACCAAGCTGGACGGTACAGCCAAGGGCGGCGTGGCCATCGCCATCCGCCGGGAGCTCAACGTGCCGGTGTGGTATATCGGCGTGGGCGAGGGGATTGACGATCTGCAGGCTTTTGACGCAAAGCAGTTTACCGAGGCGCTGTTCAGCAAATAATCGGATCCGTTTTGGAGATAACAATATTTGATCCCTGAATTGTCCGATTATTCATATTCTGTTCAAAACTTATTCACAATTATCTGCTATACTAAAGTCACATAGAAGATCTTTCCCGGATCTTTCCCAAAAATCACATCACCGTCCGCTCCCGTCGGTTCCAGCGCCGCCGGGGGCGGACGGTTTTTATAGGGAAAACAGATGGAAGGCGCCGCCTTTCATTTTCGTTGGGCGGAGGGATTTCAGGGGCCGCCGAGCTGTCCAATCAGGCGCAGGCAGGGAAAAATGCGCGGCGGGCTTGATTTCCTGCGCTGTTGTGTGTACAATCATTTGCAGAGAGATTGCGAAAAACGCTGAGAACAGCGATGAAAGGATGAAAATCATGAAAACCGCGAAAGAGCTTGTACGGGAAATGACGCTGGAGGAAAAATGCTCGATGCTGTCGGGCAGCGATTTTTGGCATACCCAGCCCATCGAGCGGCTGGGCATTCCCGCCGTGATGGTTTCCGACGGTCCCCACGGACTGCGCAAGCAGGACGACAAAGCCGATCATCTGGGCGTCAACGACAGCATCCCGGCCGTGTGCTTCCCGGCAGCCTGCGCCACGGCGGCCAGCTTTGATCGCGCGCTGCTGCGGCGGATCGGCGAGGCCATGGGCGATCAGTGCCAGCACGAGCGCGTGGGCGTCAACCTGGGTCCGGCCATCAATATCAAGCGCTCGCCCCTTTGCGGCCGCAACTTTGAATATTTCAGCGAGGATCCGTATCTGGCCGCCGAGCTGGCTGTGAGCCTGATCGAGGGGACACAGAGCAGGAACGTGGGCGTAAGCGTGAAGCACTTTGCCGCCAACAGCCAGGAGCACCGCCGCATGTCCAGCGACAGCGTGGTGGACGAGCGCGCGCTGCGCGAAATTTATTTTCCGGCTTTTGAGGCGGCGGCCAAGCGCGGCAGGGCCTGGACGTTTATGTGCTCCTACAACAAGGTGAACGGCGAATTTGCCAGCCAGAACAAATGGCTGCTCACCGATGTGCTGCGCAAGGAGTGGGGCTTTGACGGGTATGTAATGAGCGATTGGGGCGCGGTGAGCGACCGCGTGAAGGGCGTGGAAGCCGGGCTTGACCTGGAGATGCCCGCCAGCGGCGGCGACCGCGACAGGGCTGTGATGCGGGCAGTACAGGAAGGCCGCCTGGATGAAAAGTACGTGGATCAGGCGGTGGAGCGCATACTGGAGGTCAGCCTGCGCTATCTGAACAACGCCAAACCGGAAACGCCCTGGGATATGGAGGCCGATCATGCCCTGGCGGGCCGGGCGGCGGCGGATTGCATGGTGCTGCTGAAAAACGAGGACGATATCCTGCCGCTGAAAAAGGAAGAGAAGATTGCCTTGATCGGCGCTTTTGCCGACAAGCCCAGATTCCAGGGCGGCGGCAGCAGCCATATCAATGCCTTTAAGGTGACGTCGCTGCGGGAGGCGCTGGCGGAGCAGGGCAACATCGTGTATGCCCAGGGCTACGGTGTAAAGACGGAGGAAAATGATGAAGCGCTGCTGGACGAGGCGGTGGAGGCCGCAAGGAGCGCTGATAAAGCCGTGATCGTGGCGGGGCTGCCCGACAGCTTTGAAAGTGAGGGCTATGACCGCAGCCATATGCGGATGCCGGATAACCAGAACGCACTGATTGAAGCGGTATCCGCTGCCAATCCCAATACCGTGGTGCTTTTGTACAACGGTTCGCCGGTGGAGATGCCCTGGATCGACTGCGTGAAGGGGCTGATCGAGGGATATCTGGGCGGACAGAACGTGGGATGGGCCAGCCGCGCGGTGCTGTACGGCGAGGTGAACCCCAGCGGACGCCTGCCTGAAACGCTGCCGGAGCACCTGGAGGATACGCCCTGCTATCTGACCTATGGCGGCGAGGGCAACCGCGCCGAATACACGGAGGGTGTGTTTGTGGGCTATCGCTGGTATACCAGCAAGCTGCAGCCCGTGCTGTTCCCCTTTGGTTATGGATTGAGCTATACCGAGTTTGCATACAGCAATCTGCGGCTTTCGGCGGGAGCCATCCGCGATACCGATACGCTGACGGCCTGCGTGGACGTGACCAATGTGGGCGATGTGGCCGGCAAGGAAGTGGTACAGCTGTACGTCGCGCCGCCCAAGGCAGACGTGATCCGTCCGGTGCGCGAATTGAAGGGCTTTGAAAAGGTTGAACTGGCGCCCGGCGAAACCAAGACGGTGAAGTTCACGCTGGACAAGCGGGCCTTCGCGTACTGGAACACCCAGATCCACGATTGGTTTGTAGTCAGCGGCAGCTATGATATTCAGATTTGCCGTAACGCCGACGAGGTGGAGCTGGCCCAGGAGGTCAATGTGACAGGAACTGTGGAGCTTCCCCGCCGCTATGACGCCGATACCATCATCATGGATCTGGATGAGAAAGCGCTGAATGTGCTGAAGAGCAGCATGCAGGCCACCATGGCCGCGCTGGGCACGGGCGAAGGCGAGGACAGCGCGGTGAGTGATGAAATGGGCATGGCCATGATGCGCTATATGCCCTTGCGCGGACTGATGTCCTTCAGCGGGCTGACGATGGAAGGACTGGAACGCTTGGTGAAACAGCTGAACGGAGAGGGCTGAGCGGCTGGAGGGATTCGCGTTTGTGCTGAACGAATGGGCGCTGATGTGAGCGAGGGAGGCGCAAAGAGCGATCCGAAAATGTGACGCAACGCAAAACGGTTGGATTCGAGCATGCTCGATCCAGCCGTTTTTGCGTTGCGGCTATGCTGCTTCCTTATGATTTGGTATAGAAAAAAGGCTGCCGCGCGTGCGCGGCAGCCTGGGTGAAGCGGATCGATTACCGATTCAGGATGGTCTCCTCGGTTTCCTTATCGAAGAAGTGCAGGCGAGTGGTATCGAAGGCAACCTTGACGCCCTTATCGCCGGCGCGGGTGGCGGTACGGGGATCAACGCGGGCGATGATGTTCTCGTCCTTGCCGCTGGTCTTGAGGTACAGGTAGGTTTCAGAACCCATCAGCTCGGTCACTTCCACGTCCACGGTGATGGTCTCAGTGGGATGAGCGGCCACGAACTCGGGATCGTCGTCAATGTTCTCGGGACGGATGCCCATGCAGACTTCCTTGCCGATGTAGCTCTCGTCCTTGAACTTCTTGATCTTGTCCTGGGGCACCAGGATCTTGTTGTTGCCGAACAGAGCGTACACATTGCCGCCCTCGGCCTTGAGGGTAACATCGAAGAAGTTCATCTGGGGGCTGCCGATGAAGCCGGCCACGAACTTGTTGGCGGGATAGTCGTAGTTGTTCTGGGGAGTATCCACCTGCTGGATGAAGCCATCCTTCATGATGACGATGCGGGAGCCCATGGTCATGGCCTCGGTCTGGTCATGGGTAACGTAGATGAAGGTGGTCTGCAGGCGCTGATGCAGCTTGGTGATTTCGGTACGCATCTGCACGCGCAGCTTGGCGTCCAGGTTGGACAGAGGTTCGTCCATCAGGAAGACCTTGGGTTCACGCACGATGGCGCGGCCCAGGGCAACGCGCTGGCGCTGGCCGCCGGACAGGGCCTTGGGCTTGCGGTTGAGCAGGTAGTCAATACCAAGGAT
>JAFUDW010000032.1 GCA_017464225.1 Clostridia bacterium | reverse complement strand
GCTGCCCCAAATTTGAGGTATATACCGACAAGGCCGGAGAATACCGTTTCCGCCTGAAGGCCACCAACGGTCAAATCATCGCCGTATCCGAGGGCTATGTGGCCAAAGCCAGCTGTCTGAACGGCATTGAGAGCGTGCGGAAGAACGCCGCGGATGCCGATATCAAAGTTGCAGAATAAGCAATCAAAGCTTTCAGTCCCGCAGGAAGCAGCCGCTTCCTGCTTTTTGTTTGGGAAAGGCTCATTGCCCGGCGCGGGATTGAAAAGGCATATTGCAAGCGACTGACGCCGCCTGCTCCGCGGCGCAGATCGTGAAGAAAGTGTTTTTCCGTATAGATTTTTGGAAAAACATCGGGTATACTATCATTAAATTCCGGCCGAAGCTACCTGTCAAACACCTGCTGCCGCGCCGATATGGAGGTCATCATGATCAAAATCGCATTTTATGATACGAAGGAATACGACAAGCCCTCGTTTGAGCGCTACGGCGCCGAGCATGATTTGCAATTCCATTTTCTGGAAGCCAAGCTGAACGAGGATACCGTGGCGCTTGCCCGAGGATGCGACGCCGTGTGCGTGTTCGTCAACGATACAGTCAACGCCGCCGTCATAGACAAGCTGTACGAATTTGGCGTCAAGCTGATCGCCCTGCGCTCAGCCGGCTACAACAATGTGGATGTGCAGGCGGCATTCGGCAAAATCCACGTGGTGCACGTGCCCGCCTATTCGCCATACGCGGTGGCAGAGCATGCCATCGCCCTGCTGCTCACCTCGGTAAGGCGCATTCACAAAGCCTACAACCGCACGCGGGAATTCAATTTTTCGCTGAACGGCCTGACCGGTTTTGATTTTCACGGTAAAACGATGGGCGTCATCGGCACCGGGAAGATCGGCAGGATCTTTATCGATATCTGCCGCGGCTTCGGCATGCGGGTGATCGCCTACGACGTTTTTCCCGCAAAGGACAGCGATATCGAATACGTGCCGCTGCAGCGGCTCTTTGCTGAAAGCGACATCATATCGCTGCATTGTCCGCTCACCAGTGAAACGCGGCATATGATCAATGCCGATGCCATTGAAGTCATGAAAAAGGGCGTGGTGATCGTGAACACCTCCCGCGGCGGTCTGATCGACGCGGAAGCGCTGCTGGAGGGCATCAAAGCCCGGAAGATCGGAGCCGCCTGTCTGGACGTCTACGAGGAGGAGGCGGATATCTTCTTTGAAGATCGCTCGGGCCATATTCTGAACGACGATCTGCTGTCGCGCCTGATCTCCATGCCCAACGTCATCGTCACGTCCCACCAAGCCTTTTTGACCGAGGAAGCGCTGAACAATATTGCAGAAACCACCGTGGGCAATATCCTTTCCTGCTTCAATAACGACGGCATTTGCGATAACGAGCTTTGCTATCGCTGCGGCAATATCGAGCAGTGCAAAAAAGAACGGAAAGAAAAATGCTTCTGATCTGTCATTCACATCGCATTCGGAGGAATAAAACGGCATGATCATCAACACGGGCCAGCGCACCGATATACCGGCTTTCTATTCCGATTGGTTTATCAACCGGATCAAGGCCGGATTTGTGCTGGTGCGCAATCCCTATCATCCGCAGCAGGTCACCCGATACCGCCTTTCTCCCGACGTGGTGGATCTGATCGGCTTCTGCACCAAAAATCCAGCTCCTATGTTGGCGCATATGGATCTGCTCCGCCCCTTCGGCCAATTCTGGTATGTGACCATCACGCCCTACGGCAGAGATATAGAATCCCGTGTTCCCGGCAAGCGGCAGGTATTGGAAAGCTTCCGTTGTTTATCGGATATGGTAGGCGCTGACCGGGTAGGCTGGCGATACGATCCCATTTTGATCAGCGAGGCATGGCCGCCGGAACGGCACATCAAGGCTTTTACGTTCATGGCCAAAGAACTGGCAGGTTATACCCATACGGTTGTGATCAGCTTTATCGATCTGTATGAAAAAACCAGGCGGAACTTTCCGGAAGTCCGCCCTGTATCGATGGAAAACCGATTGACGTTGGGCCGCGCGATGGCCGAGATCAGCAAACAATACGGCATGACGCTGCGTCCCTGCGGCGAGGGAATGTCGCTGGAACAGTTTGGCGCGGACTGCAGCGGCTGCATGACCGTATCCATGTACGAAAAAGCCCTGGGACAGCGGCTTAAAGTGCCCTCCTTTACGCCCGCCCGGAAGGAATGCGCCTGCTACCTTGGCGGCGATATCGGCGCGTACAATTCCTGCGGGCACCTATGCCGGTATTGCTACGCCAATTATGACGCGGCCACCGTGCAAAGGAACATGGCGGCGCACGATCCGGCTTCACCGCTGCTGATCGGCCATTTGACGCCTGACGATCAGGTACACGAAGCCAAACAGGAAAGCTGGATCGACGGCCAGATCGCCATGGATCTGTGACGCTCTGCGGTTTTATCCCTGCCGAAGCAGATACCAGCAGGTCACAACCAGACCAAGGCTCAACAGAAGCAGCCCAAAGGACAGCGAGCGGGTCAGCATGCCGATGGTATGGCCCGCTTCTTTTTTATCCACGTCCAGCCTGTACTCAAAATCCACTGCCATGGGATGGCGGCGCAGCACGGTACGGTTGAGCAAGCGAGCAACGGCATTCATGCAGCGGCCCAAAGCATAGGTGATCCAGGTGCCCACGGGCGGCAGCCTGGGCGTTTTTCTTTTGGAGAGCACGGTATCGCCGATCAGCACGGCCAGGCGATCTATGGTTTCATCCAGCGCCCGGGTCAGGCCGGTGATCACCGCCGGCAGCCACACATAGAAGAATTTGCTGGTGGCCAATTCGTCCAGAAAGCGGGTAACAGCCGTGATCACCGCGGGGATCCAAACGTAAAATAGCTTGCTGGTAGCCAGACCATCCAGGAATCGGCTGACGGCCGTAACGGCGCCGCAGATATACTTCTGGGTAAAATCCGAACGGATCAGCAGGTTTTCAATGTCCAGCCAGGAAGGCCAGCGATTGACATACAGGCGCGTGCCATCCTTCTCCTCCATGAGCAGGCGACGGATAACAAACAGGTACAGCGCCGCGCCAATCACCAGCGATTTGGCCGCGCCAAACAGATTTTCAAAGGAGAAATAGGCCACGGCATGGGCCGGGCTTTCGCCATGCATGAAGCCTTGCCCCAGCTCGGCGATATTGGTCATGAACAGATCGGGCAGCATGCCAAGCGCCGGTAGAATCAGCGCCGAGCCCAGCAGCGCAAAGGCCGACAGCGGCGTTAGATATTCGCTCCGCGCTCCGTCAAAGGCCTCCTGATAGGTGGGATTCTTTTCCCAGAACAGGGCGATATACAGCTTGAGCATATAGGAAAAAGTCATGCCGCCGGTGATCACAAATATCCATTCGATCACGCTGTAGCCAAAGGCTGATCTTCCCTGTTCGCCCAGCAGCTCCACATATTCCAGAATGCTTTCATGCAGCAGCGATTTGCTGATATAACCGTTCCACAGCGGAATGCCGCTGATCCCCAGCGCTCCCATGAGAAAAGCGAAGTGCAGGATGATCTTATTACGGCCAAAGCCGCGGATATCGTTGAGGTTCAGCCTGTGCAGGTTCATATATACCGTTCCGGCAGCCATGAACAGACACAGCTTGATCAGGCTGTGATTGACCATATGCAGAAGCGTTCCCTGCACCGCCAGGGCGTTATGATGCCCCAGCAGCCCCTGCATCCCCACGCCTACCAGGATAAAACCGATCTGGCTCATGGAGGAGCAAGCCAGCGTTCGCTTGAGATCCACCGAAAACATAGCCAGCAGCGCGCCGCCGAACATGGTGGCCACGCCAAAGAGCAATACCATATTGCCCCAGGCAGCGTTATGAAGGAAAAGGTTGCAGCTGGTGACCAGCACGCCAAACACGCCGGCTTTTGTCAGCACGCCGGACAGCAGAGCGCTGGCGGGCGCCGGAGCCACAGGATGCGCTTTGGGCAGCCAAATATGCAGCGGGAACATACCCGCCTTCGCGGCAAAACCAAACATCACCAGAATGCCGGGCAGGTACAATTTCCGCGCTTCCCCGCTTTCCCCCGCCTCCCGGAGTCCGGCAAAGGACAGCGTGCCGATCCTGTGGTACAGCACAAACAAGCCCATCAGCGTGACCATGCCGCCTACTACAGCGATGCCCAGATAGGTTTCCGCCGCCCGCATGGCGCCCGGCGTCTCTTCATGGGCCACCCAGGTATAGCTGGTAAAGCTCATGATCTCAAAGAAGATGAATGTGGTATACAGGTCGTCCGACAGAAACACGCCCGCCGTAGCGCCAAGCGTCATCAGCGTAAAAAAGTAATAGCGGTTGCGGTTATGATAATGGGCGAAATATTGGGGAGAAAAGAAGCCTGTCATCATCCACATCAAGGCGGCGATCAGCGTATACAGCGCCCGGAAGCCGTCCATTTTGAAATGCAGGCCAAACCCCGCGAATCCCTCCCAGGCGAAGGAAAGCTCCAGTCCCAGAAATGCCCGATACAGGGAGAACCCAGCCAGGGCGAATTCCGCCGTAAGCAGCAGGCAGACAAACACATTGCGGCCCGTTTTACTGCGCCGTCCGATCATGTAGGAGATCAGCGCGCCCAGCATGGGAGCAAACACCAGCGAAGGCAGGATATATTGCATGGCCGTACCTCCTTTCTCAGACCAGCCCGGCGGCGATATCCGAAAGCCATTGGGTGACCGCAGCGCCGTTCAAGCCCATGAGCACAACGGCGCAGCTGATCACCAGCAGCGGCAGCTTCATCAGCCAGCTGGGATCTCGCTTTTCAGCGGACAGTTCGTTCAGTTCATCGTTGACAGGCAGAAAATAGGCGGAAATCACGATGCTCATCATATAGATCGCCGTCAGAATGGCTGAAATGATCAGCGCGGCGATGGCCACAGCGCCCCACGCAAGCCCGGTCCCGGCGGCAGCGGTGAGCAAATTCCATTTGCTCAAAAATCCGCTGAGCGGCGGCACGCCCACGAGCGCCATGGCGCATACCGTAAAGGCGGCGAAGGTGAAAGGCATGACCCGGCCCATACCCCGGATATCCTGCACGTATTCCTGTCCGGTTTTCACCAGCACAGCGCCTGCGCAGTAGAACAGCGTGATCTTCATAAGTCCGTGGCTGATCATATGGGTCATCGCGCCGGTCATGCCGGCAGGCGTCATCAGCGCCGCGCCCAGCAGGATATAGCTCAGGTTGGATACTGTTGAATAAGCCAGGCGGCGCTTAAAATGCTGCTCGCGCACCGCCATGGCGGAGCCGAATACCACGGTAAACGCCGCAAGGCACAGCGGAACGGCCTGGGCCCAGGTGCTAAAAAGCCAATCGGTACCGCAGCTGTAATAGATCAGACGCATGCAGGCGTACGCGCCCGCGTTGACCACAGCCACGGCATGCAGCAGCGCTGTCACCGGCGTGGGCGCCACCGACGCGGCGGGCAGCCAGGCATACAGCGGGAACATGGCGGCCTTTACAGAAAAACCGATGAAGGCGATGACAAACATCACGCGCATCAGCGTATAATCCAGGCCGTCCGTTATCCGCAGGCTGCCGCCCAGCGTAAAATCAACGCCCGCGCCATGGCTGACGAGCACCATCATCCCCAGAAAGGCCAGCGCTGCCCCAGACAGCGAATAGAGCAGGTATTGTCTGCCCGCCCGAATGGACTTGACATCGCGCTTATGGGTCACCAGCGGCAGCGTAGAAAGCGTCAGGCATTCATAAAACACATAGAGCGTAAACAGGTTGGCCGCCATGGAAATTCCAAGCGTTGCGGCATAGCTCAGCGTATACCAGGCGAAAAACGCGTTTTCCCTGTTCTCATGGGCCATATACTCAAAGGCGTACAGCGTGGCAAGCGGCCAAAGAAAGGCAATAAGGCCAGTGAATACCAGGCTGAGCCCGTCTACCCGCAGCGTCAGCGCGAAAGAATCGGTAAGCTGCAGCAGCTTGAAATCACCCTGGGGCGGATCAAAGCACAGAATGGCCGCCAGCACCGAGGTCGCCAGCGTCACAGCCTCCACATATACGGCGCGGGCCGTTCGATTTTTAAAGCGGAGCAGCGGCAGCAGGAGCCCCCCTGCCAGAGGGATCAGCAGGGTTACTGCGATCAGATACATGATATATCCTCCTTACATCACAGTGGAGACGATGCCGGAAGCAAAGGAGGTAAGCGCTCCCGGGAACATGCCCAGCAGCAGGCACAGCGCGGCCAGCACAGCCATGGGCGCCAGCATGACCCAGGTGGGCTCGGCTTTGGGCAGATCCTCGCGCTTCACGTCGGTGCCCGGGAAGAAGCCCCGGATCACAATGGAGAACAGATACCCCGCCGTCAGGATAGCGCTGACCAGTAGCACAGCCGGGCCCACCCAGTTCCAGCCATAGGGCATGGAAAGGCCGCCCTGGGCCAGATACCACTTGCTGATAAAGCCGCAGGTGGGCGGGATGCCGATCAGGCCCATGCTGACGATGGTGTAGCACCACATGGCAATGGGCATTTGCTTGCCGATGCCCGTAAGCTCGGCCACCTTGGTTTTTCCGGTTTTGTAGATCACAGCGCCGGCTGTCATGAACAGCGTGTTTTTGATGATGGAATGGAAGATGATGTGCATCAGAGATCCCGTCATGCCCTGAGCCGTCATGGTGAACAGGCCGAAGAGCACATAGCTGACCTGGCTGACGGTGGAGTATGCCAGACGCTTTTTAAACACACCCTCCTTAAAGGCCAGCATGGAGCCCAGGAACACCGTCAGGATGGAGAGCGCCAACCAGGCGATCTGCACCCAGGTACCCCGCAGAAAATCCACGCCCACCAGGTAATAAACCACGCGGATGATGCCCAGCACGCCGGCCTTTGTGATCACGCCGGACAGCACTGCGCTGGCCGGCGCGGGCGCTACCGGATGCGCCGTGGGAAGCCAGCCATGAAGCGGGAACATGCCGGCCTTCACCGAGAAGCCCAGCACCATCAGGAAAAACACCACCAGCAGCATGCTTTCATGCCCGGCCGCCTTTTCCATATCCAGCACGCCGCCCGCCTGGAAAGTCAGCGAAACAGCATATCGGTTCAGGAAAAAGATGCCCGCCAGCCCCAAGGACGCGCCGATCACCGAATAGATCAGGTATTTGATGCCTGCTGCCACAGCCTCGCGGCTCTGGGTATGGGTAACCAGCGGCAGGGAAAGCAGCGTCATGGCTTCGTAGAACATGTACAGCGTTACAATGCTGCCGCACAGGCTCAGCCCCATCAGCGCCGCCAGCGTGAACAGGTAAAAGGCGTAAAAGCGCTTCTCGTTCTTTTCATGGTGCATGTATTCAAAGCTGTAGATGCCTACGCAGGCGAATACCACGCTGATAAAACCGGCGTACAGACGGCCTACGCCGTCTATTTTGAGCAGCACGGGAATATCGGGCGTCACGCGAAACAGCACCAGGCTGTTATCCGGCCGGGGCAGAATGGCAGCCACAGCGGCCACGGTGAGCAAAAGCGCTGCAGCCACGGCGATGCGGCGCAGACGCATATCGTCCAGCGCCTTGACAAAGGCGACGCACAATCCGCCGATCACCGGGATCAGCAGCGGCAGCACCAGCAGAAAATCCTTGGTATTGATCACCGATTCCATGGGTTTATCTCTCCTTTATCCAAACATGTCCAGGCCCTGGCGCAGCGCGTTGAGCACAGGCTGCGAGGCCACGCCCAGCGCCACGGTGACGGCCGCCAATACGGCGCAGGAAAAAACGAAGCAAAAGCCTCCGTGCCACCGGGGCTGATCGGCAATGGCGCTCTCCTCCACACGGAACAGCGTCACCACGGTGCGGCCCAGATACACGGCGTTCAGCATGGTGCTCACCGCCAGTACGGCCAGCACGATGAGCATGCGGTGTCCACCCCAGCCAATGGCTGCCTCGGCATAGGTCACCTTGACGATGAATCCGCTGAGGAAGGGAACGCCGATCAGGCTCAGCGCTCCCACGGCAAAGGCAGCACCCGCAGCGGGATTGCGGTATATCACGCCGCGCAGGGCGGGAAAGGTATGCTGATCCTCCGAGGCGTCGCACATGCCGCCCGCAGCGATGAACAGCATCGCTTTGCACACGGTATGGGCGATAAGCTGAAAAACAGCGGCCAGCATTCCGGCCTGGGTGCCCAGCCCCATGGCCATATAAATATATCCGATCTGCGCCACCGAAGAATAGGCGATCATGCGGCCGACGGCCAATTGCCGGACGGCCAGCACAGAACCGATCACAGCTCCGGCCGCGCCAAACACCAGCAGCACATCGGCCAAGCCGGTATCAAACACCACCTGCAGGCCGAACACGCGATAATAGAACTTGATCAACAGAATAATGTAGCCCTTGCTGATCAGGCTGGACAGGATGGCGCTGCTGGCAGGCGTTGAAAAGGAATAAGCGTCGGGTACCCAGGTATGGAAGGGAAAAAGGGCGGATTTAACGCCCAAGCCGATGGTGACCAGCGCCACCACCACCGTGATGGGCTGGCGATACTGGCCGGAGGCTGCCAATTGGGCCATCCTTTCCTGGATATTGCTCATGAGCAGATGTCCCGTCAGATCGTAAAGCAGCGTCAGCGAAAGCAGGAAAAGACCCGAGCCCACCAGATTCATGATCATATACCGGGTCGCCGCCACCAGCGTGCGCCCCCTGTTTTTGGCGCTGATCAGCGCGCAGGCGGCGATGGTCATGATCTCCAGAAAAACATATCCGGTAAACACGTCGTTGGTGAATACCTGAGCCATCAGTGCCGAGGTCGTAAGCTCGCACATGACAAAATACAGATTTTGCCGATCGGGCAATATATCGCGGTCGATTCCCCGAAGGCCGCCCAATACCGAGCAAAGCATCACAACGGCAAAGCACAGCGCCACCGCCGCTTCCAGCATACCCGCCCGGATCTCATTGCCCCAGGGCGCGGGAAAATGGCCCATCATATAAGTGTAGCTCTGTCCGTAATGCCGCATGAATTCCACGAACACCGCCGCCATCACGGCAACAGCCGCCATCACGGCGATCGCCGTACGGCGGGCGGCGCGGCCCCTGAGCACGGAGGTGAGCGAAGCGCTGGCCAGCGGCAGCAGGATCATGGCGAAAGGAAGGTTCTGCCAAAGCGCCATCAGTTCCCCTCCCTTCTTGCCTGCATGGTGATTTCATCGATATCCAGCGTATGGTAGCGGCGATACAGGCGCACGGTCAGCGCCAGCATCAGCGCCGTGACGCTGACCGATACCACGATGCCGGTCAGCACCAGTCCCGCCGGGACGGGGTTGATATAAGCTTCCATTTCCTGCACACCGTCCACGATGATGGGCGCTTTCCGTCCCGCAATATAGCCTTTGGCCGCCAGGAACAGATAAATCGCGTTATCCATCATGGAAAAACCGATGATTTTTTTGATTATGTTGCGGTTGAGCAGGAGCGTGGTGAACCCAATGCCGAAAAGGATGATGGCGCAGGCTTCTTCATAATTGTTGAACAGATTGCCCATGGCTCACAGATCTCCTTTCCGGAACAAGGTATAAAAGGCATACATGGTGCAGGCTACCACCATACCCACGGCAATGTTAAGATACAGGATCAGGCCCGATGAGAAAATGGCTCCCGGCGTGCCCAGACCGATGCCGCTGTCCAGGTGATTGGCGCCGCAGAAGAAGGAATACGCCTTGGCAAGAGCGTAAAACGCCAGCGCCGCGAAGGATACGATCTTGAAGGTGCGGATGGTCAAAAAGCGCTCGGCAGCCGCAAAGCCATAGGCGTTCAGATACAGGATCAGGCCAGCTCCGATCACAGCGCCTCCCGAAAAGCCTCCGCCCGGCCCCAAATGGCCGTTAAACAGCACATAAACGCCAAACAGCAGGATGATGGGCACCAGCATGCCTGTAACGCGCTGCAGTATGATATCATGCTTGGGCTCGTAAATGCGGTCATTGGCCTCAGCCAGCAAACGCTCCCGGTTATCGCTGGCTTCCGGCAGCCGAAGCAGGATCATAACGGCGCAGACGGCGATAAACAGCACGTGGGATTCGCCCAGGGTATCAAAGGCACGGTAATCCAGTATCATGCCGGCCACGATATTCACGGCGCCGGTCTCCTGCAAACCCTGCTCGATATAGCGCCGGGATACCTCGTTATTGATGGGGTTATCCTTGCCGCCGAAGGATGGCAGATTGGACACCGTGACCAGCAGTGTAATGATGATGGTCACGCACAGCGCCGCGGACATCAGGGCGTAAAGCATCCGCATCAGGCGGAAGCCGCGCGTGCGGCTCCACTCATGCGCGCGCTGGGAAAGAACTGTCTCCCGCCGGTCGATCTCCGCCAGGCGGCGCTGCTCCTGCTCCTCCCGCTGAGCCACCTCCTCCATTGAAATCACCCGGTGGGCGTCCGAAGGCTCCTGCAGATCCCGGGCCATGCGCCTGTCCAGAGGCGCGCCGCCGCCCTGCAGCCAGCGGGTCAGCCGGGGAAACCAGGAATTATCGTAATCATTCCTTTGTTTTGCCATCGTCGGCCTCCCCCTTTATGGCATGGATCTTTTTGAGCGTCACAAACATGAGCAGGCTGGTGACGCCCGCGCCCACAGCCGCCTCCGTGATGGCCAGATCGGGCGATTCCAGCAAAATCCAGATCACTGCCATGGCCAGGCTCTGGCTCATGAAGATGATCAGGCTGGTGAGCAGATCCTTTGTCACGCTGACCGCCACGGCGCATACCAGAATGAACACCAGCAGCATGATATTGAGCACTTCCATCAGACGCTCACCTCCTCATGGGGATCGCTTTCGGTTTCAACCGTCATGTTCTTTTCAAGCTCGGGGTCGGTGGTGATCTCCAGCCTGCCGATCAGATGGGAAGCCACCGGGCTTGTCAGCCACCAGATCACCACCAGCAATAGCAATTTGAGCGTTTCCATGCTGAATCCCGTGCGGACAGCCAGTCCCAGCACGATCAGCAAAATGCCCAGCGTATCGCCCAGGGCGGCGGCATGCATGCGGTTCAGCACATATTGAAAGCGCCAAACGCCAACTACAGAGGAGATCACAAACACAAGCCCCGCCGCTATCATCGCGGCGGACAGAATAAAGCGCAGCCACTCAAGCATCGGTTCCATCCCCCTTCTCTCCGTCGCTCCTGCGCTCGCGGTACACGCCCATATATACCTTGGTGAGCAGCACCACGGCCAGGAAGGACAGCATGGTATAGATCAGCGCCACATCGGCCAGATATCCTTCCTTCAGCATCACGGTCAGGATGGCGATGATAATGGTAGTCTGGGTACCCGCCATATTGACAGCCACGATACGATCGGCAATGCGCGGGCCGCGGATACACCTGAACAGGCTAAAAAACAGGCTGACGCCAAGCACAGTCAGCGCGACGCGGAACAGCCACTCATAGGCGATATCAACCGTCATCCCGTTTTCCCTCCATTTTTTGTATTCTTTGCTCAAAACTGCTGTTTTCCAGCCCTTCAGCCATGCTTTCATCCAGGCAATGTACCAGAAACAGATCGTCCCGCACATGCACCGTGATGGTGCCCGGTGTCAGTGTGATGGAATTGGCCAGAATGGCTTTGCCGAATTCCGAGCGCAGCCCCGTGCGGAAAGAGCGCAGCATGGGCTCGGGCACCAGGCGGGGCGACCAGATCAGCCGGAGCACCTGCATATTGGCCCGGAAAATCTCAGCCAGCAAAAAGCCTAAATAAGCGATGGCGTGTCCCGCACGGCGGATATAACGCCACTCCTGTTTCGGGGTAAGCCCGATGTATTTGCAGGTGAAGGCATAAATCAACGCGCACAGCGCCAGCCCCAGCAGCGCAATCTCCGCCGTCCATTTCCCGTTAAATACGATCCACAGTCCAAAGAGGATACAAAACATGCCCTTCCCTCCCTTAATCGAACTTTTATAGTTTACTCTGGAAGTATATATTTGTCAACTTTCTACCTATTAGATTAAGAGAACGAAACATCGATATAAACAAGCGGATGCGCATTGCTCTTTTTCTGTATTTCGCTTTACAAACACGCAATTGTCTGTATAATTGTATACAATTAAGCAAGGAGGTGACAGACCATGCTGGAGATTTCCCCCAAAACAAACCTGCTGGAGCAGAAAAACTATCGCTACGCCCTGCAGGATGTGAGCCAGCCCAATCTGTACCGGGATATATATGATTATGAAAGCGTTCCCAAGGTTCCTTTTAACCACCGCCGCGTGCCCATGTGCATGCCCGAGGAGATATGGATTTCAGACACCTCCTTCCGGGATGGCCAGCAGTCGGTGGATCCCTATACCGTGGATGAGATCGTGGAGCTCTATAAGCTCATGAGCAAGCTGGGCGGCCCATACGGCATCATCCGGCAGACAGAATTTTTTATTTACAGCAAGAAGGATCGGGAAGCCGTGGCCCGCTGCCAGGATCTGGGGCTGCAATTTCCCGAGATCACCACGTGGATCCGCGCAACCAAGGAGGATTTCAAGCTTGTCCGCGATCTGGGCATCCGGGAAACCGGTATCCTGGTGAGCTGCAGCGACTATCATATCTTCAAAAAAATGAAGCTGACCCGCAGCGAAGCCATGAAGAAATACCTGGAAACGGTATCCATGGCTTTTGAAGCCGGCGTTATGCCCCGCTGCCACCTGGAGGATATCACACGGGCTGATTTTTACGGCTTTGTGGTACCCTTCGTCAATGAGCTGATGAAGATGAGCCAGGAAGCGGGTATCCCGGTGCGCATCCGCGCCTGCGATACCATGGGATACGGCGTCCCCTACCCCGAGGTTGCGCTGCCGCGCAGTGTGCCCGGCATCGTATACGGTCTGCAGCACTATTCCGACGTACAGAGCGAATACCTGGAATGGCACGGTCACAATGATTTTTATAAGGCGGTATCCAACGCTTCCACCGCCTGGCTGTACGGCGCCAGCGCCGTCAACTGCTCGCTGCTGGGCATCGGCGAGCGCACGGGCAACATTCCGCTGGAGGCCATGGTATTTGAATACGCTTCGCTCCGGGGATCGCTGGACGGCATGCAGCCCACGGTGATTTCCGAGATCGCAGACTTTTTCCAGAAAAAGATCGGATACAAGATCCCGCCCATGACGCCCTTTGTGGGCCGCAATTTCAATGTGACCCGCGCCGGCATCCATGCCGACGGTTTGCTCAAGGACGAGGAAATCTACAATATTTTCAACACCAAAAAGCTGCTGAACCGCCCAGCCTCCGTGCTGATCTCCAAAACCAGCGGGTTAGCAGGCATTGCTTACTGGATCAATGAAAACTATCAGCTCACCGCAAACGAGGCGGTATCCAAGCAGGATCCCCTGGTGATCAGCCTTAAAGCGTGGATCGACGAACAATATGAGGATGGACGCCAGGCCGCCATGTCAACCAACGAGCTGGAATCCCAGATCGAAAAGCTGTCCGGCGGACGGCTCCGCCGTTTATAAGGTAAGGAGGCAGGTATGGAGCACAAAATGATTTCCATTGCCGATCAGGTATTCGACATCCTGGAGCAGGATATCCTGTCCGGCCAGTTTCAGCGCGGAGAGGTGCTGACAGAGATCAAGCTCAGCGAACGCATGGGCGTCAGCCGCACTCCCATCCGGGAAGCGCTGCGCCGTCTGGAGCAGGAGCGTATCGTGGAATTGACCACCAAGGGCGCCAAGGTCATCGGCATCACCATGGAGGATATCAGGGATATCCGGGAGATCCGGCTGCGCCTGGAGGGACTGGCCTCCCGCTGGGCTGCCGAACGGGCAGAGGAAAACGGCCTGCGCGCGTTAAAAGAAACGGTCGATCTGCAGGAATTCTATACCCAGAAAAACGATCCGGACAGCCTGAAAAACATTGACTCCCGCTTTCATCAAACTATCTACACGCTGTCCGGAAGCAATAGCATGCGGGATGTGCTGGAACCGCTGCACCGCAAGCTGCTCAAATACCGGCGGGTTTCGTTGGGCGAGCCGCTGCGTGCGCTCAAATCCCTGGAGGAGCACCTGGCTATCTATGAGGCCATCGCCGCCCATGACGGCGACAGCGCCGAAAAGCTGACCATACTGCACGTACGAAAAGCGCATGACGCCATCGCGCAAAGGGAGGGATCATAATGGGATGCACCATCGCACAAAAAATCATCGCGTCGCACCTGCTCAACGGAGAAATGACTCCAGGCAGTGAAATCGGGCTGCGCATCGACCAAACGCTCACCCAGGACGCCACCGGCACCATGGATTATCTGGCGCTGGAAGCCATCGGCATCCCGCGGGTCAAAACGGAAAAATCCATCGCCTATGTTGATCACAACACCCTGCAATGCGGCTTTGAAAACGCTGACGACCATCGCTATATCCAGTCGGTAGCCCGCAAGTACGGCGTATTCTTTTCCCGTCCGGGCAACGGCATTTGCCATCAGGTGCATCTGGAGCGCTTTGGCAAGCCGGGAAAAACGCTGATCGGCTCGGACAGCCATACGCCCACAGGCGGCGGCATCGGCATGCTGGCCATGGGCGCCGGCGGCATGGATGTAGCCGTGGCCATGGGTGGCGGCGCGTATTACATCACCATGCCCAAAATGTACAAGGTCAATCTGCACGGCACCCTGCACCCCTGGGTAACGGCTAAAGATATCAGCCTGGAGATCCTGCGCATCCTTTCGGTCAAGGGCGGCGTAGGCGCCATCATCGAATGGGGAGGCGAAGGCATCAAAGCGCTTTCCGTGCCCGAGCGCGCCACAATCACCAATATGGGCACAGAGCTGGGCGCTACCACCTCCATTTTCCCTTCGGACGAGGTGACCCGGGACTTTCTGCGCAGTCAGGGACGGGAAGAGGATTACGTTCCCCTCTGCAGCGATCCCGACGCCGTTTACGACAAGGTCATCGATATCGATCTTGATACCCTGCAACCGCTGATTGCCTGTCCGCATTCGCCGGACAATGTGGCAGCGGTCGCCGAAAAGAGTGATATCGCCGTATCCCAGGTCTGCATCGGCAGCTGCACCAATTCCTCCCTGCGGGATATGCTGCGGGTGGCGGCGATCCTGAAAGGCCGCCGTATCGCCGATACCGTGAGTCTGTCCATTTCGCCGGGCAGCAGGCAGGTGCTGAGCATGCTGGCCCAATGCGGCGCGCTGAGCGATATGATCGCCGCCGGAGCGCGCATTCTGGAATGCACCTGCTGGCCCTGCACCGGCATGGGCCTATCCCCCGCCTCCAGCGGCGTATCGGTGCGCACCTTCAACCGCAATTTTGAAGGCCGCAGCGGCACCCGGGACGCGCAGGTATATCTGGCGTCTCCCGAAACGGCAGCCGCCTCTGCGCTGACAGGATTCATCACCGATCCCCGCACGCTGGGAGCGCTGCCCGAAATCAACCTGCCGGTCTCCTTCCTGGCCGACGACAGCGGCGTGATCGCCCCGGCTCCCGCAGAAGATTGGGATACATTGACCGTGGAGCGCGGACCCAATATCAAGCCCTTTCCCAAGGGCGAGCCGCTGCCCGACACCCTTTGCCTGCCCATTTCCCTGAAGGTGGGCGATAACATCACCACCGACCATATCATGCCCGCCGGCGCTAAGGTTCTGCCCTACCGCAGCAATATCCCCAAAATGAGCGAATTCTGCTTCAATGTATGCGATGAAGCCTTCCCTGCCAGGGCAGCCGCGCTTGGCAGAAGCTGCGTGGTGGGCGGCGTCAATTACGGACAGGGATCCTCCCGGGAGCACGCCGCGCTGGTGCCGCTGTATTTGGGCGTACGGGCGGTGATCGTCAAATCCTTTGCCCGCATCCATGCCGCCAATCTGATCAACGCGGGCATCCTGCCGCTGACCTTTGAGAGCCCGGCGGATTACGACGCGCTGACCCAAGGCGACACGCTGGAAATCAAAGGCATTCACGCCGCTTTGGCTTCTGGTCATTTAACGGCGGAGTGCCGGGAAACCGGCAAAACCGTTTCCCTCTCCTGTCCGCTGTCCGACCGGCAGATCGCCATTTTAAAGGCGGGCGGCTTACTGAACTATACCAGGGAGGCCGGCATATGAACATGGAAGCTGTTGAACAGGTGGTAAACCATTATCGCGAGCTGCTGCTGGGACAGATCAGCCGGGCCGAGCGCCTGAACGATCCTGCCCAAGCGATCCGCAAAGAAAAAACCGTCATTGGCCTGGTGGGCGGCGACGGCATCGGCCCCATCATCATGCGGCAAACCCAGCGGGTATTGGAAAAGCTGCTCGCGGATGAGATCATCCGGGGAAGGCTGGAACTGCGCACCCTCGACGGTCTGACCATTGAAAACAGGCTGGCATTGGGAGAATCCGTGCCTGCCGACGTGCTCGCCGCCATCCGCCAGTGCGACGTGCTGCTCAAAGGCCCCACCACCACGCCTTCCGGCGGAACCATGGAGAGCGCCAACGTATCGCTGCGCCGGGAGCTTGACCTGTTCGCCAACGTGCGCCCGGTCAGCGTGCCCAGCGAAGGCATCGATTGGACATTCTTCCGGGAAAATACCGAGGGAGAATATACGCTGGGCAGCAAAGGCATTGAGATCCCCGGGCTTCTGACCATGGATTTCAAGGTGACCACCGATGCCGGCACCCGCAGGATCGCCAGGGCAGCCTTTGACTTTGCGCGGGCCAACGGCAAAAAGCGCGTGACCATCGTAACAAAATCCAACATCATGAAAAAGACTGACGGCATGTTCTCCCGTATATGCCATGAAATCGCGGCTGAATATCCTGAAATCACAGCGGATGAATATTACATTGATATCATGACCGCCAATCTGGTCAATCCCGCCGTGCGTTCTGACTTTCAGGTGTTTGTGCTGCCCAACCTCTACGGCGATATCATTACTGACGAGGCGGCGCAGATCCAGGGCGGCGTAGGCACCGCAGGCAGCGCCAACATCGGCAGCCGTTACGCCATGTTTGAAGCCATTCACGGCTCAGCTCCTCGGATGATCGCCGAGGGCTTGGGCGATTACGCCAATCCCGAAAGCCTGATGCAGGCCGCCGTCATGCTGCTCCGTCACATCGGCATGCCTGAAAAGGCCGATCAGCTGAGCGCCGCTCTCCGCAAAGTATCGGCAGCCGTCCCCGTAACAGGCACCCGGGAAGGGAACACCTGCGCCGCATTTGGCGACGCTATGCTGAAAGCGCTGTAATATTGCATTTTCCCGCCATTTCAATCTGAAGTGATTGATGGGAAATACGCCAAAACAGGAATACCCGGATCTGAGCAAGCTCGATCCGGGCATTTTTCATCAAACACTCGATTCTTTCTGTAATTACGCCAAATGATTATGCAGCGCATTGCGCACAGCGCCGGGACCGGTCAGCATTTCAGCAAAGAAGGCCTTCACCTTGCCATCCAGACCGGCTTCGATCAGGCTGACGCCAAACAGATCGGCGCGACCCAGCAGAGCATCCAGCTTGCCCTCCGCGGAAGCCGGATCGCCCAAAGCGATGCCGGCCAGCGCTTCCTGCAACTGGGGCAGCAGCGGATCGGGACTGACCTCCATGGGATTCCCCTGATCATCCACGCCCAGCAAATAGCGCAGCCAGGCAGCCATGGCCAGCGGAATAGCCTCCAGGGAGGAAACATCCCGCGCAGGATCGGCCAGGTAGCATTTCACTGTTTCGCCAAAGCGGATGGGGATCTTTTGGCTGGTGTCGCAGGCGATACGCTGGGGCGTGTCCGGCATAAAGGGATTGGGCAGACGCACGTTGACCACGGTATCGATGAACTCCCGGGGCTTGATGACGCCGGGATCGGTGACCACGGGCAAACCCTCCGCATAGCCGATCCTATGGATCAGCGCCACCAGATCGGCATCCTTCATTTCATCCGAAATACGGGTATAACCAAGCAGGCAGCCGGTGACCGCCAGGGCGGTATGCAGGGGATTCAGGCAGGTGCAAACCTTCATGCGCTCCACCTTATTGACGGTGTCGCGGTCGGTAAAGATGAAGCCCGCCTTCTCCAGCGCCGGACGGCCGTTGGGGAAATCATCCTCAATGACCAGATACTCGCTTTCCTCAGCGTTGACGAAGGGTGCGATATAGGTATGCCGGGAGGTGACGATGGGTTCCAGCCCTTCCAGTCCATCCTTGCGCAGCATCGCTTCCACCGAAGCGTCGGGACGGGGCGTGATCTTATCGATCATCGTCCAGGGGAAGGATACCTTGCCGCCGCTCACATAGGCCAGGAAGCCTTCATCCTTCCAGCCTTCGGCGAAAGCCGTAATGGCAGCTTTGAGCTTATCGCCATTGTGTGAGCAGTTGTCCATGCTCACCATGGCAATGGGCGCGCCGCCCGCCTGATAACGGGCATACAGCAGGCTCGCCACCTTGCCGATATAGCTCTGGGGCTTCTGCGGACCGTTGGCGAAATCGGCCTCCACAGCAGGCCTGATGGCATATCCCTTTTCGGTAATGGTAAAGGAGGCCATCTGCAAGGAGGGATTGGTAAATATCTCAGCCAAACGGCCGTATTCCACGGCGTTCTCCCGATCCAGGATGCAGCTTTCCGCAATACTGCCGATCACCGTTTTTTCCACGCTGCCGTCAGCTTTGAGCGTCACCAGCAGGGTATAATTGTCATTGCCTCTATAACCTTTTTCCACGATTTCGTAGTCAAAGCCTTCCACGGCGATGATGCCGGTATTCATATGCCCGTCGTTCAGCATGCGCTGAACGGCGTTGCACTGGAAAGCGCGGAAAATGTTGCCCGCGCCAAAATGGATCCAGGCAGGAGCGCTGCGGGTTTTTTCGATCATAGCAGAGCGGTCATAGGCGGGCAATTGATAGCCCTTCCGCTCCCATTCCGCGCGGTTTTGAAGTCCTTTTTCATTCAATGCAAGCATATCACTTTTCCCCTTTTTCAATGGCTTCCCACAGGCCGTTCAGATAGGCCGCGCCCAGCGCACGGTCGTAGAGGCCATAGCCGGGCCGCCCCTGCTCGTCCCAGATCATGCGGCCGTGGTCGGGCCGGATATAGGTGTCGGGGCATGTATCGTGGATGGCCTTCATGATCTCATACAAATCCAGATCGCCGGTACAGCTCAGGTGCGCCGCCTCCCGGAAATGATGATGGCCCAGATACTTGACGTTGCGCACGTGCATGGCGCCGATGCGGTTCATTTCGCCAAAGTGGCGGATGATGGCGGGGATATCATTATCCGGATTGCTGCCCAGGGAACCGGTGCACAGGCACAGCGTATTGGCCGGACTGTCATGCAGCTTGACCATCTTGTCAAAATCATCCTGGCTGTGGGTGATGCGCGGCAAGCCGAAGATGGGCCAGGCAGGATCATCCGGATGGCAGGCCATCCGGACGCCCACTTCCTCGCATACCGGGATCACAGCGTCCAGGAAATACTTGAAGTTCTTCCGCAGGTCGTCCGGGCCGATGTGTTCATACTGCTTGAGGGTTGTCGCCATCAGCGCCAAGCGCTCCGGCTCCCAGCCCGGCAGGGTGAAGCCCTGGCTGTCCTCGGCGGTCTTGAGCCCGATCTCGAGAGGGCCCATCTCTCCCAGATCCTTTTCATCGAAGTACAGGCTGTTGCTGCCGTCCTCCGG
>JAFUDW010000031.1 GCA_017464225.1 Clostridia bacterium | reverse complement strand
CTGGATCAATTACGGCTCCAGCTACACCGCCAACATGTTCGTCATGATCGTCTATATCGTCTGGAATGCTCTGCCCTTCAAGATCCTGATCCTGCTGGGCGGACTGACCAGCATCAACAAGCAGTATTACGAGGCCGCCAAGGTGGATTCCACCCCCCGCCGCCGCGTATTCTGGCGCATCACCGTGCCGCTCCTTTCCCCCATGCTGGCTTACGTGATCATCACCGGCTTCATCGGCGGCTTCAAGGAATACACCAGCATCGTGGGTATATTCGGCGAGCGCATGGGCCCGGTGAACGATTCCGGCCGACTGAACACCATGGTGGGCTTCATTTACGACAGCCTGAGCAACAGCAACGAGGGCCGCGCCAGCGCGGCCGCCCTGATCCTGTTCGGCATCATTCTTGTGGTGACCCTGATCAACCTGCAGGTCAGCAAGAAGCGCGTGCACTACTGAGAGAGGAGGCGGAACAATGTCGCAGAATTCAATCAATGTGATGCACGCCCGCGATCTGCAGCGCACCACGACCAAGCAGAAGTTTGGCAAAACGCTGGTGATGGTCGGCATATACGCCTTCCTGATCATCATGGCCGCCATCGTGCTTTTCCCCTTCTACTGGATGCTGATTTCCTCGGTGAAATCGCTGGCGGAGTATCGTTCCTCTGTGCCCACGCTATGGCCTCGGGCGATCTTCTTCAGCAACTACGCCGAAGCCTTTACGGCTGCCAGCCTGGGCCGCCTGTTCCTGAACACGCTGTATGTGGGCGTGGTATCCACCATCCTGAGCCTGTTCATCACCATCGTTACGGCCTTCGCCTTTGCCCGCCTTGAGTTCAAGGGCAAGGAGCTGCTCTTCGCGGGGCTTTTGGCCACCATGATGATCCCGGGCGAACTGTTTACCATTACCAACTATCTGACGGTGAGCCGCCTGGGCTGGATCAACACCTATACCGTGCTGATCGTGCCCTTCCTGGTGAGCGTATTTTACATCTACCTGCTGCGGCAGAACTTCCTGCAGATCCCAAACGAATTGTACCTGGCTGCCAAGGTGGACGGCACCAGTGATTGGAAATACCTGTGGAAGGTCATGGTGCCCCTGGCGCTGCCCACGCTGATATCCATCACCATCCTCAAAATGATGGGCTCCTGGAACAGCTACATCTGGCCCCGCCTGGTGGCCAATGACGAAGCCCACCGCCTGGTGACCAACGGCCTGCGCAACGCGTTTACTGATACCTCCGGCGACGTCAATTATCCCGTGCAGATGGCCGCCGTGGCCCTGGTATCCGCCCCGCTGTTCCTGATTTTCGTGTTCCTGCGCAAGTATATCATGGCAGGCGTCAGCCGCAGCGGCATCAAAGGTTAACCGGCTGAAAAGCCATTAACAAAATAATACAAGGAAGGTAGAAACCCATGAAGAAACTTCTCTCTCTGCTCCTGGTGCTCATGATGCTGCTGCCCTGCGTCACCGCCCTGGCGGATTTCCCCGCCGAAGGCTATGACGGCAGCGCGGTTACCGTCAAGTTCTACCACATCATCAGCCGTGACAATCAGCTGGAAGTGCTGAACAACGCCATCGCTGAATTCAACAAGCTGTATCCCAACATCACCATCGAAGCTGAGAATGCCGGCAGCTACAACGACATCCTGAACCGCATCCCCGCGGAAATCACCGGCGGCAACGAGCCCAACGTGACCTTCTGCTATGCCGACCATGTGGCCACCTACAACGCCTCCAACGCCGTGCAGACCCTGGATGAGCTGATCGACCATCCCGTGGTTGGCCTGACCGATGAGCAGAAGGCTGACTTCATCGAAGGCTACTACAACGAAGGCAAGAGCTTCGGCGACGACAAGATGTACACCCTGCCCTTCTACAAGAGCACTGAAGTGCTGTACTATGATAAGACCTTCTTCGATGCCAACGGCCTGACCGTGCCCACCACCTGGGACGAAGTGGAAGACGTTTGCGCCAAGATCAAGGCCATCGATGAAAAGTCCATCCCCCTGGGCTATGACAGCGAAGGCAACTGGTTCATCACCATGACCGAGCAGTACGGCTCCGATTACACCAGCGCCAACGAGCCCCATTACCTGTTTGACAACGACACCAACAAGGCTTTCATCAAGAAGTTCAACGAATGGTACCAGAAGGGCTATGTGACCACCGCCGGTCTGTATGGCGCTTTTACCTCCGGCCTGTTCACCAGCACCGATGAGACCCGCTGCTACATGTGCATCGGCTCCTCCGCCGGCGCCAAGTATCAGTGCCCCGCCAAGGATGAAAACGGCAACTATCCCTTCGAGGTGGGCATCGCCACCATTCCGCAGGTGGATGTGAACAACCGCAAGGTCATTTCCCAGGGCCCCAGCGTTTGCATCTTCAAGAAGGATAATCCCCAGGAAGTGCTGGCCACCTGGCTGTTCGTCAAGTATCTGACCACCGACGCCAACTTCCAGGCCAACTTCGCCATCCAGTCCGGTTATATGCCCGCCATCAAGTCCGTTATGGATATCCCCGAGTTCCAGGATTACCTGGCCAAGGCTGACGGCGGCGACAACATCTCCATGCTGAGCATGAAGGTGGGTATGGAGCAGACCGACGCTTACTACACCTCTCCCGTGTTTGAGGGCAGCGCTGTTGCCCGCAACCAGGTGACCGCCCTGATGACCCGCTGCCTGGGCCTCACCGAGAATGTGGACGCCGAAATCGATCGCGCCTTCCAGGATGCCATCGACGAGTGCGAATACGCCAACTGATCAATCTTATCACGCGCTTGGGCCGTGCCGAAAGGCACGGCTCTTTTGTTATATCGGCAGGTCAGCAGCAGCCGGAAATTTTTCATCGGGTTACTTTTTTGCTTGACAAATATATCGTGTTCCGATATAATATAAATACGTTATATCGTCATTCGATATATCGGACGTCTATGGAGGTGAACGTATGGCGGAGGGATTGGCGCTGACGGAGGCAACCTATTATATTCTGCTGTCGCTGGTCAAACCGCGGCACGGTTATGGCATCATGCAGCTGACAGAGGAGCTGTCCGGCGGCCGGCTGCATCTGGCGGCGGGAACGCTGTATGGCGCGCTGAGCGCGCTGAGCGCTAAGGGCTGGATCATTCAACTTCCCATCGAGGATGAAAGCAGGCGAAAGGAATATCGCCTGACCGAGAAAGGGCTTGAGGTGCTCAAAATCGAAGTGGCAAGGCTTCGTGAGCTGGCGGACAACGGAGAAAGGATACTGCGGGAGGAATAAGCATGGAAAATATGAAAACCATCCGGAAATGGTACTGGGTATGGTCGTTTGAAAAGGAAGAAGATTGGCTGAACGAAATGGCCATGAACGGCTGGGTGTTGGAGAGCGTTGGCTATTGCACGTATCGCTTTGTGCGATGTGAACCCGGCGAATACAGCGTCCGGCTGGAGATGCACCCATATGATGAAGCTTATCTTGCGTTCATGAAAGAAACCGGCGCAGAGTATATAGGCCGGATGATGATGTGGATCTACTTCCGCAAAAAGACGGCAGACGGGCCCTTCGACCTTTTCTCCGATATTGATTCAAAGATCAGCCATCTGGATAAGATCGGCAAACTTCTGGCAACGGTCGGCGGCGCAAATCTGCTGATCGGGATTGCAAACAGCGTCACCAGCGCCCGCGCCGGCTGGATCAACCTGCTTTGCGGCACGCTGCTGATGTACGGCCTGGGCCGTATCCACGGTAAAAAAGAAGCGCTGGAAAAAGAACGGCTGCTGCATGAATGACGGAAATTGTGTAGAGAAAGAAAAGGGGACGTTAAGAGGTGCTGCCTCTTAACGTTCCCCTCTTCCATGCCAAATCGCGTTTATTGGCATTCTTTTAAGTCATGATTCACTTTGCAAAGCTTACTCCAGAATATTGGTGGTAATGAAGTCCACGCCCATATCGATGACGCGCTGCGCGTCCTCCGGCGTGTTGACTGTCCACACGTTCACCTTGATCCCGCTTGCGTGCAGCGCATCGGCGTATTCCTTGGTGAGCGCCGTATGCTTGATATCCAGATCCAGGCTATACTTCTGCAGGGTGTCCAGCAGCCAATCGGTGATACTGGATATCAGGAACTGCGCCGGCTGCTCCGGCAGGCGCTCCCGGATGCAGATCATATTGGGCAGGTCAAAGGAGATGAAAACCACCTGCTCCAGGTAATCCTCCTGGCGAATGATATTGATGATCTGATCAATATCCTGAGGCGTAAAATGGTTTTTCAGCTCCAGCACGGCAGTTTTTTCATACTTTTTACAGATATCGATGTACTCGCGCAGATCGGGCAGGATCAGATCGCCTCTCCCCTGTCTGCCGTCCGTATCCACCAGCCGCAGGGCGCGCAGCGTATCATAGCGGGTCTTCTCCACAGTCATTTCATCCCCGCATACACGCTTTGTGTTATCGTCATGGATGATGATGAACCGTCCATCCGCGGTACGGTGCACGTCGGTTTCAATGCCAAAATAGCTGTGCTGCCCGGCCGAAACAAAGGCCGATGCCGAGTTTTCCATCTCCAGGCCGCTCAGGCCCCTGTGCGCGATCATCAGCGGCTTTCCATCGCCCGGGATGGGGATTGTGGTTTTCATATAAACGCCTTCTTTCTGTGGAATGGATCATTTCATGGCGGCCTTGCTCATGCCGGTCATGATGTACTTTTGCAGGATCAGGAACAGCAGCACGATGGGAATGATGGCCATCACCGCGCCCGCCATGATCTCATTGAAGTTGGATACATACTGGCCTGCATAGGTCTCCTTGAGCCGCTGTACGCCCACGGCGATGGTGCGGCTTGCTTCGGACTGGGTGACCATCTTGGGCCAGAAATAGCTGTTCCAGCCATTGATGAAGCTGATGATGCTCACGGTGATCAGCGTGGGTTTGCACATGGGACAAAGCACGTGGATAATGGTACCGAAACGTCCCATGCCGTCAATTCTACCGGCCTCGATATAGCTGTTATCCACCGCCATAAAGTTCTGGCGCAGCATGAAAATGAAGTACGCGCTGACCAGATTGGGCAGTACCACGCCCGTCCAGGTATCAATGGCGTTCAGGCGGGAAATGGTGACGTAAATGGGTACGAAGGTCACCTGGATGGGCACCATCAACGCGCCGAGCACCAGCATGAACAGCACGTTTTTCCCCTTGAAGTCGCCCTTGGAGAAGCCGTAGGCAGCCATAACGCCGATGGTAAGCTCTCCCAGCATCATGATCACCGTGGTCACCAGGGTATTGATCAGGTAGCGGTCAAAGGGCGCTTTTTTCAGCACATTGGGATAGTTTTCCCAGATAAACTTATTGGGCCACAGCGTGGGCACCGCGCGGAGCAGCTCATCCGAGGTTTTCAGCGAGGAGATCACCATCCAGTAAATCGGGAACAGCGAAATGAGCACCACCAGGATGGCCGCTGCGTACTGCGCCGCCACGCGATAGAAGCCATGAGCGATTTGAAGCTGCTCATCGGCCTGCACGATCGGCGAAATAAAGCGCATATACAGGCCGCACATCAGCACAACAGCCATGATCACCAGCGCGATATAGCCAAAGATGGCATAGCTGCCTGCAATCAGATTCAGATCCTGCTTGAAATTATACTCGATAAAATCAGCCTGCAGCCTGGCCTCGGCCAGCGTGGCAGCGCCGGGCGCGTGCTTATGCAGCGTGGCGTTATAGCTGATCATGCCAAAGAGCCAGCAAGCGCACAGCACCAGCGCGATGATGGTAAAGAGCACCAGCAGGTCAAAGAAGCCGCTTTGCCGCATCCGATGCCAATGGGTATCCGTCACGGGTTTCTGTTTCATCTGCAGAATGCCGTCCCGCCACATGACGGGGATCGGGATCAGGATCAGCGCGGCGGATACAGCGAGCAGATAATACTTCCACGCCCCTGCCGTTCTGAGGGGAATGAGCACCAGGGCGAGCACCAGGAGCGCGAACCCCAGGAGCACGCTGAGCGCGCCGATTTTCTTATCGCTTTTCAGCCTTTTATACATGTGGTTCCGCCTCCTTTCTCACGCGTCATAGTTTACGTTGCGGTTGGAGAAGCGCATGGTAGCCGCGGTGCATACCAGCAGGATCAGGAAGAACACCAGCGATACCGCAGCGCCGCGCGCGGTATGGAAATCCTTAAAGGTCAAGTTGTAGATCCACTGCACCATCACGTTGGTGGAGGTCCCCGGGCCGCCGCCCGTCATGACGTCCACTGACTGGAACACCTTCATGCTGGCGATAAACGTGGTCACAAACAGGAACAGCGTAGTAGGCGCAAGCAGCGGCACCGTGATAAACCGGAAGCGCTGCACGCCGTCCGCGCCGTCAATGGCCGCGGCCTCGTAATAATCCTGACTGATGCCCTTCATGGCGGACAGATAGATCATCATGGCATAGCCCACCACGCGCCAGGCCGTCAAAAGCAGAATACCGGCCAGCGCGCTGCTGGAATCTATGAGCCAGTGCGGCCCCTGGATGCCAAACAGCGAAAGCACATAGTTGAGGATGCCCTCGCTTTGGCCGATGCCTGTGGCAATGGTGCTGTACAGGATCCACTGGAACACCACAGCGCTGGTGGACACGGCAATGTACTTGGGCATGAACACGACGGCGCGCATGGCGTTGAAGGCGCGGGTCATACGGTTAAAGAGCAGCGCCAGCAGCATGCCGCCTACCAGCGTGATCAGCACCTCCCAGAACATGTATACCGCGGTGATCCTGAGGCTTTCCCAGAAATAGCGCTTGCCCGCGCCGTTAAACATCCAGTCAAAATTGGCCCAGCCCACAAACTCCTGTTTGCCTGTGGTCAGCACCGACATATTGGTAAAGGAAATGCGGATCAGATCAATGACCGGATAATACACGAACAGCAGGAACAGCAGCAGCGCGGGCTCCACAAAAAACAGATCCTTCATGCGTTCCCAACGCTGGATGCGCATCATGACGCCGTTCAATACCAGCACCAAGCCCAGCAGCAGGATCATGACGGCATAATTCATGATGGCGCTGACAGGCGCGATGGGGATATCGCCCTTGACCGAAACATAATACGTACCGGCGGCCGGAATGCTGAGCTTTACCGGAGAAAGCCCGCCCGCAGCGCCAGCGCCGGGCACCATCACAGCGTCCACCTCCTGGCCGTTCAGGCTGTTATACAGCACGGCCCGCCGCTCATGGGCTGTGGAGGACAGGGCGTACAGCGTCAATTCGCAGGAACCCTCCACCGTCATTTTAAGGCTCCTGTATTTGCTGCTGCCCGCACCGGGAAATTTGACGGCGCGGGTGGCTGTGAGCCCATTGCTCAGCGCCACCGGAGAGGGCTCCTCGATCACCAGCGTCTGGCGCTCCTTGGTGGCCGGGAACTGCAGTGAGCCGCCCTTGAGGGCCTTCTTGGTCTCCCCCAGGTCAAACTCCTCCGCGTTGATCACCGATTGATCGGCGCCGGAGAGCTCGGCATAGAAAACATGCATGCCGCTTTCCTCGCCGTCCATATCGAAAGCGCCCGTCACCTTAGTTCCCGCGCTGGTGGCTACCTCCCGGGCAATAAATACCTGATCGGTCAAATCGGCAAAGGGGCCGATCTGCCAATCGCCCGCCAGGTAGCCAAACAGGCCCACCAGCATGATCAGCGCGCCCAGGATGATCAAAACCAGGCCGACGCCACGCTGGAGCGGCGAAATCATCTTCCGCTCTTTACTTTTTAAATTGATGGTTTTAACTGCGTTTTTCACGGTAAAAACCTCTTTATGATTTCAGGGGAGGGGAAAAGCTTCCCCTCCCCTGATATTTTTACTGCGCGTTTTGTTGCTTATTTTACAGCGTCCAGCTCGGCCTGGATTTCAATAGCCAGCTGATCCAGGGTCTCCTGGATGGGCGCGCCATTGTTGTAGATTTCGCCCAGGGCTTCGCGCCACAGGTTGCCGCAGTTGTTATAGGCGGGATTCTGGTTGCGGGGATTGATCCAGGCAGCCATCTTGATGATGGGATCCATAGCGGGCTTCTTGGCCAGGTATTCCTGATACTCAGGCAAATCGACCACGCTGCCGCGGGTGGGCAGATAACCGGTATTATCCGACCAGTACAGGTTGATTTCGGGGCTGGCCATGAACATCATGAACTGCCACGCGGCATTCTTCTGCGCCTGGGAAGCCTTGGCGGGGATGAAGATGGCGGCGCCGCCCACTTCGCTCTTGAAGGACTCGCCGTCGCTGCCGCCGGGCAGCCAGGCCATGCCCACCTCAAACCGGGCGGACTCGTCTTCCAGGGCGTTGACGCGGTTTACATAGGTGGTGTACAGAGAAGAGGTATGGAACACGGAGAAAGCGCCGCCCGCGATGAACAGATCGCGCATGTTGGAGGAAGCGCCGCTGCCAATGGCATAATAGGCGTAGCCCTTGTCGATCCATTCCTTGATCTTGGTGTTCAGCTCCACGCTCTTGGCGCTGTTGACGTCGGTTTCACCGTCTTCGGTCACGATCTGCACGCCGTTGTTCTTGAACAGCATCTCATGGTACCAGTAGTCCCAGCCGCCGAACACGGTGCCGTAACGGGCGGTGGTGCCATCCTCGTTGAACACGGTGGCCTTCTCCAGGAAGGCTTCGATATCATCGAAGGTCTTGGGCATTTCAATGCCTTCGGCCTCAGCGGCGGTCTTGTTGTAGTACAGGCACTGGGTAGAGATCAGATAAGGCAGGGCGATCTGCTCATCGTCATAGCTGGTGGAAGCCAGCAGGCCTTCGCCAAAGTCCTCCACATCGTAATCGAAAGCGTCAATGTAGGGATCCAGCACTTCGCACAGGCCGGCGGCGCCGTAGGAAGCGGGATAGGAGGTATTGCAGCATACCAGCGCGGGCACGGAGCCGGCGGCGTCAGCAGCGCGGAAAGCGGTATCGATGTCGGCATAAGCGCCCATATACTTGGGTTCCACAACGATGCCCATATCGTTTTCAGCGTTGAACTTATCCACCATGTAGGCGATCTGTTCGTCAAACTGGCTCTCATGGGCATGCCACCATTCGATGGTGATGGGCTCGGTGACGTCGTACTCGGTGGCGGCCAGCGCCGGAACGGCGGCCAGCAGCATGACGGCGGTCATCAGCAGCGCAAACAGTCTTTTCATTTTTGTTCTTCTCCTTTTCCATATTTCCGCACGCAAAAAACGTATCCAAATCTCCGTTTTTTGCCATGCGATTATCTAAACATATTATACCAAATTTCACAAGCGCATGTCAATAGCAAAAGAAGATTTCCCGCTCCCCGCTCAGAATCCCGTCAGATGGAAAACCCTGTCAAGCGGATTGACCGATGGGTTCTTGGGATCCATATACGTTTGGGCCGCCGATTCAAACAGCACCTCGATCCCGCCTTCCACCGTGCACAGGCATTCGCTCATGGGCGGGCAGATCAGCACGTCCTCCCGGCTGGCGCTGTCCAGGATCCACAGCGGGACCGCCTGCCCGTCAAAATCGATCTGATCGTCAGGCTGGCGTTCCAATGCGTTTTCATACCGATAGATCACCGAATCGGCCTTGCGGCCATAGGACTGGCTCAGATAGAACCTGCCGTTCAAGGTTGTCACGCCCTGAATGCGCTCGGTTACGGAAAGGATATAATCGGGCCGGGCAAAATCCTGCCCCTCTCCCATCACATAGCCGCACGTCCAGGCGCGCTGCAGGCCGTCCGCCGTTTTTACATAATGGCTGACGTCGGTTTTGTAATCGCCGGTATACTGGAATTCACCCACCCAGAGCACGCCATCGGCATAGCAGCAATAGGATGAATTGACCGGCACGGGGATCTCCTGCGCAAACCGGCAAACGCCCGCCTCCCCCAGGCCGCGGAAAGCCGACAGCGGGATCCTGTACAGCATATGGGCATTGGACAGATAGATATTGTTTTCCGTCACGCATACGCCGCCGGCATGGCCGTTATATACCCGACCGTCCGCGTATTGCAGGCTTGCCTGCCGCATGATCTCCCCTGTCTGCCGATCCACGGCGATCAGCGCGCTGCTGCCCTGATCCGAGCGATAACCCGCAAACAGCAGCCAATCCTCCTCCGGCATCCAGGCAATGCCCTGGGGCACCAGCCCTTCGGCCAGGCCGGGGATCACCACAGAAAACTCCCCGCTTTGGTAAAACCTGTCATACCGGCTGTCGGTCTGGGCGCAATCGGTCACGCTGGTTACGGTATAGCGCGCGTCGGCAGCGGAGGACGCGGTCAACGTTACCGCCAGCAGCATCAATAACAAAAGCAGCCTTTTCATCTGTGATCAGCTCCCGGGATTTTTTCTTCATATTAGCATATTATCGGAAACAGGGCAAGAAAAACCTCTCTCCAAAATACTTCTTGAAGAGAGGCTGTTATTTCATGCTTACGATCCCAAATACGCTTTTTGCACAGCTTCATTATGCAGCAGCTCTTCAGCGGGACCCTGCAATGTGATCTTTCCGGTTTCCATCACATAGGCGCGGTCGGCCACCTGCAGCGCCATTTGGGCGTTCTGCTCCACCAGCAGGATGGTCACGCCGGTACCATGCAGCTCGGTAATGATGGAAAAAATCTGCTCCACCAGGATGGGGGCCAAACCCATGCTGGGCTCGTCCAGCATCAAAAGGCTGGGGCGGCTCATGAGCGCCCGTGCCATGGCCAGCATCTGCTGCTCGCCGCCGGAAAGCGTTCCGGCGATCTGCCTTTCGCGCTCCTTCAAACGGGGGAACCGCTGGAACATCTCCTCCAGCGATGCGGCGATTTCGGCGTTGGGCCGGGTATAGCTGCCCATCTCCAGATTCTCGCGTACTGTCATCTGCTGGAAAATGCGGCGGCCTTCAGGACACAGGCTCAGTCCCTTGGGCACGATGCGGGAAGCGCCCAGTCCGTTCAGCACATGCCCGTTCAGCTCCACCGTGCCCTGCCGGGGCTTGAGCAGCCCGGCGATGGTATTCAGCGTGGTGCTCTTTCCCGCGCCATTGGCGCCGATCAGCGTCACGATCTCGCCGGTATGCACCTCCAGGCTGATGCCTTTGATGGCGTGAATGGCGCCGTAGAACACGTGCAGATCATTGACCCGCAGCAGCGGGGCTTTGTTTACCGTATCGGTCATGCCTGCCCCTCCTTCTTTTTGCCCAGATAGGCTTCGATCACCACGGGGTTGGCCTGGATCTCATCGGCGGTGCCCTTGGCGATGACCTTGCCGAAGTTCAGCACGCAGATGCCCTCGCACACGCCCATGACCAGGCTCATATCATGCTCGATCAGCAGAATGGCGATTTGGAACTGATCGCGGATTTTGGCGATATTCTCCATCAGCTCTTCGGTCTCATGGGGATTCATGCCCGCCGCGGGCTCGTCCAGCAGAAGAAGGCTGGGATTGGTGGCCAAAGCGCGCACGATCTCCAGGCGGCGCTGAGCGCCGTAGGGCAGCGATCCCGCCTGCTCATCGGCCAGCTTTTCCATATCGAAAATGTGCAGCAGCTCCAGCGCGCGCTCATGCTGCTTCTTTTCCTGTTTCCAGTAGCCGGGCAGGCGCAGCATGCCGGTAAACATATTGTATTTGATCTGGTTGTGCAGACCGATGCGCACGTTTTCCTCCACCGTCATCTGGTCGAACAGGCGGATGTTCTGGAAGGTGCGGGCAATGCCCAATTTGCTGGCCTGCACGATGTTCATGCCGTGGGTGTCGCGGCCGTTGATCAATACGGCGCCCATGGTGGGCTCGTATACCTTGGTGATCAGGTTGAAAACCGTGGTCTTGCCCGCGCCGTTTGGCCCAATGAGCCCGGCGATCTCGGTTTTTCCAATGGTCAGGTTAAAATCGTCCACAGCCTTAAGGCCGCCAAACTCGATGCCCAGATGCCGGGCCTCCAGCACCGGAGCCTTGTTGATATCGCGCTCGGGCACGATGGCGTCGGACTGCAGGGGCACCATTTTGGTATTCGCGCGGCGTTTTACCTGGGTCATACGGCGTCACCTCCCTCCCGGGTCCCGCGGAACAGGCGCTTGACGGGCGCGGTCAGCCGCTCGGCAAAGGAGCGGATCAGCGGGTTGTTTGTAAAGATCATCACCAGGATCAGCACTACCGCGTATACCAGCATGCGGTAATCGCTGAAGGCGCGCAGCACCTCGGGCAGCACGGTGAGCAGCGTGGCGCTGATCACAGAGCCCAGTACGTTGCCCAATCCGCCCAGCACCACGAACACCAATACGTTGATGGACTGGTTGAAGGTGAACTGGGTAGGCACCACGGTGGAGCTGTTCAGCCCGTACAACGCGCCCGCCATGCCCGCCAGCACGGCGGCGGTGACAAAGGCCATCATCTTGTACTTCGTCACGGGAACGCCCATGGATTCGGCGGCGATGCGGTTATCGCGGGTGGCCTGGATGGCACGGCCCGCCCGGCTGTTGATCAGATTGAGCACCACAAACAGCGTGATCAATATCAGCACGAAACCCACCGTAAAGGTGGAAACAGGCTTGATCTTCACCGCGCCTTTAGCGCCGTCCACCAGCATGGTGGTTCCCTCGGGAAGATCCCTGTGCAGGAAAGAGAAGATCAGCCGGCCATCGTAAACGCCGATATACAGCACGTTGACCAGGTTGCGAATGATTTCGCCAAAGGCCAGCGTCACGATGGCCAGATAGTCGCCCCGGAGGCGCAGCACCGGGATGCCGATCAGCGCGCCCATGACCCCCGCCATGATGCCGCCGGCAATGATGGCCAGCACCAGCCGCAGCAGCGTATTTTCGATCTGAAAGCTGTTCAGCAGCCAGCCGCTGATCACAGCGCCGGTATACGCGCCAATGCTCATGAATCCGGCGTGGCCCAGGCTCAGTTCGCCGCTGATGCCGATGACCAGGTTCAGCGAAACGGCCATGATCACCCAGCAGCAGATGGGCACCAATTGGCCCTTGAGCGAGCGGGTGATCGTTTTATTGGCGATCATGGACTGCAGGATGATAAAGGCGGCGATCACCAGCGCATAGGTGACGATGTTATAGATCAGGCGATTTCTTTTCGCTATCGTCATGCCCGTCACCTCACACTTTCTCCCGCACAGGCTTGCCAAGCAGGCCTGTGGGCTTCACCAGCAGCACCACGATCAGCACGGCGAACACAATGGCGTCGCCCAGCTCCGTGGAGATATAAGCCTTGCCGAAAATTTCAATGACGCCCAGCAGCACGCCGCCCAGCATGGCGCCCGGGATGGAGCCAATGCCTCCAAAGACCGCAGCGGTAAACGCCTTGATGCCGGGCATGGAGCCGGTGGTAGGCTGCAGGATGGGATAGGAAGAGCACAGCAGCACGCCCGCGATGGCGGCCAGCGCCGAGCCGATGGCGAAGGTGACCGAAATGGTGCGGTTCACGTTGATCCCCATCAGTTCAGCCGTCCCCCTGTCCTCGCTGACGCAGCGCATGGCCTTGCCCATCTTGGTTTTGGCGGTGAAAAGCGTCAGCGAAACCATGATCACAATGTTGGCCAGGATGGTGATGAGTGTAGCGCTGGAGATGCGCAGCTGCCCCAGCCTGAGGGTGGAGCTGTTGATGAAGGGGGGCGGGAAGGACTTGGGATTTGCGCCCCAAATCATCAGCGCCACATTCTGCAGCAGATAGCTCATGCCGATGGCGGTGATCAGCACCGCCAGGCTGGCCGCCTGTCTCAGCGGGCGGTAGGCCAGACCCTCAATGGTGATGCCCAGCGCCGTACATACCGCCATGGACACCAGGATGGCGATCACCGGCGGCAATCCCCAGTACTGCAAGCCGCAGAAGGCGATGTACGCGCCGATCATGATCACGTCGCCATGGGCGAAATTCAGCATTTTTGCAATGCCGTACACCATGGTATAGCCCAGGGCGATGATGGCGTAAATGCTGCCCAGACTCAGACCGTTGATCAGGTTATCGAGAAAAATCATGATTCTCTCTCCCTAAGCATATTGATAAACGAAAAGGCGGGACTGGCCCTCTCTTTGAGGCCAGCCCGCGTATTTTTATCGAAAAGGATTATTCAAAAACGTACTCGCCATTGACGATGGTGGCGGCCATGGGGGTCTTCGTTACGGCGCCGCTCTCATCCCAAGTCATGGTGCCGGTGATGCCGTCCACGCTGATCTCCTGGATAGCGGCGATCATCAGGTCGCAAACTTCCTCGGGCTCCATCTCGGCAGTGATGCCGGCCTTTTCAGCGGCGGCGGCCAGGATGTAGATGCCGTCATAGGCGTCGGCGGCAAACTGGATGGGGGTCTCGCCGTAGGCTTCCTGATACTTGGTCACAAAGTTCACGGTCTTTTCATCAGTGGCGGTGGCCACGAAGGGGGTCAGCAGCATGACGCCCTCGGCCAGGGAGGTGTCGAAGCCTTCCACGCTCAGGATGCCGTCCATGCCGTCCACGCCGAAGAAGATGGGATGGAAGTCCTTATCGGCGGAGGTCTTGAGGATCAGGGAAGCGGGGGTGTAGTACATGGGCAGGAACACGATTTCAGCGCCGGCGTTCTGGGCATCGGCCACCTGCACGGTGAAGTCGGTGGTCTCGTCGGTGAAGGTGGTCTCGCTCACGATCTCCAGGCCCAGCTCTTCGCCTTCCTTCACAAAGGTGTCGCGGATGCCGGTGGAGTATACGTCGGCGTTGTTGTAGATCACAGCCACTTTGGTGCCCAGACCGTGCTCAGCGATATACTGGGCCGAAGCGGCACCCTGGTTGGGGTCGGAGAAGCAGATCTGGAACACGTTGTCCTTGTCCTCAATGACGGCGGTGGAGGAGGCGGAGGGGGTCAGGAAGAACACGCGGTCGGTGTATCCCTGAGCGCCTGCGGCTTCGCAGGGCTTGGACGTGGTGGTGCCCAGGATCATCTGCGCGCCGGCGTCCAGCGCGGCGTTATAGGCGTTGATGACCTTTTCCACATTGTGCTCGTCGTCCTGATTGATCAGCTCGATATGATAGGGGCCGTCGCCTTCATTCAGCTCGGCGGCGGCGATCTCAGCGCCATGCAGCGTGGCAAGGCCGTACAGGGCGGCAGCGCCGGTGGTGGGGCCGATATGGGCCACGCGAATGGTAATGGGCTCGTCGGCCAAAGCGGCGACGCCGCTCAGCAGCATGCAGACAACCAGCATCATAGCAAACAGTTTTTTCATGTTTTTTATCCTCCTGTGATCGTTTTTCCGGTCGATAGACCGACAAGTGATATTATACGCAGAAACAGGTATATATACAAGAGAAACGTCTGTGTTTTTCCTGTTTTTTCGGCATTTTCCTTACATCCAATCGGTGTGGGTCTCCTTGTATTCCCGCAGCAGCGCGTCAGCCGCCTCCACCAGCCGCAGCGCCTCCTCCCGGCTGTACACCGTGGCGCCGCTGGCCATGGCGTGGCCGCCGCCGTGAAAACGCTCCGAAATGCCGTTTGTGGTCACAAAGCGGCTGCGCACCCGTACGCGGATGGCGGGATCGCCCTCGGCAGGTTCGATGAAGGCCAGCCAGCACAGGCAGTCCTTGATGCCCTCCAGATAGGATATGGCGCTGCTGGCCGATTCAAAGGTCAGGCCGAATTTGCGCTGCATCTCCCGGTCAATATACAGATAGACCACGCCGTTTTCGGTGCGCTGCATATGCTCGTACACATAGGCCTTGAAGGTGAGCATATCAAAATCCTCCAGATACAGGCGCGCGTACAGCCTTTCCGTGTCCACACCCTGATCCAGCATCATCCCGGCCAGGCGCAGGGTATCCCCCGTAACGCCCTCAAAGCGGAATCGTCCGCTGTCGGTCACCATGCCCATATAGATCTGGGTGGCGGCCTCGCGGCTGATTTTCAGCGTATCGGAAAAGGAGGCGTAAAAATCAGCGATCATCTCGCAGGCCGAAGAGCGATCCTCCTCCACCCAGTTGAGTACGCCGTAGTTTTCCACCGGGATGTGATGGTCGATCTTGACTATTTCCCGGCAAAGCCTGTATTTTTTATTGGAGATGCGGTCGCTGTTGGCGGTGTCCACCACGACGCCCAGCGCCACGCCGTATACCTCGTCCGGCACCTCGCCGTCCGCTGGCCCGGCAAACGCCAGGTACTCGCTTTGCTGGCTATCGATCACCAGCACCCGTTTTTCAGGCCAGGTGGCGCGGATCAGCGCCCGCAGCCCCAGGCTGGCGCCCACGCAATCGCCGTCCATGCGCGTATGGCGGAAAATCAATACGGTATCGTACGCGGCGATTTTTTCAAAAATCTGTTGCTTTATCTGTTCATTCATTTGCCTGACCCGCCATTTCATCCAGATCATTCAGCAGCCGCAGGGCGGTTTCGCGGTCTTTTACGGTGGCCCCGCAGGCCTTTTTATGGCCGCCGCCGCCATATTTGACGGCAATGGGATTGATGTTCCTGTCAGCCGAGCGCAGCTCGCACACCACGCCTTCGGCGCTCTCGGTAAAGTTGGCCCAGATATCCACGCCCCGGATATCGTTCATCAAGCTCACCATGCCCCGGGAAATGCTGAAGAAATCAGCCCCCAAGGCGTCCAGCTCCTCCCGGGTGGTATAAATATAGGCTACGCCGCGGGCTGTTAATTGGATCTTTTCCATGAACCTGGCCTTCAGCTTGACCTGCTGCAGATCGCTGGCGTACAGATTGCGGTACAGGGCGTTGGTATCGATGGGCTGCTCCATCAAAAAGGCCGCCAGGCGGAAGGTGCGCGCGGTGGTGGCGTCGTAGCGGAAGCGGCCGCTGTCGGTCACCATGCCGGTAAACAGCGAACGGGCGGCGATGGGCGGCATTTTAAGCCCGCGCTCCAGGGCGAACTGCGTCACCAGACCGCAGCAGCTTTCGTAGGAGGTGTCGGTCACCTCTGTATCGCAGATTTTTTCCAGAAAGATATGGTGATCGATGCGGACGGTGGCGGCGGCCTTCGCCCATCTGCCGTCGCTGATGAGCCCGCGGCCCGATGTGTCCAGCACCACGGCCAGAGCGCCCGCGTAAGCGCCGTCCGGGATCTCATCCATCGCCGAATCCTCCATAAAAGCGTAGCGTCCGGCGGCGTCCCCCACCATGAACACGCGTTTTTCGGGCCAGTTTTCCAGGATGATATGCTTCAGGCCGATCTGGCTGCCCAAGGCGTCGCCATCCGGGTTTTTGTGCCGGTGAAGGATGATGGTGCCATAGCTTTCGATCAACGGATAAATGCTTTCAAACATGCTTTTCTCCCATTTTTGCAGGAATGGGTCTATTGTATAACAAATCGCCGATTTTGACAACGCTATTCCAGCAAATCCCCGGTCCGATCGACCGCGGCGGCCCGGCAAACCGCCATCAGCAGCAGACAAGCGCAGCCGGTAAAGGCATACACCGCCTGCCCGGACAGGATAAACAGCCCCAGCAGCAGTAAGCCATACAGCAGATATTTTTCAGCCCGTCCGGGAGCCAGCACCGTCTTTTTGATGTTTCCCGGCCTGCGCGCTGCGTTTCGCCGCCCCAGCGCCACCAGCTGGGCGTCTTTCGCGGGGCAGGCGGCCCCCGCCAGGGCGATCATGCGCTCCCGTCCCACCAAAACGATCCGCGGCGGCAAATCGGCCTGCTCCCTGGCAGCTTGCCCGGCGTCCGCCCCGCACAGGTAGCCCCGCTCCGCTCCCTGCCCCGCGCAGGCCCGCTGGAAGGCCGCAACGTCCCGGGCTGTGAGCTTTTCACCGGCTGGCAGCTGGGCGCAAGCCACAAAAGCGTGGATCTTCAAATCAGGCAGCAGGCACAGCACGCCGTCCCCGGCCGCGCGTTCGGGCAGCAGGGGCCTGCAGCTTTTCAGCAGCAGCGCCGCTTCCAAATGCGCGCGCCGAGGCGGGCACACCGTCCAGGCCTCCAGCCTCAGCTCTCCGCCGATGCGCCGCCGCAGCCTGTCCTCCCGCAGCCGGAGCCGCCTTTCCCTGCCTTTGGCCCGCAGCAGCAGGCAGAGGATAAATGTGGCCGCTCCCGCCAGCAGCGACATGGGCCGCAGCCCCCAGAGCAGCAGATACAGCCCCATACTGCCCGTCAGCAGCGCAAGGCAGGCGCCGATTCCGTCCATCACGGCGCTCAGGTGTGTTTTTTGTAAGTATTCCTGCATCAAAGCGCCTCCTTAGTATTTGTAATTTGTGTCAAAATGCGGTATAATATGATCAGAGTGAAGCAATGGAGGCGCGTATGCAGAGGATAGGCGTGCTGGGCGGCATGATGGATCCCATCCACACAGGGCATTTGCACGCGGCGAAGGCCGCGCTGAACGCCGGGCTGGATCGGGTGCTGCTGGCGCCCTGCCTGACGCCGTCCCATCGCGCCGCGCCCCTGGCGCCGCCGGAGGACAGGATGGAAATGTGCCGCCTGGCCGCGGCCGATGAGGCCGGGCTGGAGGTCAGCGATATCGAGCTGCGGGAAGGCCCGTGCTATGCGTCGGACACCGTGCGCCTGCTCAAAAAACGGTATCCCGGCGCGCAGATCACATGGATCATGGGCTCGGACAAACTGCCCAGCCTGGGCCGGTGGTATGAGGCTGATCAGCTTTTCGCGCTCTGCGATTTTTACGTTTGTCCCCGTCCCGGGTTTGATCCTTATTTCCCGGTGCCCGGAGCGGCGCTGCGCGTGCTGACCGAGGCCGAAATCAAGGCTTCCAGCGGCGATGTGATCAAGATGCTCCACGCCCTGAGCGACGCGCCCGGCCTGCTGTCCCGTAATGTGGCCCGCTATATCGCCCTGAAAGGGCTGTATCAGCCCGATTACCTGCCGGCGCTCACGCGCTACGGCATGCGGGAAAAGCGCATCCGGCATACGCTGGGCGTGCGGCAGACGGCGGTGGAATTGGCCGATCGCTGGGGCGCTTCCATGCAGGCGGCGGGCGTCGCCGCCATGCTGCACGACATTGCCAAGCCCCTGCCTCTGCTCCAGATGCAGGCGCTGAGCGCGCAGTACGGCCTTGATCTGCCCGAGGAGCTGACGCAGGACGGCAACCTGCTGCACGGGCCCCTGGCCGCCGCCATCGCCCAGCGGGAATTGGGCGTTACCGATGCCGGCGTGCTTTCGGCCATCGCCTGCCACACCACCGGCAAGCCCGGCATGAGCACGCTGGACAAGGTGCTGTTCATCGCCGACGCCATCGAGCCCAGCCGCGCCGATTATCCAGGCCTTAGCGATATGCGCATGCTGGTTAAAAACGACCTGGACGCTGCCGTGCTGATGAGCATGCGGCGCACAAAGGAATACGTCCGCTCCCGGGGGCTGCCCTTCTGCAGCCATACCGAAGCGGCCATACGCGATCTTGAAAAGCAAAAGGAGGAAACGAAATGACCGATGAACGTGCATTGGCCCTGCGCGCCGCAGAGATCCTCTATGATAAGAAGGCGCTGAACATCATGGCGCTGGACGTGAGCCACATGACGGTGATCACCGATTACATGGTGATCTGCACCGCCCGCAACGCGCAGCAGGTGCACTCTCTTTGCGACGACGTGGAGGATACGCTGGCTGAGGAAGGGGTGCAGCTTCGCAAAAAAGAAGGCCAGAACGATGGACGCTGGGCGATCCTGGATTACGGCCATCTGCTGGTGCATATCTTCCATCCGGAGGAGAGACAGTATTACCGTCTGGAACGCCTGTGGGACGAAGGAACCAACCGCATTGATCTGCCCTTCCTCAAGGAAGACGAGCAGAAGCCTTTCCTGTCATGAGCCTGCAGATTTATACTTATAAAAGAAACTTCGCCGTCCAGAAGGCCGAACGCTTTTTCAAGGAGCGCAGGATACAGGTACAGGCCGTGGATATGAAAAAGCATAAGCCCGGGCTCAGAGAACTGCAGCTGTTCGCCCGGGCCGCCGGCGGCGCCCGCTGTTTGGTGGATCGGGAGAACGTAAACGCTATGTCGCATCCCGTGGCCCATACCGATAACGAAGCCGTGATCCTGGAATACCTGCTTGAAAAGCCTGAATTCATGCGCACGCCTATCGTGCGGGACGGACAGCGCGTGGTGATCGGCGAGGATCAGGCAGGCTGGCAGCGACTGCTGGACGCGCAGAAATAATACCGAATCGTTTTGTCCCCCGGGACAATTCAGAGAATATCATCATTTTACTGGAGGAACCTATCATGAAGAAAATCGTCGCCTGCCTGATCGTGCTTGTCGTTGCCGCCGTCGTGGCCCTGGGCGTGACCCTCAGCAAGAATTCAGACCTGAACAAACAGCTGACCGCCAGCCAGGACAGCGTTAAATCGATGACCGCCAGCGTAGAG
>JAFUDW010000030.1 GCA_017464225.1 Clostridia bacterium | reverse complement strand
GTCTGGGCATTTCTGTATGATCGCTATGACGCTGACGCGTCATTGACGTCGGCAAGCCGCCGTCATTTCCGGTGCGGATAACGTATTTAAACTTCGATAACACTTCCCAGTCTGAGGTTGGCACGCGCAGCGGGCCGAGGATTGCGCAGCAATCCCGAAAAAGGCATGGGACGACAGATGGAGCTTGCTCCAATCTGTCGGCACTTGCCTTTTTCATCGCCTCAGACGGCCTCTTCGCAACAACCCAAAAGCTAAACTGGCGGAAATTGTTTGATAGTGTCATCAACCATGTTCGCCGGAATGGGTGTCCAGAGGGCCCAAGCGGGCCCTTTGGCGCAGAGGTTTGGAGACCGCGGAGGTCTCCAACGTTCCCCCCTTCCACTTCTTCCCAAATCAGCATCTTCTCAGATCAATACCATGCTCCACAGGAAAATAGCGGGCACCGAGCACAGCGTTGTAAAGACGACCAGCTTGGTGGCAAATTCCGGGTCACGGTCATACTTTGCGGACAGCATGGTGGTCGTCGCGCCGGCGGGCATGGCGGCCAAAAGCACGCTGACGCCCGTAACGGTTTTGCTGACGGACAGAAGAAGGCAGGCCAAATAAACGATCAGCGGCATCAGCACAAGGCGGTGCAGCGTGAAGCGGAGGATGGTTTTATCCACCAACCGTTTCAGGTCGATCTCGCTGAGGATCATACCGATCATCATCATGGTCAGGGGCGTATTGCAGCGTCCAATGGCTTGGATGGGCGTTTGGATGAGCGCGGGAATCGGGATATGCAGGGCCATTACCAGCAGTCCCAGAATACAGGCAGCCACACAGGGATGCGTGGTCACTTTTTTGAGGGTTGCGCGCTTGTCCGAAACGCCGGAATAGATGGCCAGGCCCTCCGACCACATCATGATACGCTGCGGGATCAGGTAAATGCTGGTCAGCATCAGCCCCACAGCGCCGAAAACGCCCTCGGTGACCGCATTGCCCAGAAAGCCCGCGTTGGAGCAGATCATGGCATAGGCAAGATTGCAGCGCCGATCGGCATTCTCCCTGGGGAAAGCAAGCTTGCCGTACACCAATGAAAGCAATTGAATGCCGATGGATATCAGCAGCACGGCAAGATAATCCCCCGCCTCCGCGCCGCTGCTGCCGCCCAGAAAGGATTGAAAAATGTTGCAGGGCAGCACCACATACAGCACCAGATCGGTAATGACGCGCTCGGCCTCCTTGCCCAGTACGCGGATCTTTCGGATCAGGAAGCCCACCGCCATCATGATAAATATATTGAATTCCAGGGGCCATAGCTTCTCCATGGCTTACCCCCAGCGCAGCGCTTCTAGGCGCTTTGCGATGGCCTCGGCCGTGGGCGGACAGCCCATGACGCACTGGGACGCGCCCCTGCAGCACTTGCCAATGCCGAGGCCGGGAAGCTCCTGCCCCTGCCAGCCCTGGCCGATATAGATTTCTTTCTGGCCGCAGCGCGTGGCGTACAGCGCGCGCACCAGAGCGGCAAAGCAGGCGGAGCACGCCTGGTTTTCATGCACGCCGCGGGTCAGGCCGGCCACCGTGCCGCTGGGCTTGGGATATCCCGCGGCGTCGCTGGGCCTGTTCAGCTCAACGATATCCTCGGCGCTCCATTTCGCCTTGCCGCCGCCGTACTGCTCCGCCAGCTCGATATAGGGGACTTCCTCCGGATTCAGCCCCATCAGCGCGCGGCCATAGGCGTCCAGCTGCACGGCGTCCGTACCCAGATACATGCGGTTTGTCTGCACCGGCGTGCCGCCCTCCTCAAAATCCAAATCGCCGCAAATGCTGTCCACCACGATCAGCCGGGGTTTCAGCGCCGCGCCCAAAGCGGCGATGGGCTTTTGCAGCCCCAGAGCGTGAAAGCGGCGCTTTTCCTTGTCGGGCAGACAGCCCTTGAGGTTTTTGAGCGCGCAGGTCATTACGGTCTGGCAGTGGCCCTTGAGCACGGGCAGATCAACAAGCAGCCCGGCGCCCAGGGCGCGCTCGCAGATATCGATATTTCCGATGGCCGTTTTGACGGGCCGGGTCTTATCCTTTTTCAAATCGAAGAAGGGCACGCCGTATTTTTCGCATACCTTGTCATAGCCCGCCCGGCGCATGGCACGCATGGTTTCATCGCCCACCCAGCTGCCCTCGATCACGCTGATATCCCGCACACCGTGACCGCGGAAATATTCGATGCATCCGCTGAGCACGCCCGCATGGGTGGTGGAGCCGCTCTCCGGCGTGCCCGCGATGACCAGATTGGGCTTGAGCGCCACGCTGCCGCCCGAAGGCACCAGCCGGATGGCGTCCGCTGCCTCCAGCAGTTTTACGGTCATATCATGGGCATCCTGCCCATAAATCTGAAAAATCTTCGCCATTTTGTTCTGTTTACTCCATCATGGCCCGTTCGGCAAGCATACCGGAACGGGTGATCGTATTGTTCTCATCCGCAATCAGCAGGCAGCGCCCGCTGTTTCCCGAGCCGCGGGCGGCGTAAAGACCTGGCAGACAAACCGGAAAATGAATAAACTCATTTTCCGGCTGTCCTCCAGTTTCTCCGTATTCCCTTTTATCAGGTGATCGGCGCGGGATTGAATATGCAAAGATAGTTGTGCATGCCGTATTTCTCGGCAAAGGGCTTGTCCCGGCCCTCGGCGCAGGCGATGATCTTGTTGAAGATCTCCGTGCCCACCTCGGCGATGGTCTTTTCTCCGGTAGCCACGTCTCCGGCGCTGATGTCGATGATATCGGGCCACTGCGCCTTGAGCTCATTGCGGGAGCATACCTTGATCACAGGCACGGCGGCCAGATTATACGGCGTCCCGCGGCCCGTCATGAATACCTGCAGGCCAATGCCGCTGGCCATCTGGCACGGTCCGCATACGATATCGCTGGCCGGCGTGGCCGCGAAGATCTCGCCGTGCTTGGTGGGCCGCTCGGCGGGCGAAAGCACCTCCACAATGGGCGAGGTGCCCGACTTGGCGATGGAGCCCATGGCCTTTTCCACGATGTTGGAAAGCCCGCCCTTCTTGTTGCCGGGGGTGGGATTGGCGCTGCGGTCCACATTGGCCTCGGACAGATATTTGTCATACCAGCGCATTTCCGCGGCCAGCTTGTCGCGCACCTCGGCCGATACGCAGCGCTCGGCGATAAAGTGCACGCCGTCGCGCACCTCGGTCACCTCGCTGAACAGCACGGTGCCGCCGCCTTTGACGATCATATCCGCCGCGTATCCCGCCGAAGGATTGGCCGATACGCCCGAGAAAGCGTCGCTGCCGCCGCACTGCATACCGATCAGCAGATCGGAGAGCGGCAGCTCTTCGCGCCTGCGCTCGTTCAGGATCTTCAGCTTCTTTTCGGCCATATCCATAATGGCTTTCATGCAGCCCTCAAAGCCGTGGCACTCCTGGAGCACCACCACGTTTTCGGGCGTGTTGTTCTCCGGGCCCACCAGCATGTCCGCCGTCAGCTTTTCGCAGCCCAGGGATACCACCATAAGCTGCCCGCCAAAATTGGGATGATGGCAGATATTGCGCAGCGCGCGGATGGGCACCTTCGCCTCCGGAGCGTTGATGGCCACGCCGCAGCCATAGGCATGATTGATGGGCACCACATCGTCCACATGGGGATACTTGGGAAGCAGCTCCCGGCGGATGCGCTCAATGGCCACGTTCAACGTGCCTTCCACGCATTGCACCGTGGTCTGAATGCCAAGGAAGTTGCGGGTGCCCGCCGGGCCGCCCTCGGGATTGCGATAGCCCATCCAGGTTTTCACCGGCGGTTCAGGCAGATCGGTGCGGATATTGACGCCGTAGGGCATGTCGTCCAGGGATGGCGGCGTGGGCAGGCGAAGCATATGCTCGTTGATCCATTGCCCCTTGGCGATGGGATCAATGGCGTAGCCCAGCGTAACGCCGTAGCGGATGATGGCTCCGTCCTTCGGGATATCCACCAGGGCGATTTTGTGGGCCTGCGGGATGTCGGAAAGCGTTACCACGCCGGGCATCAGCTCGGTGCCGGCCTTCAATTCATGTACCGCGATAGCCACGTTGTCCTCGGGCTTGATTTGTACGTAAGTACGCATCGCTCTCTCCTTTTCCTATTCTTTCTTTTCTCGCATCAGCGCACCAGGCAGGGCTTTTTGTTGTCAAACTTCCAACCGGGGATCAGGAACTGCATGCCGATGGCGTCATCCCGGGCGCCCAGGCAGTTTTCCATGTAGATCTTGTTGGCCTTCTTGATCTGATCCAGATCGGCCTCGATGCCCAGGCCGGGTTTCTTGGGCAGATCAATGCAGCCGTCCACGATCTGCAAGGGCTCCTTGGTCAGCCGCTCGCGGCCTTCCTGCCAGATCCAATGCGTGTCGATGCCGTTCATCTTGCCGGGGATGGCGGCGGCGCACTGCGTCACCATGGCCAGGGAGATATCAAAGTGGTTGTTGCTGTGGCAGCCCCACATCAGGCCGAAATCGTTGCACAGCTGGCCCACGCGGACAGAGCCG
>JAFUDW010000029.1 GCA_017464225.1 Clostridia bacterium | reverse complement strand
GGCCTGGACGCGAAGCTCGGCCTTCGCCTCTTCGGTATCCTCGGTCAGGTAATATTTGACGTAATTATCCAGGTATCCGTCCCAGGTCGCCTGGGCCTCGTTGCGGAAGGAAGCTTCCTCCTCCTCGTCAAAATCGGTATACCCATTGTTTTTCAGGTAATCCTCCAGCACGGCGTCCTGGATCAGGCTGTCCACGGCGGTATCGTAATCGGGATATTCCTCCACTCTGCCCTCGGAATAGAGCAGATAAGCCCGGGTATCGATATCCCTGGCGTTAAACTCCCGGTCGCCCACGGTAAGCAGCACGGTATCGGCAGCGATCGTTTCGGCCAGCGCCGCGCCGCACAGCAGCAGGAGCGCCAGGCAAACCGCTAAAATTCTTTTGATCATGTTGGTTCCTCATTCCTTTCCACAGGGTTTTACCCGTTAAACTTTGTTTATTATGTCACAATCGGCGGCATCCCGCAAGTGTTTTCAGTTTTTTTTCAAAATGTTACAGATTGGTCACACATTCATTTGCTTTTTCATGTTGTTTCCATTATAATATTGGCTGATTCATTTCCGTTTTTCGCGGAAAAAATCCCGGAGCTGTCCGGCGCATTCCTCCTCCAGCACGCCGCCCAGGCATGGCGTTTTATGAAAGAAAGCAGGATCGTGGGGCAGATCGTAAACGCTGCCGCAGCAGCCCTGGCGGGCGTCGTACGCTCCGAATACGCATTTGCCCATTTCGGCCATCACCATTGCCCCGGCGCACATGGGACAGGGCTCCAGCGTGACGTACAGCGTGCATTCCCGCAAACGTCTTGTGCCCAGCCTTTGGCAGGCCCGCCGCATGGCGAGCATTTCGGCGTGGGCAAAGGGATCGTTGCCGGCCTCGCGCTCATTATGGGCGGCGGCGATCACCTCGTCCCCCAGCGCCACCACGGCGCCCACCGGCACGTCCGCCCCGCTTTCAGCCGCCTGCTTCAGCGCCAGGCGCATCATTTTCTCCAGCATCCGGTCTTTCCCTCTCTGCTTGATTTTAGATCATTTTACCACGGTTCCTTTCAAAGGACAAGCGGCCGCCCAACGGATAAATCCCCGGCGTCCGCCCATAATACTCCATTACGGAGGAAAAATAGATGAAACGTTTTTTTGCCATTTTGATGATTTTATGCTGCATTGCCGCCGCCGGCTGCGCCACGGCCCAGGATGACGCCGATGTGCGTCTGATCGCCCTGAACGTGGGCAAGGGCGACTGCCTGCTGCTGCTGATCGGCGAGGACGCCTTTCTGATCGACAGCGGATATGATTATACCTTCAATCGTCTGCATGAGGCCCTGGCGCAGTACAGCGTTTCCCGCCTTCGGGGCGTGTTCCTGAGCCATTGCGACAAGGATCATTACGGCGGTCTGATGGCGCTTGCGCAGAGCGATCTGCCGGTGGACGCCTGGTATGCCGCGGCCATCTATTACGATATCCCCAAGGAGGGCCATCCCCTGGAACTGGCCGCGGCCCAGCGGAATGAAAGCGTGCGCTATCTGAACGCGGGCGATACGCTGTCCCTGACCGAAAGCGTCACGCTATGTGTGGTGGGCCCGCTGACCTGCAATACCGACAATGAAAACAATAATTCGCTGGTATTCTACGTGGATACCGATCAGGGCTCTCTGCTGTTCACCGGAGATATGAAACTGGAGGAGGAATACGAGCTGCTGACGGCGGGCGCTTTCGTCCACGCCGATCTGCTCAAGGTGCCCTTCCACGGCGACAACACCGCAAGCAGTCAAAGCTTTGTGGACGCCGTGCTGCCCGCGGCGGCGCTGATCAGCACCTCCACCGCCCAGGAGCCCGATACCCCGGCCTCCTCCATCCTCAAGCGCTACGGCAAAGCCGGAGCGGAGCTGTACGTGACCCAGGATTATCAATGGGGCGTCGCGCTCACGTTAAAGAACGGCCAGGTCTCCGGTCAGGCCATCCAATGGGAAACGCCTGATTACAGCGGCAGCGTGCAGGCCGCCATCGATATGAGCGACGATCTGCTGACGCTGTATAATCGCAGCGGCGAGGATATTTCCCTGGACGGCTGGATCGTCTATTCCACCCGGGGCGAAGAATGCCTGACGCTGCCTGAAGACGCTTTGCTGCCCGCAGGCGGCGCGTATTCCATCGGCTCCCGGGCCACGGGCGGACAGGCCGACCTGAAAATCGATATCAAGCGCGTCTGGCACAAATCCAAGCTGGATCAGTGCCTGGTGTTCGACACCGCAGGCGGCCTGGCGGCATTCACCGATAACGGCATGGCGGAATAGGATGCAGCGGGAGAAGCGCGCTTCTCCACGTCATCAAGGAGGCTGCGGCCATGCGAGACAATCATCCCTTTCCTCCCTGCGGCTGCGAACAGCCGACGGCTTGCCCGCCGGCAGCGCCGCCCCGGGGCGGGTTTCTGATGCAGCAGATCATCGGCGCAGGGCGGGCATACCTGCGCTACGAACGCTTTTCATTATGCCTTGAGGATCTTCCCTGCGACGCCAGACAGCCCTTGCAATTGACGGGCGTCCAGGTTCGGGAATGCGGCGTCCGGGCGCGGCGCTGCGATATGCCCTGCGGCCGCGGCATGACGCTGAACGTCAGCATTCCCCTGCAGTGCGCGGTACGCGACGCCTGCGGATGCCCTTTTACGGCTCTTTCGCGGATCGAGGTGCCGGTGCAGATGCGCCTGTACGATCCCCGGGAAGCCGACCGTGCGCAGACGGCGGCCAACGCATTCGCGCGACTGGTGCGGCCCTGCGACTGCGGATGCGGCACGCTGGATGCTTGGCTGGACGTATGGGTGGAGGCCTGGCTCACCGCCTGCCGTCCCATGTACGCCGGCGCCTGTCCGCCCGCGCCGCCGCCCCAACTTCCCCTGTACCCCCAGCCCTGCCGCCCGCGCTGAGCGGCAGCGATAAAACAAACTGACGGAGGCCCTTCCCATGCGCCGATCACTGACCGTTTTCCTGTTGGCTTGTCTGCTCTGCGCGCTGCCCCTGTGTGCCCTGGCCGAAAGAGGGCAAATAGGCGGCCACGCCTATTTGGACGACGGCAGCGGCCTGTACAGCGCGGACAGCCGCGCGCTTTCGGGCGTTACGGTCACGCTGTACAGCATCGGCAGCGGCGGGGAGGAGTCCCAGGCCGCCCGGGTGGTCACCCAGGCGGACGGCGCATTCAGCTTTACCGGTCTGAGCACCGGAACCTACAGGCTGCGCGCTTCGCTGCCCGAGGGCTGCCAGTACGCGCTTCCCCGGGAGGGCGGCAGCGCTATGCTGCCCGCCAGCGGCGGCGAAAGCTTTTCCATGTCCATGGCGATTTCCTCTGCGGGAGAAGCCCTTGAAGCCAATATCGGCGCGACCCGCGGCTCCACCTATATCAAGGTGCTGGCCTTTGAGGACGTCAATCAAAACGGCGGCCGCAGCACCTCCGAAGCGCTGCTCCGCGGCGTGGAGGTAACGCTCTATTATGAACTGAACGGCGAAATGGTGGAAATCGGAACGGCCCGCACCGATCAGAACGGCGAGGCCCTTTTTCTCCATCTAACGCCAGGCACCTACCGCGTGGGCGCTGTGCTGCCCGCGCCTTACATCATCGGTCCCCTGGGCGAAAAAACCAGCCTCTGGTATAACTGCATCCCCCCCTGCGACAGCAATGAGGGCGTCACCGCGCCTGTGACCGCCCTCCGGGGCGACAGCCTGGGCATCGGCGTAGGCGCGGTGAGCACGGGCAGCCTGCAGGGCGTCCTCTGGTATGACGCCGATATGGACGGTATCAAGAAAGGCGGAGAAGGCGGATTTGCCGGGGCCACGGTCTCGCTGACCAGCCGGGACGCAGGCGTTGACCGCAGCCTGGTCACCGGGGCCGACGGCGCGTACAGCTTTGAGGGCTTGTTGGCGGGCAGCTATACGCTGCGCGTGGAGCTGCCCGAAGAATATATGTTCACGCTGCCCGGCGGCGACTCGCTGCTGACAGAGGGCTACGCTTTTTCGGCCTCCAGGACGGTAAACGTTCAGGATCAGGCTGTGGGCCAGATCCCGCCCATCGGCGTCATGCCTGCCACATCGCTGTCCGTGCGCGTATATAACGACGTGAACACCAACGGCGCATTCGATCCGGACGAGCCGGTATTTGCCGGAGCAGCCCTGCAAGCCATCAAGGGCGAGTCCGTGCGCGCAGAAGCGATTTCCGATGGCGAAGGCCTGGCTCGCATCCCGGTGCTGCGGGGCGGCGATACCGACGTGCGCCTCACGCTTCCCGACGGTCAGGTATTTACGGTGGAGGGTGTTCAAAACGATTTTTCCGCCCTGGCCGCCACCGGCGATATGACGCTGACGCTGTCTCTGCCCCACGGCCAGGAAACAACGCTGTACGCGGGCGTGACGCTGCCTGCCGCCGTTGCCGGCAGGCTGTTCAATGATGAAAACCTGAGCGGCGTCATGGAAGACGGAGAAACCGGCCTGTCCGGCTTCACCGTACAGGCCGTTAACGCCGAAGGCGCGGTGACCGCTCAGACCTTCACCGACGCAGACGGCGCGTACGCCTTCCGCAGCCTGCTGCCCGCTCCCCATACCATCCGTTTTACGCTGGCCGACGCCTACACCGCCACCGACCTTTCGGAGAGCGGCGCGCAAACCGAAAACCGCATTGCCCACCAGACCGCAGAATACGGCGAAACGGCACTTCTTTCCCTGGCCCCCGGCCAAAGGCTGGAGGGCGTCAGCGGCGGCATTTTCCGCAGCGCCACCGTATCGGGCCAGGTTCTCCTGCGCAGCGGCATCGACAGCCTTCCGGCCGAAGGCGGCATGGAAGGCGTACTGGTGACGCTGCTGGACGATGAGGACAAGCCCGTATCCGACACCACCGCCGCCTATACCGATGAAAACGGCGCGTTTTATCTGAAGGGCGCGCTGCCCGGCGTCTATCGGCTGCGCTTCACACTGCCTGAGGACGCCGCCTTCTCCGATCCCGCGCTGGAAGAAAGCTGGCTGACCAGCGACAGCTTTGAACTGCACGTGGCCGACGATCTGGCCTGGGAAACGGTATACGCCATCCACACCGGCAGTCTGAGCGGTACGCTGTACCGGGATGCCAACCTAAACGGCCATCGAGACGCGGACGAGGAAACCTACGCCGGCATTGCCCTGCGTATGGAGAATAACGACCTGAATAAAGCATACGAGGCCGTCACCCTTTCCGACGGAAGCTATTCCTTTGATAAGCTGCGCCCCGGCAGCTTCACGCTGTCCCTGACGCTGCCCGAGGGCTTGTGCTTCGCCTATGACGAAACCTCGCCCGTAGCATCTCAAGTGGGCGGCACGGCCCTGAGCCCCTTATCCATCGGCATCGGCGATCACCAGACGGGGCGCGACATCGCCGCCGCCGCTCCGGCTGTTCTCAGCGGCACGGTATACTATGATCTGACCAACGATGGCCATCTGGATCCCGACGATCCCGGCGCGGATGATGTGACGATTTCCTTTACCAGCGCTGTTTCCGCCCTTTCCTACACCGTGCAGACCGACGCTAACGGCCGCTTCACGCTGCCCGCCATGGTGCCCGGCGCATACATCATGCGCGTTACCTTGGGAAACGCCTGCGTGGTGGGCGACCGCAACACCGCGCAGCTGAACAACGGCTTTTGGACGTCGCGCATCACGCTGCAGGACGGCATGACCGCCGGGCTGCAGTATCCCATCCTGCGTTACGCCACAGTAGCGGGCCATGTGTGGAGCCTGGACGGCACGCTGAACGGCGTAGCCGGGCGCAAGGTTCAGCTGTACGGCGAAGGAAGCGACGATCCGCTGGAGACAGCCATCACAGACGAAAGCGGCGCTTTCTCCTTCGGCGAGCTCAAGCCTGGGCGCTACAGGCTGCAATGCGACCTGCCGGACAGCCGCTATAACTTTGCCCGGCCCGCCGACGCCGCCCTGTACGCAGGCACGCCCGATGTGCCGGTGGGATACTATGATTTCTTCGACGTGGCCATGGGCGCAGAGCTTACCGCCTGCGATATCGGCATCGGCGCCATGGGAGCGCTGGGCGATACCGCCTGGCTTGACCTGAACGGCGACGGACTGCAGGATGGCGACGAGCCCTGCCTGCCAGGCGTTAAAATCGCCCTGTTTCAATACGGCGAGCTGGCCGCCGAGGCCGTCACCGACAGGCAGGGACGTTACCTGATCACCGATCTGTATCCCGGCGCGTATACCGTGCGCGTCACCCTGCCCGACGAGGTGAAGACCACAGTACACCGCATTGATTATCCCCTGGCCGCCAGCGTGCTTCCCCAGTCCGAGGAAGGCGTTGTGGAAGCGGAGGGCGTTATCGTTCCCAGCGCAGGCCGCAACCTGAACTGCGACTTTGGCTTCGTGCTGCGCAAGGACGGGGTATTCCCGGCAGAGCTTTCCCAGCTGTACAGCATCGACTGGAGCTACGGCGGCACAAGAAAATAAACTCGCATTCCGGGAACAAAACTCCATATAACAAAACAGGCGCTTTCGCGCCTGTTTTGTTATATGCCCAATTGTTTTTTGTAACCGTCCAGCTCACGCCGGTTGGCGTAGATAAAGTGATCGGGAAGGATCTCGCACCAGCCGGGTTGATCCACGCTGTAATCATGCAGGGCGGGATCGTATACCGTCAGCTTTTTTGCCCGCTCCAGGTTTGGATTGGGATTGGGCACGGCGGACAGCAGCGCCTGGGTATAGGGGTGCAGCGGATGGAGGAACAGCTCCTCCGCCTCGGCCAGCTCCACGATCCGACCCTTGTGGATCACCGCGATGCGATCCGATATGAATCGCACCACGCTCAGATCGTGGGCGATAAACATATAGGTCAGGCCGCGCTTTCGCTTGAGATCGTTGAGCAGATTCAATACCTGGGCGCGGATGGAAACGTCCAGAGCCGAGATCGGCTCGTCAGCCACAATAAATTGGGGCTCCATGATCAGCGCGCGGGCGATGCCGATCCGCTGGCGCTGACCCCCTGAAAACTCATGGGGGAAGCGGCTTGAAAACTCAGGCAGCAGGCCCACTTCCTCCAGCGCTCTGCGCACCTTTTCCCGGCGCTCCTCCTCATCCTTATACAGATGATGGTTGATCAGTCCCTCGGACACGATATAATCCACCTTGGCGCGCTCATTCAGAGAAGCCATGGGATCCTGAAAGATCATCTGGCAGCTGCGGATCACCTCCAGATCCTGCTCCCGGCTGATTCTTCCGCTGATGCGCTTTCCGTTCAGGTAGATTTCGCCCGCCGTAATAGGATTGATGCGCACCAGCGCGCGGCCGATGGTGGTTTTGCCCGATCCGCTCTCTCCCACCAGGGCGAAGGTTTCGCCTTTATAGATGGTAAAATTAACGTTGTCCACCGCCACAAACTTTTTGCGGCCGCTGCCAAAGGTGACCTGCAGGTTTTTGACCTCGATCAGCGGCTGGCGGTTGGGATCCAGATGGGGATGGTAAGCGTTCAGGTCGGTGCCTTTCGATTTGCCGTCCTGGGTTTCCAACTGCCTGATGGCCTGGGGCTGCTCCACGTGAGGCGCCCTGGGATCGCGCAGCCATGCCTTGACCCGATGGGTGGGCGTCACCTCAAACATGGGCGGCTCTTCCACAAAATCGATGTTCAGCGCATGTTTGTTGCGAGGAGCGAAGGCGTCGCCATGGATCTGGTTAAACAGGTTGGGCGGCGTGCCATCGATGGCGGGCAGCTTTTGTCCTTTGACGCCCAGCTGCGGCAGGGCGGAGAGCAGCGCCCAGGTATAGGGATGCCAGGGATCAAAAAACACCTCGCTCGCCATGCCGATCTCGATCACCTGGCCAGCATACATCACCGCAACCCGGTCGGCCACGCTGGCCACCACGCCCAGGTCATGGGTGATATAGATGATGGTCATGTTCTGCTCTTTTTGCAGGCGGCGGATCAGATCCAGGATCTGTGCCTGAATGGTCACATCCAGGGCGGTGGTGGGTTCGTCGCAGATCAGTATTTCCGGTTTGCAGGCAACGGCAATAGCGATCACCACGCGCTGGCGCATGCCGCCCGAAAACTCATGGGGATACTGCTTATAGCGGCGTTCGGGGTCGGGAATGCCCACGGCGCTGAGGATGCGCACGGTTTCGGCCTTGGCCGCCGCCCCATGCAAGCCTTGATGCAATTCCACCGATTCCTGGATCTGTTTGCCCACCGTTTTCAGCGGGTTCAGGCTGGTCATGGGATCCTGGGTCACCATGGCGATCTTCCTGCCGCGGATACCCAGCCACTGCCTTTCGGTAAGGCGGGCCAAATCCTTGCCGTCATAGGTGATCGTGCCATGGGTGATGCTGCCGTTTTTATCCAGCATGCCCACAAAGCACTTGGTAAACACGCTCTTGCCCGAACCGCTTTCCCCTACGATGGCCAGCGTCTCTCCCGCATAGAGATCCAGGGAGGCGCGGCGGATGGCGGTGAGCTTCTGCCCGCGCAGGGAGAAGGCGACCTCCACGTCCCTGGCCGAAAGCAAGGGCTCAGCCTGCAGCCTGCGCAGCTCTTCCTTCTCCAAATCGGGCAGCTCCTGCCGGTGGGCTATTTGCTGATCCATTACGGCCTCCTTTCGCCAACCTCTCCGAAATTATGATGGAACGATAAAAATTATACAGTGTTTTGCCAAATCCCGTCAAGCGAGCATCTGTCCATTCCCTGTATTTTCAATATGCACAGCGCCGCGCTCCATGAAGAAGCGCGGCGCCTTTTCATTTACAAACGGTCAGCGTATCGCTGTGATCAGTCCGCAATGTCAGCCCAGGTCCAGATCACATCGCCGGTGGCCATCATGATCACGTTGGAAACGGTGGGCTTGAGCATATAGGGGTTGGTGTAGAAATACATGGGGTTGACGCCGCCGGTGGCCATCAGGATCTTTTCGGCTTCGGCGCACATGGCAGCGCGCTCAGCGGGATCCTGGCTGTTCTTGATGGCTTCAACCAGTGTATCGTAGCACTCAGCCCAGGTCTGATCGTCGTTTTCGCCCCAGTAAGCGCCAAGGCCGGCGTCAGCGGTCACTTCGCTGTTGCGGGTATAGGTGCCGATGTCGCGGCCCAGACGAGGATAGTTGTTGCCGCTGTTGCTGATGAAGATCTCAAGGAAGTTCACGCAGTCGTTGAAGTCGGCGATCCAGCCCATACGAGCGGACTCGGCGTCGCCTTCCTTCAGCTTCACCTGCAGGGTGGCCCAAGCTTCCTGGTTGATCACGCCGGTGATGCCAAACTGGTTCCAGATCTCCTGCACATACTGGATGATGGCAGCGTTGGCGCCGCTGTTGTTGAAGGCGAACTCAATGGAGGGGAAGTCGGTGAACACGATGTCGCCGCCCTCGATAGAGCCGGTGTAGGGATAGCCCAGATCGATCAGGATCTGCAGAGCGGTCACCTGATCCTCGGTATAATCGGGGTTGATCTCAGAAGGAGTGGCGGTACCGGTATACCATTCGCCATAGCCCTCGGCGGAACGCACGTCGGCGTTCAGGCCATCGCTCAGGCCCTGGGGGAAGAAACCGGTGGCAGGCGCCTGGCCGCCCATGGTCACGTAGTCCACCAGATCCTGACGGTTCACCATCAGACCCAGGGCATAACGGGCCTGGCTCATCTCCTGCACAGTCAGCTGCTTGGTGGAGGGGCTCAGATCCTTATGCACGTTGAACAGGATGTACCAGGTGCCCATGTAGGGGCCCATCACCAGTTCGCCGGGATAGGTGGCGTAGAGGCGGTCATACTCGTTGGGGTCAATGGAGTTGATGAAATGCGCGTTGTCGTTTTCATAAGCGGTCAGGATGGCCACGTTGTCTTCGCTCAGCCAGCAGTTGACGCCGTCCAGCTTAACATTGGCAGCATCCCAGTAATAGGGGTTGCGCTCAAAGGAGATCACATCGTCCACGGCGTACTTGGTCATGCGGAAAGCGCCGGTGCCGATGTAGGTTTCGGGCTTGGTGGCCCAGATGCCTTCCACGTCAGCCGTTTCGGTCTTGACAGGGTAGAAGGTGGGGAAGGCGCACAGATCCAGGAAGTAAGCGGTGGGGGCCTTCAGAGTGACCACGAAGGTACGCGCGTCGTCGTCCACCACGATGTTCTGGATGCCGTTTTCATCCTTTTCCACATAGTCGAACAGAAAGCCGTAGTCAGCGCCCAGCTCGTCGGAACCGGCGCGCTGCCAGCTTTCCTTGATCTCGCTGGCCTTCAGGTCGGAGCCGTCGGACCACTTGAGGCCTTCCTTCAGCACGAAAGAATACACCAGACCGTCCTCAGAGATCTCATAGCTCTCGGCCAGTTCGGGAGCGATCTTGGCTTCGCCGTCCACCCACTGATAGCCCATCAGGCCGGTGAAAGCCAGCTTGATGATGTTGGAACCGGCGGAAGCGGAGTTCAGCGCGGGGTCAATGGACAGCGGAGTGCCGCCGCCATAGTACACGTTGAGGATCTTGTCGCCCTCGGCCGCAGCCAGGGACATGCAAGAGGCCAGCATGACCACCGCAAGGATCATCGCGAGAAACTTTTTCATCAATTTCTCCTCCTTAAAAGATTTGCTCCGGAGAATCCCCGGAGAGATATATACCAGGGCGCTTGCCCAGTATAGCGTGGGGATCAGATGTTGTGGCAGGCCGCCAGATGGCCGGGCGCCACTTCCCGAAGCTCGGGCCGCACCTCGGCGCACTTGCCGGTGCACCGGCTGCAGCGGGTCCGGAAGGGGCATCCGCTGGGGACCTTGAGGGGGCTGGGCACATCGCCCCCCAGCACGATGCGCTGGGAAGAGCGGGCCTTGACGGGGTCGGCCACCGGAACGGCGCTGAGCAGCGAAACGGTGTAGGGATGCACGCAATGATGGTGAAGCTCGTTGGCCTCCGCCATTTCCACCATATGGCCCAGATACATCACGGCAATGCGGTTGGAAATATGCTTGACGACGCTCAAATCGTGGGCGATGAACAGGTAGGTGAGCCCCAGCTTTTTCTGCAGCTCCTCCAGCATATTGATCACCTGGGCCTGAATGCTGACGTCCAGCGCCGAAACCGGCTCGTCGCATACGATAAACTCCGGATTGGAGGCCAGGGCGCGGGCGATGCCCACGCGCTGGCGCTGGCCGCCGCTGAACTCATGGGGATATCGGGAAGCCTGCTCGCTGGACAGGCCCACGATGGAAAGCAGCTCCAGCACCCGTTCCTGACGTTCCTTGCGGGTTTTATAGAACTTATGGACGTCGATGGGCTCGGCCACGATATCGGCCACCGTCAGCCGCGGGTTCAGCGAGGAATAGGGATCCTGGAACACCATCTGCGCCCGCTTATGCAGCATATTGACGCTGGCCTTGCTTTTGATCTCCTGGCCGTCAAATATCACCTGACCGGCAGTAGGTTTGTACAATTGCAATATGGTGCGGCCCACCGTGGTTTTGCCGCAGCCGCTCTCGCCCACCAGGCCCAGCGTTTCGCCCTTCCGGATGGTAAAGGAAACGTCGTCCACCGCCTTGAGCATGGTGGTCTTCATAAAACCGGTGTTTACGGGAAAATACTGCTTCAGGTTTTTGACCTCCAGCATATTCCCGGAAGCCGTTGGCACATTACTCATCGTCTTTTTCCTCCTCCTCCGGGCGGTCTTCCGGCGGGGATATTGCCGTGCCTTCCTGAATGTTCACCCAGCAGGCGGCCAGGTGGTCGCGGCTGACCCAGTACTCATCCGGATGCTGCCGCAGGCAGATCTTCATTGCCCGCTCGCAGCGCGGCGCGAAGGCGCAGCCGGAGGGCAGGTTCAAAAGATCGATGGGCGTACCGGTGATGGGGATCAAGGGGTTCTTTTCATCGCTGTCGATATTGGGAATGGAGCGCATGAGCCCCTTCGTATACTCGTGCCGGGGATTGTAGAAGATCTCGTCCGCCGTTCCGCGCTCGGCCACCCTGCCGGCGTACATCACGATCACCTCGTCGCACATGCTGGCAATAACGCCCAGGTCATGGGTGATCATGATAATGGCCATGCCCATTTTTTTCTGCAGCTCGGCCATCAGCTCCAATATCTGCGCCTGAATGGTCACATCAAGCGCGGTGGTGGGCTCGTCGGCGATCAGGATATCGGGTTCGCAGGCCAGCGCCATGGCGATCATCACGCGCTGGCGCATGCCGCCGCTCAGCTCGTAGGCATATTGCTTCATCCGCTTTTCGGGATCGTTGATGCCCACCAGCTTGAGCATCTCCACGGCCCGATCCCGCGCCTCGGCCTTATTGCGGTTGGTGTGCAGCAGGATGGCCTCCATCAGCTGATTTCCGATGGTGAACACGGGGTTCAGGCTGGTCATGGGGTCCTGGAAAATGATGGAAATTTTATTGCCGCGGATCTTGCGCATTTCCTCTTCGGAAATGCCCACCAGCTCCTGGCCGCGAAATTTGATGCTGCCGTCCACGATTCTGCCCGGATGGGTCAGGATCTGCAAAACCGAATAGGCGGTCACGCTTTTGCCGCTGCCGCTTTCGCCCACGATGCCCAGCACCTTGCCCTCGTCCAGGTTAAAGGAGACGCCGTTAACGGCCTTCACCTCGCCCGCGGGGGTGAAAAAGGAGGTATGCAGGTTTTTGACTTCCAACATTGCCATATCGCATTCCTCCTTTGATCAGGATTTGAGTTTGGGATCGAAGGCGTCCCTCAGGCCGTTGCCCAGCAGGTTAAAGGACAGCACGATCAGGAAAATGGAGAGCGCGGGGAAAATCAGCTGATAGGGATAGCTGCACAGGGAGGAACGGGCGTCGCTGGCCAAAGAGCCCAGGGAAGGCATGGGGATAGCCACGCCCAGGCCCAGGAAGGACAGGAAGCTTTCGGTAAAGATGGCGCTGGGGATCTGCAGGGCGGCGGTGATGATGATCACGCTGATGCAGTTGGGGATCATGTGCTTCCGGATGATGCGGGCGGAGGAAGCGCCGATGGCGCGGCTGGCCATCACGTATTCCTGCTCCTTGATGGAAAGCACCTGGCCGCGCACCTGACGGGCCATACCCACCCAGTACAGAAGGCCAAACACGATGAAAATACTCACCATGCCCGCGCCCAGCTTGCTGATCAGCGCGTTGTTGCTGGTCTGCACCCAGTCCTTGATGGCCACGCTGAGCAATATCACAATCAGCACGTCGGGCAGCGAATAGATGATATCCACGATACGCATCATGATCAGATCCACTTTGCCGCCGAAATACCCCGATATGGCGCCGTAGATGATGCCGATCACCACAACAATGACGGCGGCCAGGAAGCCGACCATCAGCGATATGCGCGTGCCGTAGATCACGCGGATGGCGTAATCGCGGCCCAAGGTATCGGTGCCCATGATATGGGGAAATACCGTTTCGCCCTTATCGATGCGCGCCTGCTCCTTTTTGGAATACTGGAAGGGCTGCATGTTCTTGGCCGAAACGTCCTGCTTGGTATAGCTGTAGGGATAAAACTCGGGTACGATAAAAGCGATCAGCGCGATCAATACGATCATGCACAGCGAAAGCATGGCCAGCTTGTTCCGCCGGAGGCGGCGCATGGCGTCCTTCATAAAGGAAACCGATTCGCGCTGAACGATCTGCTGCGCCTTCTCCTCCTCGGTCGCCGGTTGGAACAGTTCAGGATCAACCTGCAGGCTGAAAAAATTCTTCGTTTTTTTCTCGTTGGGCATCTTCATCACCTCAGATCGATTCTCGGATCCATGACCTTATACAGCACGTCGCTGAGGAAATTCATCAGGATGATCAGCACAGCCAGGAAAATGGTCACGCCCATGATCATCATGTAATCGGTGCGCAGCATGCTGTTCACAAACAGGCGGCCCAGACCGGGCACGGAAAAGATGTTTTCCACCACCATGCTGCCCGTCAGGATGCCCGCCATCATGGGACCCGCGTAGGTAATCACGGGGCTCAGGGAGTTTTTCAGCGCGTGCTTAAAGATCAGCTTGACCCGCGCCACGCCCTTGGCCCGGGCGGTGCGGATATAATCCTGGCCCAGCACGTCCAGCATGGCCGAGCGCTCCAAGCGCGTGATATAGGCCATGGGCGAAAGGCTCAGCGAAAAGATGGGCAGGATAAGGCCGCCCGGCTCGCTGCTCTGCGTGGGGAACCACTTGAGCTGCAGGCCAAACACCAGCAGAAAGATGGTGGCCATCACGAAGGACGGCATGCTCACCAGGGCCGTGGTGACCACCTGCACGATTTTATCGATCAGCTTGCCGCGGTTCAGCGCGGCGATGGCGCCAAACACCACGCCCGCGAAAATCGCCAGCAGGGCGGCGCTCAGGCCGATGCGGCCGGAATACAAAAACCCGCCCTTGATCAGATCGAACACGGTATTGCCCACCCAGCCCGTGGAAAGCCCAAAATCCAGATGCAGGATGTTCTTCAGGTAATTGACAAACTGAACGGGAACGGGCTTGTCAAAGCCGTATTTGGCCTCCAGCGCGGCGATGGTGGCATCGCTGCGGGCCTTCTCCGAGGAAAAGGGGCTGGCGGGAATGGCGTGCATGGTAAAAAATGTAATGGCAATGACCAGAAAGATGGTCAGGATCGCCATGAAGAATCGTTTGGCCACATACGCAGCAAACCGGTTGTTCATCGGGACGAAGCCTCCTGTTGAAGACAAGGAAATCGCCAGCGCCGTCTATATAAAACAGCGCGATCGTTTCCGATAAAAATACGATTATATATTATAATCATAATCCGTCTCTGTCAATGATCCCGGCAGGTTTTTCTGCGCTTTTTATGTTTTTTGTGATCTCTTTATTCATTTTTGACATTTATTGGCCGTTTTTTACAGGGTAATTTGAATTTTTGTTATTTCATTATTTCAAATCACCTTTTCCCGCCGGACCGCAGTTTAAGCGGGCGGCGCCTCCGGCGATTTATGATTTCTCCTTCATCCGGGCATACTGCTGATGAACAGCCTGTAAATATTTCTATTGTTTTACGGAAATATTGCAAATTTTGTTCTTTTACGATATACTTTGATCGGACTAATATGATTTTTTAAGGAGCCTTCCATGCAGCAAGAACAGGTTCGTTCCATCGTATATGCCCTGCAGCAGAACATCCGGCAGGTGATCGTGGGCAAGGACGAAGCCATCGAATTGGCATTGATCGCCCTTTTATGCCGCGGCCACGTGCTGATCGAGGATGTGCCCGGCGTAGGCAAAACCACGCTGGTGGCAGCGCTGGCGAAATCGCTCAATTGCTCCTTCAAGCGCATCCAGTTCACCCCGGACGTGATGCCCAGCGATATTACGGGCTTTACCATGCCCAGCCTGACAACCGGACAGATGGAATTCAAGCCCGGCGCGGTGATGAGCCAGATCGTGCTGGCCGATGAAATCAACCGCACCTCGCCCCGCACCCAGTCCAGCCTGCTGGAGGTGATGGAGGAGGGCCAGGTAACGGTGGACGGCGTCACCCATCCCCTGCCCCGTCCCTTTATGGTGCTGGCCACCCAGAACCCGGTGGATTTCGTGGGCACCTATCCCCTTCCCGAAGCCCAGATGGATCGCTTTTTCCTGCGCATCACCATCGGCTATCCCACCATTGAAGAGGAAATGGACGTGCTGGAGCGCTACAGCAATCCGATTTCTCCATTGGCCACGCTGCAGAACGTCTGCGGCGCGGGCGATGTGATCGCCATGCAGGAGCAGGTGGGCACGGTGTACTGCAGCCCTGAATTGCGCTCCTATGTGGCCTCCATTACCGCCGCCACCCGCAGCCATCCCCAGCTGACGCTGGGCATTTCTCCCCGGGGCGGCATTGCACTGATCCGGGCCGCTCAGGCTTGCGCGCTGATGAATAACCGGGATTACGTGCTGCCCGACGATGTGAAGCGCATCGCCTTGCCTGTGTGCGCCCACCGTCTGGTGCTGTCCCCCGAGGCGCGCATGAAGGGGCAATCCGCCGAACGGCTGTTGCAGGCCGTCCTGGGCAGCGTGCCTGTGCCGGGGAATTATACATGACAGCCAGAGGACGCGCGCTGCTGATCATTGCGCTCAGCGCGCTGTATACCGGATTATCGCTGGGCGGGCGGATGTTCTATCTGGCCGCCGTATTTGCTTTGCTCGCGCTGGCCTGTTCCCTGGCCTGCGTGCTCGCCGTGCGTTTTTCGCTGCGCGCTGTCTGCGATATCCAGCCCCGCAGCGTCCTTCGGGGCGAAAGCGCCCGCCTGAGCGTTGCGGTACAAAACAAAAGCCGCCTGCCGGTCTCGCAGCTGACCGTCGCCGCCGCCCTGGGAAAAACCGAGGATATCCGTTTGCTTTCGCTGCGCCGAGGCGCGGGACAAACGGAGATCGTTCTGCCCACCCGGCACATCGGCGAATTGCAGGCCGGTATTGCCCGGATCGAATTCACCGATATCCTTGGGCTTTTTCACTGTTCCAAACGCTTTGACAAGGCCATGGTCCCGTTGCTGGTGCTGCCCCGCAGCTTCGAGGTGGAGCCGCTGCGCTTCCGGCAGAGCGACGAAGGCCGCGGCCTTCCCAACCGCGGCGTCGAAGACCTGTCCAGCCCGGAGGATACCCGGGCTTACCGGGCCGGCGATCCGCTCAAGCGCGTGCACTGGAAACTGACCGCCCGCAAGCGCGAACTGGTGGTGCGTCAGTTTGAGACGCCCGCGCCGCCGGATACGCTGATCCTGCTGGACTGCACCGCGCCAGCCGGCCATACGCAGGATGCCTCAGCCCTGGATGATTTAAAGGACACGCTGTGCGAGACGGCGCTGAGCGTGGCCGAAATGCAGGTCATGGGCGATATCCCCGTGCGCGTGCCGCTGTACGGCGAGCGCATGTATGAGTTCCGCAGCGAGCGGAACGGCAGCGCATCGGCGCTGGCTGAAATGCTGGCCCGTCTTTCCTTTGAGGGCGGCGTGGAGTTTTACCGGGTGCTCAATCTGGAGCTCCGCCGCATGCGGCGTACGGGAGCCACGGTGATCATCACCGCCCAGCTGAACGCCGAGGTGGCGGAAGCTGTCAAGCATATCCGCCGCATGGGCCCTTCGGCCCGCCTGTACTACGTTACCCATACCCCTGACGTGCCTGAGGATCGCCCTTATATCGCTCAATTGCAGCAAAGCTTGGTGGAGGTATGCTATGTCACGCCTGCTTGAAAAGCTTCCCGCCGCCCTGGCGCGAGGGCTGATCGCCCTGCTGCTGGCGCTGGGGCTTGGCATGCCGCTGCTGCTGGCGGCGGGACAATCCTTTCTGCTGATCCGCTATGCCCTGATCTGCGGCG
>JAFUDW010000028.1 GCA_017464225.1 Clostridia bacterium | reverse complement strand
CCTGGCCAACTACGGCATGGACACCGCCTTTGTGACCGTGCTGCCCGATAATGATATCGGCAAGGCCTGCATGCGCGAGCTGCGCGGCTTTGGCGTGGATACCAGCAAGATCGTATACAAGCCCGGCCGGATGGGCATCTATTATCTGGAAACCGGCGCCGTACAGCGCCCCAGCAAGGTGATTTACGACCGTGCCGGCAGCGCCATTGCCGAGGCCCAGGCCAGCGATATCGACTGGGAAAAGGTCTTTGAAGACGCCACCTGGTTCCATATCACCGGCATCACTCCCGCCATCAGCCAAGGCGCGGCCGATCTGAGCCTGGCCGCCGTTAAAGCCGCCAAGAAGCTGGGTCTGCATGTGAGCTGCGATCTCAACTACCGCAAGAACCTGTGGAAATACGGCAAGACCGCCGATCAGGTGATGCGCGAGCTGGTCAAATACGTGGATACCGTGATCGCCAACGAGGAGGACTTCCAGAAAGCGCTGCTGCTCAAGGCAGAATCCGCCGGCAGCGTGGAAGAGGGCGAGCTGAATCTGGATAATTACAAGGCCATCGCCAAGCTGGCCATGGACACTTTCCCCAACATCCAGCGCGTGGCCATCACCCTGCGCGAATCCAAGAGCGCCAACCATAACGACTGGAGCGCCTGCCTGTATAACGGCAAGGATTTCTTCGTATCCCGCAAGTATCGCATCACCGATATCGTGGACCGCGTGGGCGGCGGCGACAGCTTTGGCGGCGGCCTGATCTACGGTCTGAATACCTATGGCAACGAAAAAGACGCGCTGGAATTCGCCGTGGCGGCCAGCTGCCTCAAGCATACCATCCCCGGCGATTATAACCGCATGAGCGTCAGCGAAGTGGAAAGCCTGATGAAGGGCTCCGGTTCGGGCCGCGTACAGCGCTGATCATCCGCGAAACTCACAGAATTTAAGGAGAAAATGGAATGAAAGCATTTCTTGATAAGGATTTCCTTCTTGATACCGTGACCGCCCGCGTGCTGTATCACGACGCCTCCGAAAAGTGCCCTATCATCGATTATCATTGCCATCTGAGCCCCCGGGAGATCTACGAGGACATCCGCTATGAAAACATCACCCAGGTTTGGCTGGGCGGCGATCACTATAAGTGGCGCCTGATGCGCAGCGCGGGCGTGCCCGAAAAGTACATCACTGGCGACGCCAGCGATTATGAGAAGTTTGAAAAGTACGCCGAAGTGCTGGGCAAAGCCATCGGCAATCCCCTGCATCACTGGAGCCATCTGGAGCTGCGCCGCTTCTTTGGCTATGACGGCATTCTGAACAAGAAGACCGCTCCCGAAGTCTGGAAGATCGCCAATGAGAAGCTGCAAAGCGAAGGCTACACCAGCCGCGGGCTGATCATGATGAGCAACGTGGATACGATCTGCACCACCGACGATCCCATCGACAGCCTGGAATGGCATGAAAAGTTGGACGCAGACAAAACCTTCCCTGTGACCGTGCTGCCTGCCTGGCGTCCGGACAAGGCCATGAACCTGGAAAAGGAGACTTATCTGGATTACCTGGCCCAGCTGGAAAAGGCCGCCGATATGCGCATCGCGTCCTTTGAGGATCTGAAAAAAGCGCTGCATGCCCGCCTGGACTTCTTTGCCGCGCACAACTGCAAGCTCAGCGACCATGCGCTGAACTATGTGATGTACGCGCCCGCCACCGATAAGGAGATCGAAACCATCTTTGCCGCCCGTCTGAACGGCAAGCTGCCCACCGTCCAGGAGGAAGCCATCTTCAAGTATGCCTTCATGACCTTTGTGGCCGGCGAGTATCATGACCGCGGCTGGGCAATGCAGCTGCACTATGGCTGCCGCCGCGACAACAATCCCATCATGTTCCGTCAGATGGGCCCCGACACCGGTTTTGACTGTGTGGATAATTACGCGCCTTCGGCGCAGACCGCCGCTTTCCTGGGCGCTCTCAAGGACGCGGACAAGCTGCCCCGCACCATCCTGTACAGCCTGAACACCAACGACAACGCCGCCATCGATTCCATCCTGGGCTGCTTCCAGAGCGACGAGGCCGTCGGTTATATCCAGCACGGCTCCGCCTGGTGGTTCAACGATCATTTTGACGGCATGAGCGAACAGCTCAAGTCCCTGGCCAATCTGGGCTATCTGGCCGGCTTCATCGGCATGCTGACCGACAGCCGCTCCTTCCTGAGCTATCCTCGCCATGAATATTTCCGCCGGATCCTGTGCCGCATCTTCGGCCAGTGGGTAGAGGAAGGCTTCTTCCCCGACGATATGGAGACGCTCAAAGAAATCATTTCCGATATCAGCTATGGCAACGCCAAGCGCTACTTCAACTTTGCCAAAAAGGAAATATGATTCCCGATAATTGGAAAAGCCGGACTGCCGCACCCATGCGGCAATCCGGCTTTTTTTCATATCCAGTTTTACCGATCTCCCGTATCTTTGCACTGACGCCAAATAAAAACAGATACATGCATTTACTTTCGTGCTTTAATGTGTTAATATAATTATATCATGATATGGTGGAGAGGAAGGCTGAAAGCGATGAAGGGATCAAAAAAAGAGCGCAGTATCGCCTTGTATAAGGCAATCCTGGATTTGAAGGATTTGGACGAGTGCTGCCGCTTTTTTGACGACCTGTGCACACCGGGCGAACTGAGGAGCATGGAACAGCGTTATGACGTGGCTACCTATCTTTTGCAGGATCAGGTATACCTGGAGATCCTCCAAAAAACAGGCGCAAGCAGCGCAACCATCAGCCGCGTACGCAGGAACATCCTGGAAAACGATGCGGGCGGCACCATGCGCGAGGTGATTGAACGCCAGGGGTTGGTAAAATCGAAAGATCAGCCTGATTGATCGTCAAAGAAAGGGTGAAAGAATGGAGCGCTATTATCAACCGGAAATCGAAACCGCCTCCCGGGAACAAATCAAAGCCTGGCAGGACGAACGTCTTGTGGCCCAGGTGCGCCACGTATGGGAGAACGTGCCCTATTACCGCAAAAAGATGGAAGAAAAAGGTCTGACGCCAGAGGATATACAGGGCGTCGAGGATCTGCACAAACTCCCCTTTCTCAGCAAAGCTGATTTGCGGGAAGCTTACCCCTATGGCCTGATGGGCGCGCCGCTCAAGGACTGCGTGCGCATCCAATCCACCAGCGGCACCACAGGCAAACGCGTGGTAGCCTTCTATACCCAGGCCGATATCGATCTTTGGGAGGACTGCTGCGCCCGCGCGATCGTGGCGGCAGGCGGCAGCAACGAAGACGTTTGCCAGGTATCCTATGGTTACGGTCTTTTCACCGGCGGCCCCGGCCTTAACGGCGGCAGCCACAAGGTGGGCTGCCTTACTATTCCCACTTCCAGCGGCAATACCGAACGGCAGATCATGTTCATCCGCGATCTGAGCGCCACCATCCTGTGCTGCACGCCTTCCTATGCCGCCTATATTGGCGAGACCATGAAGGAAATGGGTCTAACGCCCGATCAGATCCCGCTCAAGGCTGGGATCTTCGGCGCCGAGGCCTGGAGTGAGGAGATGCGCCAGAGCATCCAGGATACCCTGGGCATCAAGGCATATGATATCTACGGGCTCACCGAGCTCAGCGGCCCCGGCGTGGCCTTTGAATGCTCCGCCCAAACTGGCATGCATATCAATGAGGATCACTTCATCGCCGAGGTGATCAATCCCGAAACCGGCGAAGTGCTGCCCGACGGGCAGCAGGGCGAGCTGGTATTTACCGCCATCACCAAGCGGGCTTTCCCCCTGCTGCGCTACCGTACCCGGGACATTTGCGTGCTGAGCCATGAAAAATGCCCCTGCGGCCGGACGCATGTCAAGATGAGCAAGCCCATGGGCCGCACAGACGATATGCTGATCATCCGCGGCGTCAACGTATTCCCCTCCCAGATCGAAACCGTTCTGCTCAACCAGGGTTACCCGGCCAACTACCAGATCATTGTGGATCGCGTGCGCAACACCGATACGCTGGACGTACAGGTGGAAATGACGCCCGAAATGTTCACCGACAGCATGGGCGAAATCTCCGAACGGCAGAAGAAGCTGGTGGAAGGCCTGCGCGCCATGCTGGGCCTGACAGCCAAGGTAACGCTGGTGGCGCCCAAATCCATTGTACGGAGCGAAGGCAAGGCTGTTCGCGTCATCGACAAACGCAAAATTTGAGGAGGCATCAAAATGAGCGTAAAGCAGATCTCCGTTTTTATGGAAAACAAGCCCGGCGCGCTGCTCTCCATGACCACCGTGCTGGCTGAAAACCGCATCGATATGCGCGCCTTCACGCTGGCTGAAACCAGTGATTTCGGCATCGTGCGCATCATCGTGGACGATGTATACCGGGCATCCACCGTTCTCAAGGATATGGGCTTTGTATACAGCATCACCAACGTGCTGGGCGTGGTGATCCCCGACGTTCCCGGCGGATTGAACCAGGTGCTCCAGATATTGACCGAGGAGTGCGTGAACGTGGAATACATGTACGCTTTCCAGGGCGGCAAGAATATCAACGGCGCGTATATGATCTTCAAAGTGGCGGATGAAAAGAAAGCCGCCGCCGTGCTGACCGGCCGGGGCATCCGGCTGGTGGAT
>JAFUDW010000027.1 GCA_017464225.1 Clostridia bacterium | reverse complement strand
GAAACTGTGGGCAGCTACGCGTTCCAGGGCTGCACTTCGCTGGGGAACGTGGACTTTAACAACGGTCTGAAAACCATTTGCGGCGGCGCGTTCAATAACTGTACGTCGCTGCTGGAGGCCGATTTGCCGGATTCTGTGGAGGTACTGGGAAACACCAATCATGAACACGGCGTGTTCCAGGGCTGCGCTTCTTTGACCAGCTTCCATTATCCAAAGAATCTGAAAACGGTCAGCTCGGTATATTATAGCAACGGCGAAAAGGGAACCTTTTATCAATGCCCCAACTTCAAAAACGTTTCCTTCCCGGAGGGGCTAACCGCCATCGCTGCGAATATTTTCAGCCGCGCGGCGTCGCTTGAGGACCTCGATCTTCCGTATACGGTGACTGCAATTGGCGAATGCGCGTTCCGGGATTGCACCGGCTTGACCCGCATCTACATTCCTCAAAGCGTGAGCGTGATCGGAAACAACGCGTTTTCCGGCCATTCCTCCGCCCTGGAAATCTGGTGCGAATACGGCTCCGTCGCCTTGCGGCACGCCCAGGAGAACGAGATCAGGTATTATTATCTGTCCGTGGCCGGCAGCAACCCTCCCAGCGTGGTTTACCAGGGAGAAACCTACACCCTTTTGGGATCGGTGGTTTCCAATTATACGCTGACCAACGTATCGGCCCTGCTCGTCAACGCCGGAACGGGATTGGAAATCGTCAATTTCAGCGCCGATCCCCAGAGCGGCACATATCCGCTGTACGGCACGCTGAGCAACAGGCTGGATCTGTGCAGCCTGCCCTTGGGCAGCTACCGGCTGACGCTGAGCGGCAGCACGGCCAAATCCGCCGAAACCTTCTATACCGTTACCTTCCAGGTAAAGGAGCCGCCGCTGCGGATCTATACCGATCAAGCGCTGCTGCCCAACAATTATGTATATCCGATGGAATACGTGCGCCTGTCCGGCACGCTGACCGCCAATTACCCGATCACCGGCGTTTACGCCAGCCTGGAAAACGAGGAGACCGGAGAACGGAAGGAATATTCGGCGCAGCCCAACGCAAAAAGCCTGAATCTGGATGAAATCGCGCAATACTTTGGCAGGTTTGCCAGCGAGGATGAAAACCATCATTTCAATATTGTGCTGAGGATCACCGCCCACGGCCAAACCGAAACGCTAAGCGAGCGGCGCATGTTCTGCAGCAATCCCAAGAATAACCCGGACAACGTGCGCCTGGACCCGCTGTTCTCCCGCGGCGTTACGGTCAATGCGCCCAAGCGCGCCTACTGGTCCATGCGTCTCGCCTCCGAAATCTACGGTTCGGCTACGGGCTTTGTCAAGGACGCCTATATGCGCGATTACCGGAAGGTGGGCGATCCCACGGTGATCCGCTGCGGCCTGATGTGGAAGGATATCGAGAATGTGGACGGCACCTATAACCGCCTGTGGGTCATCGGCGTGGAGGGCACGATCATGAACTCCGTCGATCAATGGCTCCTGGATCTGGACATGGGCAGCGGCAGCTTCCATTCCGGCTTCATGAAGGCTGCGGAAGCCGTCATGGACGCCTTTATGGATTACCGGACCGAGATCGATTCCATCCGCCCGCGCGCCGAGGGCAAAACCTACATGCCCGACCGTGTATGGGTAACGGGCCACAGCCTCGGCGCCGCCGTCGCCAATATCCTGGGCGGAAAGCTGCTGGCGGAGGCGAACTTCGATCCGGAGAAGAAATTTGCGCCGGAGGATATCTACGCCGCCTGCTTTGCCTGCCCCAACGTATTTAAAACCAGCGATGTTTCTGCTTCCTCGGCCAAGGGCACGGTTGAAGTATACAATATCGTGGGCGATATCGTGACCAACGTGCCGCTGCTGAACTAGGGCTATGGCCGCTACGGAACGGTCAACGTATACACCGGCAGCACCGTGCAAAATCCCCATTTCCCCGCCCGGGAGGTAAACACGCTGTCGGATATCGAGCCGCTGATCGATTTGCTCGCCGACATCCCCGAGACAAACCGGGTGGCACTGGTGACGGCCCTGAAAGCCTATTGGAAAACCTCCTGCCCGCGGAGCGTTGCCGATGCGGTGCAGGGTCTGCTGGACGCCATGATGGAAAACAGCGCGAAGGTGGAGGTGATCCCCTCCTCAACCTTGGGCAAGCTGGAGCAGGTATACCATACCTTCACCGGCCATGACAGCTTCTTCAAGCGCATCGTCAACTCCCATGATAACGATACCTATATCACCTGGATGTACGACAGATATCCCAACGCCGACTCGGTGGATTATTTCAACAATTGAAAAACCGCAAACCTTTCTGGCCCTCCCGCATAGGATGAAACTGCGGGAGGGTTTTCCCGCTCATGAAAAACGGGATGTGAGTTCCATGCGGCGCGGAGAAGTATACCGCGCAGACCTCGATCCCGTGCTCGGCTCGGAACAGGGCGGCGTGCGCCCTGTGCTGATCGTGCAGAATGATCTTGGAAATCAATCGAGCCCCACGGTGATCGTGGTGCCCCTCACCTCGCGCCGGAAGCGTCCCGGCCAGCCCACCCACGTGCCGGTGGAGCCGCCGGAGGGCGGACTGAGTCAGCCCTCCCAGGTGCTTTGCGAGCAGGTGCGTACGCTGGAAAAGCGCAGGCTGAAAGCATGCCTGGGCACGGTGTCCCTGGAAACGCTGGCGCGGGTGGAGCAGGCCCTCAGCCGGGCGCTGGGCACTGCGCGTTGATATATCCGGGCGGAAGGAGTGATTATCTCCTTCCGCTTTTTGCGCAAAAACCCATTCTTTCCTTGACAACAGGCGCAAAAAGGTGTATTACATTAGGAGTTAGTTATAGAAAACTAACTAAGGGAGGCTAACGCATGTCGATCGTGGAATTTAAAAATGTAACCCGTACCTATACCAGCGGCGATCATGTGCTGAACGCGCTGGATGACGTAAGCTTTTCACTGGACGAGGGCAAATTCGTGGTGATCCTGGGGCCCAGCGGCGCGGGCAAAAGCACCCTGCTGAACCTGCTGGGCGGCCTGGACAGCCCCACCAAAGGCGCTATCACGGTATGCGGCAAGGATATATCAAAGCTTTCCGCCAATGAGCTGGCCGATTACCGCGCCTCCACCGTGGGCTTTGTATTTCAGTTTTACAACCTGATCCCCACCCTGACCGTGCATGAAAACGTGCGCTTGGTACAGGAGATATCGCCCAACTATATTTCAGCCACCCAGATGATCGAAGAGGTGGGGCTCAGCGACCATCTGAACAATTTTCCCGTCGAGCTATCGGGCGGCGAGCAGCAGCGCATCTCCATCGCAAGGGCGCTGGCCAAAAATCCCCGCATCCTGCTGTGCGACGAGCCCACCGGCGCGCTGGACAGCGAAACCGGCGTCATGGTGCTCAAGCTCCTGCTCAAGATGGCCCGGGAGCACGGCAAAACCATCGTGATCGTCACCCATAACCAGAATATCGCCAAAATGGCGGACGTGGTGATCCGGGTCAAAAACGGCAGGATCCGCTCCATGGAGGAACAAGCCCATCCCCTGACCGCCGACGAAGTGGAGTGGTGATATGCTGCTGAAAAAATTGCTTCGCACGGCCTGGAAATATAAAGCCCAGTTCATCAGCATGATCATCATGGTGGCCATTGGCGTGGGCATCTTTGTGGGCTTCAACATGGAATGGAAAACCATCGAAGTCGACACGGGCAAATTCTTTGAGGACACGCTCTACGCCGATTACCGCCTGTACAGCGCGTCGGGCTTTTCCAAAAAGCAGGCCGCGGCGGTACAGGCCATCGACGGCGTGGACGCCGCCACCCGATACCTGACGGTCAACGTGGGCATCAAGGACAGCACAAAGCAATTGGCCCTGAACGTCATGGAGGAGCCCACGGTATCCATCCCCTATCTCATTGAGGGCGATCCCTACGACAGCCAGGGCGACGGCATCTGGCTGTCGGATACCTTCGCAAAAAAGAACGGCGTCTCCCTGGGCGATACCCTCACGTTGACGTACAGCCATTTCAAGTTTTCCGGGCAAGTAGTGGGCCTCGTCAAAAGCGGCGAGCAGATGATCTGCGTGGCCGACGAAAACCAGGTAATGCCCGATTTCAATCAGTTTGGCTTCGCCTATATCAGCCCTAAAAAGCTGAAAAGCGTGATCCTGCTGGATTATTATCCCCAGATCAACGTTCGCTCCGGCCTGGAGAAGGCCGAGCTTGAACCGCTCGTCAATCAGGCGCTGGGCCGCACCACGCTGATGACCAGCAAAAACGAGCACGTGCCCTATATGGAGTCCCGGGGCGAAATGGAGGAAGGCAAAACCATGGGCAGCATCCTGCCCGTGCTGTTTCTGGCCATCGGCGTGCTCACCATGGTCACCACCATGCAGCGCATCGCCGCCAATGAAAAGGTACAGATCGGCACGCTCAAGGCCCTGGGCTTCCGGGATCGGCGCATCCTGCGCCATTATACCGGCTATGGCCTGTTCATCGGCCTTGCGGGTACGGCGCTGGGCATCGCCCTGGGCTACGGCATTTGCGGCATGATCATGAGCGAAAACGGCATGATGGGCACATACTTTGATATGCCGGACTGGAAAAACGTCATGCCCGGCTTCTGCTGGCCGCTGCTGGCGGCGATCGTGACCGTGCTCACCGGCATCAGCTATCTTTCGGTCAAGCGCTTGCTGCGGGGCACGGCGGCCGACGCTCTGCGCCCCTACACCCCCAAAGCCATGAAAAAGAGCAGGCTGGAAAAGCTTCGCCTGTTCCACCGTTTGCCCTTCGGCGCCCGCTGGAACCTGCGGGATCTGGCGCGTCATAAGAGCCGCAGCGCCATGACGCTGGTGGGCGTCATCGGCTGCATGATCCTGCTGGTGGGCGGCCTGGGCATGCAGGATACCATGAACGGCTTCCTGGATACGCTGGATCGAAAGATCAGTACCTACGCCACCAAGGTCAATCTGAGCGACAGCGCTAAAAACGCCGAAGCCATCGCTTTGGCTGAGCAGCTTTCCGGCGACTGGGAAGCCGACGAGGGCATCAATTACAACAGCAAAACCGTAACGCTGCAGGTGTTTGACGCCGGCAATGGCAGGATCGGCTTTGTGGATAAGGATAATCAGTCCGTGCGCCTGATGGACGACGGCGCTTATCTGTGTCTGCGCCTGACCGATACCGCCGCCATCGGCGATACCATTTCCTTCTCTCCCTACGGCAGCGAGGAAACCTACCAGGTACGCGTGGCGGGCTATATCCGCTCCAGCATGGTGGAATGCGTCGCCATGACGGCGGCCTGCGCCGACAGCCTGGGCGTCCCCTATACCATCAACGCCATCTATACCAACGTCGATCAGGCCCAGGTCCCCGTATCCTCTCTTGTTTCGGGCGTCCAGGATCAAAGGACGCTGATGGAAAGCTACGACAGCTTTATGGATATCATGCAGGCCATGGTGCTGTTGCTGGTGGTGGCCGCCGTGGTGCTGGGCATCGTGGTGCTCTACACCCTGGGTGTCATGAGCTATGTGGAGCGCAGCCGCGAATTGGCCACTCTCAAGGTGCTGGGCTTCCGCGACCGCAAGATCGGCCACCTGCTGATCAGTCAAAACCTGTGGCTCACCATCCTGGGCGTGGCCGTCGGCCTGCCGGCGGGCATCGCCGTTGTGGCCGTGCTGCTGCGCGCCTTGGCCGGAGAGTATGAATTGTTTATGGTCATCGGCCCGGTCACCATCCTCTTCAGCGTGGCCCTGACCTTTGGCGTATCGCTGATCGTGGGCTGGATGGTCGCCCGTAAAAACCGCCGCATCGATATGGTGGAAGCGCTCAAAGCCGGGGAGTAATACTAAACCCGACAAAACGATATATCGAAAAAAACAGAAATTTAACGGGAAGACGTTCGAGGCCTCCGCGGCCTCGAGCTCTGCGGCAAGGGACTTCGCCCCCTGCACCCATCCCGGCGAACAAGGTTAACGACACTTTCAAGCAACTTCCGCCAGTTTAGCTTTTGGATTGGCGCAAAGAGGCCGTCTGAGGCCAATGAAAAAGGCGAGAGGCGTCAGATCGGAGCAAGCTCCATCTGCCGTCTCTTGCCTTTTTCGGGATTGCTGCGCAATCCTCGGCCCGCTTCGCGTGCCGACCTCAGACTGGGGATTGATATCGAAAGTTTCTACGCATCACCCGCACCGGAAATGACGGCGGCTTGCCGACGTCAATGACGCAATAGCGTCATAGCGATCATACAGAAATGCCCAGACCGAGCTTGCTCGAGTCTGGGTTATTTTTGTTGATCGCGTATTTCCGGTGTGCTCTTTACACCAAACCATTTCCAATTTGCTGCGGGAAATTGCTAGTTCACAACGCCAAACAACATCCGCAACTGCCGGGTCTGGGGGCTTCGAGCGCCCGGAAAACCTTCCCTTGGGATGGTTTTCAGCGAGAAGCGGGCCGGAAGGCCCCGGACAGCCTTCCCTCCCTGGCAGGGTTTTTAAGGGGCAGCGCCCCTTATCGTTCCCCTCCCCATCAAATTTCTGTTTGTCCAATCGCCGAAAATCAGTGCTTACTGATGGCCGCGCCGGGACTGCTCCGCAGGATCATCGGCGTCAGTCTTCCTCCGGGATCATGCGGATGATCTCCTGGAAGGGCATGAGCATGCTGTCGCATTCCTGGGCGCGGTGGTTTTCCAGGATCATGCGGGCGGCGTTCTGGATGGCGGGCACGGCGGCGCGCATGAGCTGGTTGGCGTAGATCACCACATTGACGCCCCGGCGCTTGAATTCCTCCTCGGTGACGGAATTGAAGCTCGTGGGCACCACCACCAGGTAGGTGGCGGGATCCTGGGCCCGGAATTTTTCAATGAATTCAAATATTTCCGCGGGATCCTTGCGGCGGCTGTGGATCATGATGGCGTCGGCGCCGGCGGCGGTGAAGGCGAAGGCGCGCTTGAGCGCGTCCTCCATGCCGCGTTCCAGGATCAGGCTTTCGATGCGGGCGCAGATCATGAATTCCTTGGTCTTTTGGGCATGCTTGCCCGCGCGGATCTTTTCGGAAAAGTTCTCGATGCTGTCCTGGGTCTGTTCCACCTCGGTGCCGAACAGGCTGTTCTTTTTGAGCCCGGTCTTGTCCTCAATGATCACCATGGATACGCCCAGCCGCTCCAGCGAGCGCACAGTATAAACAAAATGCTCGGTTTTACCGCCGGTATCGCCGTCAAAAATGATGGGCTTGGTGGTGACCTCCATCAGATCCTCAATGGTGCGGAAGCGGCTGGTCATATCCACCAGCTCAATATCGGGCTTGCCCTTGGCCGTGCTGTCGCACAGCGAAGAGACCCACATGGCGTTGAACTGATGCGCGCCGCCGTTTTGGTATACCTTGGCGTTTTCCACCACCAGGCCGGTAAGGCCGTCGTGCGCCTCCATGGCGGTGACCAGGCCGTTGATCTCTATTTCCCGGCGCAGGCGCCCCCGGCGGATATCGGGCATGGCCAGGTCGGCGCGGATGCGGCTGGCCATCTCTTTGTATTTATCGTCGCTGGAATAGGGAAATTCCACCAGCCTGCCGCCGTAGGAATGGAGGATCTGCAGCACCTCGTCCCGGATGGGCTTCTGAAAGCCGGTCACCCAGTCGTCGCCGTGCACCACGATATCGGGCTTGTATTCAAGCAGGTTTTCCCGGTAGCTCAGCGTCCGCTGCTCCACCACCCGGCATACCCCGGCGATGTTTTCCATCATGACCTTTCGTTCGCTGGCAGGCACCAGCGGATAGCGCTTGTAGCCCGATACGGCCTCGTCGCTGAGCACGCCGATGATCAGCCTGCCCAGACGCTGGGCCTTGCGGATGATGGCGATGTGTCCGCTGTGCAGGATATCGCTGGCAAAGCACATATATACCGTTCGGTTTTCAACCTGGTGAAGCCGCGCGCTGACCAGGGACAGATCGTCGGGGTTATCCACCTCGGCGCACAGCTGGCTGCCCACGTCCAGGGGCAGGAGGTTCATGCGGTCCGATACCCGGTTCATGGCCTTTTCCGCGTAGCATTTGCGCTCGCCGGCCTGGCAGAAGGCGCAGATTTCATCCAGCCATACCTGCCAGTCCGCGCGCGTCAGCTTATACAGCGGCTGGGCGGCCAGGGCATGATCAAAGAATTCAACGCCCACTTTTTGAATCTTTCCGTCCAGGATCACAGCCTTGAAGTCCTTTTCGGGCAGGGAAACGGCGCTGCTCACCGTCATGCAGCTGCCCTCATGGGCCAGCACGGCGTCCAGCACGGTGTTTTCAAACACCAGATCGCCGTGCATCAGCAGGATATCATCATGCAGGCTTTCCCGCGCGCAGTAAATGGAATAGATATAGTTGGTTTCCCGGTAATCCGGGTTTTTGACGAAGGTGAAATGCATCGGCAGTCCCAGGCTCCGGCAATAGTCCACCAGCACGCCGTCAAACAGACCGGTGGTGATCACCACGTCGTCGATGCCGGCCTCGTGCAGCTGCTTGAGCTGGCGGCTCAGGATGGTTTCATGCCCCGCGATCTCGGTCATGCATTTGGGATGCTCGCTGGTCAGCACGCCCATGCGGCTGCCCATACCCGAATTGAGGATCAAGGCTTTCATATGCTGCTCCTTTGTACGCGGCGCCGCCCGGATGGCGGCGCATTGTCTTTGCGTATCCAATTATATATAAATCGCATTTTCCCGTCAAGCGCGGACGTCCCGCGGCAATCAGCGGGTTTCGGTCGGCAGCAGGATCCGCGTGTAATAAAACGGCCCGTTTTCATCGGCGTCGCTGCCCCGGACGCCCAACAGCATGTCCCCGGCGATTCTTTGGTTTGTCCGTTTCAGGAAATCGAATATCTGCTGAAACTCTTCCCGGGAGGGATTCAGCGCGTCCCGCAGCTTGACGATACAGCGGATCCCGGAAAACCCGTCGATATGCAGCACAGGCGGCTCGATGCGCAAGGGCAGGGAATACAGATGCTTTTCCACGATGGCCAGGCCCAGCCTGGCATGCAGCGGCGACGCGCCGCCCAGCAGCTGATCCATTGAAATGCTGGAAAAGGAGAGCACGTAGGGCATCAGCCCCATCCAATTGGCCATCAGGCTTGGGTCTTGGCATTCGTCGTAATACAGCGCGTAATAGGGAAGGGAAAACCATTCGCGGCAGTGATCGGTTTCCATCTCGGGGAGCCGCATTTCGATATCCATCATCATTTTCAGCTGGGTGTTCAGGCGATCGATCTGATCCCGCAGATCGGTGATCCTGTCCTGCACCTGCCGGCGAAAAAGGCTGGGCGCGTCGGCATGCTCCTGAAACTTCATTTGGCCCAGCGGAACGCCAATGCTTTGCAGCATGCCGATGCGCTGGATATCCAGCAGGTTCTGGTCGGTATAAAACCGATACCGGTTCTGCTGATCGCGCTGGGGCTGGATGATGCCAAGCTTTTCATAATGGCGAAGCCGCGCCGCGCTGACGCCGCAGCGGTCGGAAAAATCCTGGATCGTATAGCGTTTCATCGGATCCCCTCCACGGTAAACCTTAACAAACATTCATATTATATCATAGTTTGCGGGGATGGGACAAGTCCCAGGCGCGCAGGGCGGACATTTTGCCGCTTGAAATTCCGTTTTTTATACGTCAGAAGCGGATTTTATGCGATAATACAGGCCAAATTCTCTCGCTTTTTTCATGAAAGCCATATTGACCTTCGCGCCGTATCAAGGTTTAAGATGAGCAAAACGTCCTCAATTGCTTTCCGAGCCGGCCCGACCCACGCGGCCCCGCCGGCCATTAGGTGAAGCGAGCAATCGCTTTGCCCGCCGTTGCAAAGGAAAACGCTTGCGGATTCTATGAAGGAGGAGTGCGTTATGTCCCATACCACGGAAAAGGGATTCATGACCAAGGAAATGACGCGCCGGCAATTTATGAAGATTTCCGGCAAGTGTCTGGCTGGTCTGACCCTCTCTGCCACCATGCTGAACGCGCTGGGCACTTCACAGGCCGAAGTGGATTCCGGCGCAGTGACGACCTTCGCCCTGGCCAAGGGCCTGCTGGTGGTCAACACCGATAAGTGCACCGGCTGCCAGCGCTGCGAGCTCAACTGCACCCTGGTAAACGACGGCTGCGTATCCAGCTACATGTCCCGCGTCAAGGTGACGCGCAACCTGTTTGCCAGCCGCAACGACACCGGCCTGTATACCGAGGATAAGTGGACCTATTTCCCGGATACATGCCGCCAGTGCGCCGATCCCGCTTGCGCCAACGCCTGCCCCATGAAGGCGATCTATGCAGATGATAACGGCATCAAGCGCATCGATACCGAAAAGTGCGTGGGCTGCGGCATGTGCACCCAGGCCTGTCCCTGGCATATGCCTACGGTAAACCCGGTGACCCACAAATCCTCCAAGTGCATCCAGTGCGGCGCGTGCGTAGCGGGCTGTCCCTCCGGCGCGCTTTCCATTGTACCCTGGGATGAGGTCATGGCGGCCTCCCAGGCGGTTTAAAGAAAAGGAGGGATGATCGATGTCTGCGAAAAACGGTATCAACGGCTGGGCGGGAACGATCCTGCGCGTCAACCTGACGGACGGCACATTTGCCTTTGAGGATACATTGCCCAAATACAAGGACTATATCGGCGGCCTGGGGATCGGCTATAAGGTGATGTGGGACGAGGTGCCCATGGAAACCGATCCCCACAGCCCGGAGGCCAAGGTAATCATCGGCGTGGGCCCGCTGACGGCTTCGGGCGTACCCTGCGCGGGCCGCACCAATATCACGCTGCTTTCCTCCTGGAGCCGCGGCTATTCGGTGGTAGACGCCCATATGGGCGGCCATCTGGCGCAGAATATGAAATTCGCCGGCTACGACGCCATTATTCTGGAGGGCCGCAGCGAAAAACCCGTATACCTGAAAATAGAAGATGAAAAGGTGTCTCTGGAGGATGCTTCCCACGTATGGGGCACCGGCACCTTCAACAGCAACAAGGTGATCGCCCATGAGTGCGGGCCGGAATTTGACGTGGCCTCCATCGGCCCCGCCGGCGAAAACCTGGTGAACATGTCGGTGCTGGTCAACGCCGTGGGCAACGCGGCAGGCGCGGGCATAGGCGCGGCCTTCGGCGCGAAGAACCTGAAAGCCATTGCCATCCGCGGCACCGGCGCTGTAAAGATCGCCGATCCCGTGAAGCATAAGGAGCTGTGCGATTACATGCTGCGCGAGCTGGTGGGCGCGAACAATAACCACAACGTCCCCAAGAACCCTCAGTCCTGGGCGGAATATTCCTCCACCTCCAAAAACCGCTGGCAGGGCGCGCCGGGCGTGGTATGGGGTAACGCGCCTCACGGCCCCATCGATACCGGGGAGCAGCCTGTGGGCGATATCAACAAGATCTCCTACCGCACCAGCAAATTCATGTACGATCAGGGCGAGAAGGCCAGCAAGTATGTGGTGAAGATGAGCGGCTGCTCCTCCTGCCCCATCCGCTGCTACAGCCAGTACGACTGCGACGTGCTGGCCGAGTATGACCTGCCCACCAAGGTATCCAACACCTGCTCGCCCACGGGTACTACGCCCAAGCTGTTCTACGCGGAAGGCACCAAGAAGGACTTTCGGGAGGAAGGCGATTCGCTGATGATCCTCCGCTTCCACGGCTCTTACGTGCTGGACGACCTGGGCCTGTGGGAAAACTATCTGAACATGCCCCATGAGTTCAATTACTGCTACAACCACGGCATCCTGGAAAAGGTGCTGCCCAAGGAGGAATACGATTCCATCCCCTGGCAGATGATGCGGGACTGCGATCCGCGCTGGATGGATGAAATCCTGGGCCGTATCGCCCGCAAGGAGGGCGAGATCAGCCGTCTGGGCGAGGGCACCTATCAGCTGCTCAAAGCCTGGGGTCTGGACGACGCCAGCCGCAATGAGTGGGGCCTGGATTACTACAATCTGTGCGATACCGATTATAACTGGAACATCACCCACGGCGGGTTCCCAAAGCATCATTGCTTTGACGAAAGCTGGCAGAGCGGCCTGATGTACAACCTGATCTTCAACCGCGACTGCACCGACCATGTGCTGAGCAATATCGTCCGTTCGGGCTCTCCCTATGAAGCGGTGATCAAGCCCGTGCTGGAGGACTTCTTTGGCGAGGGCTGCTGCGACGCGCCCAAGGCGTACACGTCGGTGAACGAGAACAAGGTAAAGCTGGGAAAATGGGCGCTGTTGGAAAAGCAATGGCATGACAGCGCCACGCTGTGCGACTGGATGTACCCCATGACGCTGTCTCCCTCCAAGGCCCGGGGCTATAAGGGCGATATCGAATTGGACGCCAAGTATATGACCGCCATCACCGGCGAGGAATGGACCATGGAGCGCATCCTCTTCGATATGGAGCGCGTTACCCATATGCTGCGCGGCATGACGGCCATGTCCTTCAAGATCCACGAGGGCGTCACCAACATGCGCACGAGCCATGACAAGCTGAACGATTGGATCTTTGACAAGGATCCCGATATGAAGGCCTTCGAGCCGGGCACCGACAAGATGGACCGGGAGGACTGGGAAAAGGCGCTGACCATGTTCTACGAGGCCATGGGCTGGAACCCCGAAACCGGCATTCCCACCCGCGCCACACTGGAAAAGTTTGGCCTGGCCGATATGGCGGACAAGCTGGAGGAAATGGAACTGATCTGATAAAACCCCGGTGAAAGCTTCCTGCTTTCACCGGAGCGTTTTCATGCATTGGGAGGACGCTATGCCGTTGTTTGGAAGACGCAAGCCCGGATTTGGTCAGGAATACCTGGAGGATGCCGGGGAAAGCGCGCGCGAAGAGGCCGCGCCCACCTGCGTGGGCGATATCCTGGCCGGATTCATTCGCCAGAACGCCAATTGCGGGATCCTGACGGGCGTTCACGCGCTGATGGCGCAGGATGCCGAGATGCCGCGCTATATGCGGGAGATGGCGCAGTCCGCCGCGAACAGGGATATCGTGACCATTGAGGGGAGCCGCGACGTTTACTATTATTCGGTCAACGAAATGTCGGACTTTTTCGCCATGATCACCATGCTGTCCATGGAAAAGAACTATCCGCGGATGATGGCTGAAATGATCCGGTACAACTGCCGGACCTATCCCGCCTCCACCCCGGCCCATTACTTTGAACAGTCGCCCTACCGGATGACACCGGAGGAGGTCAGCGAAAACACGCGGATCATGGAAAGCCTGCCCGAATACGCCGACATTCGCCAGACCCGCGCCAGCGACGGGACCGCCTACCTGTATTCCAGCGATTACTTCACCGAGGAATACGCCCAGGCGCTGGCCGATCAAATCGAGGAGCTGTAAGCGACATGAAGCTGTTTTCAAAAGCGGATAACGGCCCGGAAAAGCCGGAGCTGATCGATTATCTGAACAGCCTGCCGGAGGTGGAGGTCCCGTTCAAGCCCTTTGAGGAGGACGCGCCGACGGTGATCCCGGAAAAAAGCGAAGCCGAGCGGCTGGCCGATCGGATCAGGCAGAGCTCCCGGGAGGCCGAGCTGCTGCCGGAAACCCGGCTGAAGGGCGAGACCGAAGGCTGGGACGCGCTCGCGCAGGCCATGAAGGCCGATGAAGCCTTCGGCGATATCACCACGGTCAAGGGAGAAAAGGACCGGTATTATTATTCCAGCCGCTATATGACCGATAATTACGCCGGCATCGCCATGCTGGTGCTTGAAAAGGACTGGCCCCGCACCATCGCCGAGATGGTGCGCTTCAACTGCAGGACCTATCCAGCCTCCACGGCGTACACGTACTTCATGGAGCATCCCTACTACATGACGCGGCCCCAGTTGGAGCGCGCGCTGGACCAGGTGTTCAAAAACCCGGAGTACAAGGACATCGCCACGGTCAACGCGGCGAACGGCGAGCCGTACCTGTATTCCAGGCTGTATTTTTCAGATCGGTATGGAAAGGCGCTGGCTGATTACGCGGCGGACGATACCATGTAACGCTTTTCCTCAGAAACAACCCGCCGGCTGGAAACGGTGTTCCGGCCGGCGGGTTGTTTTTTTATTCTTCCACCCCGAAGCATGCCTCCGGCGGGGCGGTGAAGGTCATGCGCTCGCCGGTGGCGGGATGGGTAAAGCTGAGGGAATAGGCGTGCAGCATCAGCCGCGGGGCTTTGGGCATGTTTTTATGGCCGTAGATGGGATCGCCCAGCACGGGGTGGTGGATACTGCTCATGTGCACGCGGATCTGGTGGGTGCGGCCGGTGATCAGGTGCACGTCCAGCAGCGCGCGGTCGGGCCATTGGCGCAGCAGCCTCCATTCGGTGCGGGAGGGCCTGCCCTCCGGCGTGACCGCCATCTTTTTGCGGTCGGCGCTGCTGCGGCCGATGGGCGCGTCCACGACGCCAGCGTCCTCCTTCATGACGCCCGCCACCACGGCGTAATAATGCTTTTCCATTTTGCGCTCGCTCAGATCGCGGCTGAGCGCAGCGTGGGTCTGATCGTCCTTGGCCACCAGCAGCAGGCCGCTGGTATCCTTATCCAGGCGATGCACGATGCCCGGGCGCATTTCTCCGCCGATGCCGCTCAGGCTGTCCAAATGATACAAAAGAGCGTTCACCAGCGTGCCGTCCGGATTGCCCGCGGCCGGATGCACCACCATGCCCTGGGGCTTGACCACCACGGCCAGATGGGCGTCCTGGTACAGCACGGTTAGCGGGATATCCTGGGCTTCCACGGCGGCGGGGCGCACCTCGGGCATTTCAAGGCTGATTTCCGCCCCCGGAGCGGGCTTGCAGGAAGGCTTTAATTCGGTTTTGCCGTCCACGGCAACAGCGCCGTCGCGGATCAGCTCGGCCGCCCGGGAGCGGGACAGCGCGCCGTCCCGGGACAAAAGCACGTCCAGCCGTCCGCCATCGCCGGTAAATTGCATCATTCGCGCTTGTCTTCCTTTCCAAACAGCAGGTGTATGGTGAGCAGCGCGGCGCCGCAGGTAATAGCGATATCGGCCGCGTTGCAGATGAACCAATTCAGGAATATGGGATCGATGAAGTCTATGACATAGCCCAGGAACACCCGATCCAACAAGTTCCCCAGCGCGCCGCCCAGCAGCAGCCCCAAGCCGTACTGGCACAGGCGGCTCAGCTTTCGCCCGCGCAGAAAAAACGCCCCGCCCGCACAAGCCGCGGCGCTCAGCAGCGCCAGCAGCCAGGGCCTGCCCGAAAGGAGGCCGAAGGCCATGCCGGTGTTCTTCGTGCCGTGAAAGGCCAGCACCCGGGGAATGACGCCGAAGGCAGCGTCCCGCCATAAAAGCTTGGTCAGCCGGTCGACAGCCAGCACTGCGGCGGCGGTGATAAAAAGACGGGCATGCTTCATTGGATCCTCAACTGTACCATAGTGACCACCTGGGCCAAAAAATCGCTGATCACGGGCAGGTTGGCCCGGGCCACCGGCTGCAGGATCCAGATCAGCGCCGTGCCCACCACGGCAAAGCCCAGCATGGTCCCCACGCCCCGCAGCACGCCGCTCAAAAAGGCGTTCAGCAGCCGGGCGCGGCGGTCGTTCATATCGTTCAGCGTTTGCAGGATGGCGCGAAGCTCCTCTTCCATGGCAATTCCTCCCACAGGTAAGGATTGCCGGGGAGCCTCCCGTTTATTATAGAAAAAAAAGCGCAAAATGTAAAGGAGTACAACATCAGGAGGCGCGTATATGCGTGTTTGCAAATTTGGCGGGACGGCCCTGCGGGATGGGAAAGCCTTCCGAGCCGTACGGGAGATCGTCAGATCGGAGCCTGCCCGGCAGGTGATCGTGGCCAGCGCGCCGGGCAAGCGCGACGGCAGGGATGAAAAGGTGACCGACCTGCTGTACGCTTGCCAGGACGCGGCCTGCGGCGGTCGGGCGTTCAGCCATCTGTTTGACAGGGTGGCGGGCCGCTGCCGGGAGATCGCGGCGGAGCTGGGATTGCCCGCTCCGGACGACGATCTGCGGCAGGTGTACGGCGGGCTCAGGGAGGGATGCTCTCCCTCCTGGGCGGCCAGCCGGGGCGAATGGCTGAGCGCCAGGCTGCTGGGGGCCTACCTGGGCTTTCCGGTGATCGACGCCGCTCAGGTGATCCGCTTTGACAGCCGCGGCGGACTGGACGAAGAAAGCTCGCTGTCCCTGCTGCGCCAAGCGCTGCGGGGGCCCTGCGTGGTGCCCGGATTTTATGGCGCTGACGGCGAGGGAACGGTATTTACCCTGTCCCGGGGCGGCAGCGACGTCACCGCCGCGCTGGCGGCGGCCGCCTGCAACGCCGACGTGTATGAAAACTGGAAGGATGTGGAGGGCGTGCGCGCCGCCGATCCCGCACTGGTGGCCGACGCGCGGTGCATT
>JAFUDW010000026.1 GCA_017464225.1 Clostridia bacterium | reverse complement strand
GCAAAAAACGGAGTTGTTCTCACGAACTTCTCCGTTTTTTTCTGAGGTTTAGTGCAACAGCCCCTGTATGATCGCTATGACGCTGTCGCGTCATTGACGTCGGCAAGCCGCCGTCATTTCCGGTGCAGGTGATGCATAGAAACTTTCGTTATCAAGCCCCAGTCTGAGGTAGGCACGCGACGCGGGCCAAGGATTGCGTAGCAATCCCGAAAAAGCAGGATGTCGGCTGATTGAGCTTGCTCATATCAGACGGCAGACAGCTTTTTCATTGCCTCAGACGGCCTCTTCGCGACAACCCATAAGCTTAACTGGCGCAAATCGTTTGTTAGTGAATTCAACTTTGTTCGCCGGGATGGGTGCAGGGGGCGAAGTCCCCTGCCGCGGGATTATAAGGGCCGCGGAGGCCCTTATCGTTCCCCATACTCGTATTGCCCGCGGGGCGAACCTTACGCGCCTTTCCTCCAGCCGCGCACCTGGGACAGGACGACCGAAAAGGACGCGACGGCGGCGAACAGGTAAGCGATCATGACCGAATAGCTTACGCCGTTGGCGCCGAAGCTGCGGATCATGGGCGTGCTGAGCGTCACCGAGGCGGCGAGCGCGGCGGCGCAGATAAACAGATAGGTATACATTTTTCTGAATATGATCAGCAGGTTAAAGCCCACGCTGCTGGCGGCATACAGCACGGTGCAGCCGATGACGGCGTACATCAGCGAAATATAGGGGAGGATTTTTTCGCCGTACAGCAGCCGCATCACGGGCCTGCCCAGCGCCGCGATGCCCGCCAGCGACGCCGCGCCCACGCCGAACACGATCAGCAGCATCCGTCCGGTCAGGCCCATCAGCCGCTTATGATCCTTATCCTGCCGGGCCTGGGAAATCACGCTGAGCGTGGGGTTCATCAGGCTGTTGATCAGCACCTGTACAAATACCAGCGGCGTGGCCACCGTAGCGTAATAGCCAAGCAGATCCTGCCCCATCACGCGGCCCAGGTTTTGCCGGGGGATCGATACGATGGAGGTGAAACAGAACGTTCCCAGCATGGCCGGGAAACAGGCCGTCAGTATGCCCTTCATCCTGCGCCACTCAAACAGCGGACGGATGCTGTCATATCTCCGCGTACAGCGGATATCGTAAAACAGCACCACGGCAAAGGTGATCACCGCCATGGCGGAAACAGCCAGCAGCAGATCGCCCGTCAGCATGATCAAGGCGATGAACGCCAGCAGCATCATGATCCCCCGCGCGGTATATGAAACCATTACGTGATCCATACGGGCGTGCTTCTGATCGATGGCATGCAGCACGTCCGCCACCGCCTCATTGAGGCGATAGATCATATAAAGGGCGATGCACAGCACGCTCCTGAGCGGATACCGCCAAAGCATGGCATAGCCCACACACAGCACAAAGGAAGCGCCGCAGGTCAGCAGCCGGACCGCCACGTAATGCCCGGGCAGGTATTCGTTCCTCAGATCGGAAATCTGGAACGCGCGCATATTGTAATTGGACAGCGTATAAAAGGTATTGGTCACGGTCATGCTCAGCTGCAGGTCGCCGATGTTGCCATCCGTGCTGAGGCGCACAACGGCCATGGTCATCAGCCACTGGCAAACATAGTAAACCAGCGTTCCGATCATATTGAACATGGAATTCTGGACTACCGTGTATTTCTTTTCGTTCATCGTCATACTCCATGAGCGCGGCGCGTGCCCGGCCTTTACAGCTTTCCGAGGGCGAACATGACGCGGAGCATGATATCATCCCCCAGGTCATAGCGCAGCCTGCGCGGGTAAAACACCTTTCTGAAACGATGCAGCAAGCCCCGATCCAGGAAGAACCGCAGCTCCTTTTTATGCTGTTCGGGCAGCTCCCCTTCAAACATTTGATAAAACTCTTCCATGACGCTGTATACCTGGTTCAGCCCGCTGCCGAGCAGGAATTTTCGCACCCTGTCCTTTTGAATCTGCAGCCAGGTGGTATCCTGCGCCGAAAAGGCGCCGGAATTGCGCCGATGGAACGCCTCGGGCGCCGCGTCAAAATAAGCGCTGCCAAAGGCGGTGCAGCACATACCGATCCACGCGTCCTTTGTAACGTTTTTGACCGACCGCCTTTGGGCGATCAATTGCTTGGCCGTATGATTCAGCACATAGGTAAACCCCAATCCCAGGCAGGAATACAGGGAATAAAGGAAATCCGGCGCTCTGTCCGGGCCCTTTGAGGTGCGGATGGGGCTCAGGTTTTCATCGCAGACCACGTAATTGGCAAAGACCAGCGCGGGCTTTTGAGGGTCCGCGTCCCGAAGCAGCCGTACCGCCCGCTCCATCTTCTCCTTTTCCCATACGTCGTCCTGATCGCTGAACGCGTAATAATCGGCCGCGTCCACCTTGGACATCAAATCGTAAAAGCATTCGGGATATCCCAGGTTATCCTCTTTTTTATACAGCGTTACCCGGGGATCGTCGCTGTACCGCTGCAGCACGTTCCAGGTACCGTCCGTGGAATGATCGTCCTGTATATATAAACGGATATCCCGATAGCTCTGAGACAGGATGCTGTCCACCTGCTCCCGGATGTATTTTTCTCCGTTGTACGTGCACAAAAGCACGGCCACCTGCTTGTTTCCCGGCATTTTTCTCTATCCTCTTTGCGCGTGATCGGTACAGTGGCCCGCCGCCGCGGGCCGCCGTATGATTTACATGCTTGTATGATCCTTATTGATCCAGAACCGCATTCTTTCGCCGTTCAGGTAATTCATATAGTTGCTCAGCGCGAATCCCGGCGCGTCCTTATAGGAGTTGATGGTATCGCCGCCGCGGTGGTTGGTAAGCGTTACGTTATCAAATTCCCTGTAAAAATCGGGAATAACGGGCTCGCTTTCAAATACGTCTATCGCCGCGCCAATGATCTTTTTCTCTTTCAGCGCCCGATACAGCGCGTTTTGCTCCACCAGAACAGACCGCGCCGTATTGATCAGGTAGGCGGTGGGCTTCATTATATCAAATTCCCTGTCGGTAAGGATGGGCACCTTTGACCGGGTATGCAGCGTTACCACATCGGATTTTTTCAGCAGCGTATTTAAATCCACAAATTTATAATTGATAAAGTCGTACGCGCTTTCGCTGATGTGCGGCGAATACACCAGTATTTCGCATCGGAACGCGGAAAGCTTTTCAGCCACCAGCCTTCCCACCGAGCCCAAACCGATCAAGCCCACCGTCATATCCTTGATTTCCTTGATCGAGGACTGGGTATTTGGATATTCCTCCCGCCATACGCCCGCTTTCAGCGAAGCGTCGGCCCGGGCAATATTTCTTGTTTCGCAGATGATCAGGCCAACGGTAAATTCCGCTACGGCGTTCGCGTTATGCGCGGGGTCTGTGGCGACGATTATATTTTTTTCAGTCGCGGCCTCAACGTCTATGTTTTCATAGCCGCCGCGGCAGGAGAGCACGGCTTTCAGTTGATTGGCGTTTTTCAGCAGCCTGCGGGTCACCGGGCACAGGTGCACAAGCAAAACGTCGGCGTTCTCAATTTCAGCGTAAAGCGCCTCGGGAATCGTCAGCTCGTCCCTTTTCATGGCTTCGATCGCCTTTACGGTTTCGCGCATGCTTCTGCGATCCTGTTCGCCAAAGAAGAAAACCTTCAGTTCGTCCTGCTCGTTCAGATACGGCTGTACGCCTTCGTACATCATTTTTTCCGTTACATACGCGTCCGCCACGCAGATGATTTTCATGCTTTCACCAAGCCCCTTTCAATCAAGAATTCGGCGTATTGCAGGTCAATATCGTTTGTGATCTTAAAGTTTTGCCTGTCGCCCTTCACAATTCCCACGCTGTGTCCGTTTACGAGGAAAAGCTTCCCCGCTTCAACAAAAGCGTCCATTTCCTCCAAAGGGATCTTTTCCGCATATTTCAAAAAATCATCGATGTAGAAGGTCTGCGGCCCCTGATCCGCCCAAAGCCTGGAGCGGTCGGGAACGGAGGCGCTGCTTACGCCGTCCTCGCTTTCCAGGATGGTATCGATCACCGGAATGGACGTCGTTACGATCCGTTGGCTTTCCATCGCGCTGATGTTCTCCTCAATGATCCTTTTCGTACAGAAAATGCGTGCGCAGTCATGCGTGACGATCACGCCGTTACGGTCAAACTCCGCCGCTCTGCGCACCACGCTGCACAGCGAGGCAAAGCGGCTGCTTCCGCCCGGGACAAGGTCGATCCTGCTCAGATCGATCCCATGCCGCACAAGCAGTTCATGGTAGGTGTCTTTCCAGTCCGTATTGATTGCGATGATGATTTTTTCAATCTTCTCCACAGAAAGAAAGGTGTTCAGCGTCCTGATCAGAACCGGGATCCCCTCTACCTCCAGAAATTGCTTTGGCATGCGGGAGCTTTCCATCCTGGTTCCGCTCCCGCCCGCCAATATGCCGGAAAAAACCCTCATTTCCGTTCCTCCCTTATGCGCCTGTCAGCCGTTTGATTTTCCATACGGGCCAAAATCCAAACGGTAAGGCGGATGATTGTGCCGTTTTTCCTCCGGGGGAAGCGTCATATAATCGCCATATCGCTTGCTGAGATACGCTTCCACCTTTGCCATGCACATGACCTGCATATCCTCAAACTGAATGCGCCGGATGGGAAAAATATCATCCGTATCGATGATGCTTGTGTACAGCTGGGGGTCAAACTGATACGCCACCCGTTTGCTCTTTTGTCCGTTTTCCAGCAACACCTTTTTTACCGATCGGTAAATGCGCCCGGGCGTTACGCCCAGCAGGCGAAGCACGCCGTGCGCCACCTTGCTTCCCAGTTTGACGACGGCGGCCTTGAACCCGCCAATGTACAGCACCGGATCGTCGATGGCCGCCAGGATCATCAGCTTGCCCTGCAGCCAAACCTTCTTGGCCGCCTTTTTCATTTTCGCTTCGTCGTCGGGAATATAATCAAAGCAATACACATCCAGGAAAATGCCAAAATCACAGCTTAAATCCTTAAAGCATTCCTCCTGGAAACGGGTGCCCTTGAGCACCAGCCTGGTGGTCATCAGCGGGTAAGCGGGATCGTTTTCGGTATTCAGTATTTCATAGCGATCTGAAAGCTGCTCCCGGGCGCATTTCAGGAAACGCTCATAATCCTCCCTGAGCAGCGCCACGTCGATATCGTCGTCCCAGGGGATAAAGCCCCCGTGGCGCATGGCGCCGATGGCCGTTCCGCCCGCGCAGAAATACTCGATCCCGTTTTGCGTGCAGATGCGGTCAAATTCCTTCAAGATCCCTAATTCCAGCTTTTGCAGCTTTGCCAGCGTTTCCGGATCGTATGCTTTATACAAAGACGCCATGTTATGCCCTCCGTTCCGTTTGCCCGTCCCCATCGCCTTCCAGGGCGCGTATCCTTTGCTCCAGCTGCGCGGTCTGCTGCACCAGGCGCTTGATGGATTCATTCTGCTTGGAATTGATGGAGGTCAGCGAAACTAGTATGATCAGCATGCAGAAAAACAGGATGGTAAACAGGGCGTTGGACTGCACCTGAATACCCAACAAAGAGGAAACCACGCCCAACAGCTGGGGAAACACGGTCAATATGAGCATCACCACGCCGCTGAAAAGCCACAGCAGCGTGTATTTCAGCTCCAGCTTTTTCCGCTTGAGGAGCAATATAAAAATGCAGAAATACACCACCAGGGCGATAAAAATGGCGATGCGCAATGAAATTGGCAGCATATTGCAGTTCCTCCGTTATGCCGTAAACTTTGCCAGGATCAGCGCCAGCGAAACCTTGATCATATAATAGATGGAGCGGTTGGGGCTGATGGAGCTGGCGCCGCCCTGACGCTCCCGCATTTCCACCGGGATCTCGGCGATCTTGGCCCCGTGCTTGGCCGCCATCACGATGGCCTCGGGCTCGGGGTAATCCTGGGCGTAATTGACGGCATAGTATTCAATAAAGCGCCTGTTCACCGCCCGCATGCCGCTGGTTACATCCAACACGGTCACGCCGCACAGCAGGCGGATGAGCCCGCTGAGCAGGCGGATGCCCAGCCTGCGGAGCCCCGAGGACTGAAAGCCCTGATGGTTGATGAACCGGGAGCCGATGGCGATATCGGCCCGGTCCTCGGTGATGGGCCGGATCAGATCGCGCAGGTATTTGGCCTCGTGCTGCCCGTCGCCGTCAAACTGGATGGCGATATCATAGCCGTTGTCCCGGGCGTAGCGGTAGCCCGTCTGCACGCCGCCCCCAATGCCCAGATTGCAGGGCAGCGACAGGTAATGCATGCGGTTTTCCTTCAATATGCGCTCGGTGCCGTCGGTGGAACAATCGTTGATGACGATGTAGTCCATCTCCGGGCACTGCGCTTCGATATCGGCGACGGTATTCCGTATATTTTCCTGCTCGTTGTAGGCGGGAATGATGATCAGTACCTTCATTTTTTTCACATCCTATGTGCCGTATGCTTATACCGCGTTCCCCTTCTGCGCTCCGGCGTACAGGCGGTTCAGCAATACCGCCACCGGACGGGGCCAGAATTTCATGTACATTTCCAGATCCTCCGCCGAGCGCCCGTTATGATCGCCGATCACCTCGGTGGTGGTGGATTCGGCATGGATGCGGTGCCCCATCAGCGGCTGGTGCGCGTAGCAGAAGCTCCCCTCCAGCCGGGAAAGCCTTTCCCAGGCCTCCCAGTCCAGATCGCTTTTGAAGTGCGGCCGGAAGACGGTTTCCGGCAGGTTGGGCTTTACAAAGGTCACCGAGGGGCAGCATATGGCGTCGCTGACCGAAAGCATCCTGCGGCGCATCCACCGGCTTTTCTGCGCCCAGGCCCATCGGAACGGGAAAAGCAGAAATTCCTTGATTTTCAGGTTCTTGTTTTTATCGGAAAACACCTTTTGCCCGTTATGGATCTCGTAATAATCGGTAAAGCAGATCAGCGGACGGTCAAACCGATCAATCTGTTTCAGCGTTTCCCGCAGATAGCCGGGATCGTATACGTCGTCCTGGTGCGCCAGCGTGACCAGCGGCGCGTTGGCCTGGCTCAGGGCAAAGTTCCAATCCTCCGCGATGCCGTGCGCCCCGCGATTCACGTATACCGGGATATGGTGGGCGGCGGCGATGCCCTCTATGTGCGCGTTGGGCGTGGCGGTGCACAGGATCATGGAGGAGAGCGTATCCTGGCGCTCCAGCGAGCGCACGCACTCCTCCAGGTATGGGCTTTCCCTGTAGGCGCAGATCGCAAACACGTGATCTTTGGCGGTATAGGCCATCTTTGGATTCCCCTTTTTGTTTATGATTCAGGTCGCTTATCGCCTCAGAAATAGAGTTTTGCCAACGACCACATACCAATGAGCAGGATCGCAGCCTCCATGAATAGCACCAGCGCGTTGAATCTGCGTTTTTTCAGCGTATTTTTCAGGAAAGAGGGCTGAATGAGCAGCAGCAAGGGGAACGCTACAGGCAGCATATATCTTTCCTGGAAACCGTTAATGGTTGGATTTGCCACTGGCGTGAAGGAACAATAAAGCGCTGTAGCCGAAAGACAGATGGTGCCAAACGCGATCACCAGCGATATCCATTTGAGGCTTCCGCTAAGATACACGATATTTTTCTGCCTGATGCTGTCCGACCCAAACCAGACCAACAGTATAAGGCAAAGATACGCAGCCGCCCAAGTGCTGGGAAAAATCACCTGTCCTCCAATGTATGAGAAGGCCCGCACACACCCGCTGACATGATTCATCATGGCGTCAAAGTTGAAATACTCTTTAAACAGGAACCGCAGAAGGATAACAGCATATTGCAGAGGATGGGTCAGGATAAACCGGGCCTGTTCGCCTCCGTTAACGCCTGTACCGCCGCGCGAATCACCGGAGGTGCCTGCGCTGGCGTGGGATATGAAGGGAAGCGCAAAGCTGCAGAGCATAACAACAGCCGCCATGACCACCGCGAGGCAATAAAGTTTTCTTTCACTCGCGTTTCTGAATTTGGAAGCGGGTAAAAACAGGGTGATCACCATCAACGGGAAATAGACGGCTTTGGTGCCCACACCCAGACAAAATGTCGCAAGCATGAGGACAGCCCGGGAAAAGGTCATATATCTACCCGGCGTCTGATAAACGCCAAGCCATATGCAGATTCCCAAAAGGATAAATCCGATACAAAACGGATCATAGGAGTAATTGCCCGCCAAGAACAGCACAGAGGGCAGCATGGCCAGGGAGGCTACCAGCAGCTTTCCCCGCCGGAGTTGCTTGATGGCAAAGTAGACCGCTGCACAGTAGCATAAAAGGTTAGCGGCACGGCCCGCGATGACCATGGCCGTAAATGAAAGGCCGATATTCCGTGCGATCCAGATAGCGCCTGCGGCAGGAAGATAGGAAGGAATGGAAATCAGCGGAACATTAACGCCGTAGGAGATGTTGGAAACCTCGGTATGAAGCCCGTTCAGCGTTTCATTGGTTTCAAGCACGGCGGGCAGCGAAATCTCACCGGTTGGATGCATGACCGAAAGATACTTTTCAGCCTCCGAAAAGGCCACGTTTTCACCATAAGTCAGCTTGATGATCCTGTTAAAATGGATCTCGTCATCCCAGGACAACGAAGTGGCAATCGGTTCAAGGACAGCAAAAAGCAAGCCAATGCACAGGGCGATGATAAAAAATCCCTTTTCCGGTTTTGCGCCCAGCTGCTTACGCCATGCAATCAGGCAGCCGATCATGACCCCGGCATCCACAAAGTAGAAAATCGTATAGAAGGATGCAGAGGAAATAGCCTTTGTTGCATACAAAAGCAACCAGTCCAGAGCGCCAGCCAACGCGCATACGGCTACGGTCAGCACAGAACGCCATCTGATTTTCTTTTCCGCCGCTGCCTTTTCCCGTTGTGTTCTGATATAAATGCAGAGCTTATCATAATTCCTGTAGAGGAGCAGCAGCTCAACGAGGAAAATCAACAGGCTGAGCGCCAACTGCCCATAATGGATCACGTTGATCCGCGCAAAGAACAGGCAGAAACTCGCGCTGGCGGGATTGGATCCATCAGTCCAAACCGCTACAAACTGTCCGTCCTCAAAATCGCTGCTCCAGAGCGCAGCGGTAAGCTGGTCGGTTTTTTTGACCTTTATCGGTTTGTCCAGTTCATACGCTTCGTACTGGTTATCCCGCAGCGTGCTGGCGTCCGTCTGCCAATCCTGCACCACAACGCCGTTCTGCGATAATCTGACATTGACGGTACCGTAATTGGTGCGCATATAAGTTCCATACTGAATATAGAAACCGGCAATCTCACCCGAAATATCCGTATATGTGCTGACTGCCGGCTCATCAACGATCACACGGGGCGAAACGGGGCTGGGCTTGGGCGTGGTCACTCGAGAGGGCGAAAAATAGATCGCCGCAGCTGTGATCACCGCCAACACAAGGAAAATAAGCAGAAAAACGATCTTTCTTTTTTTCATCAAATATTCATCCTCATTTCCTCTAAGGACACTGCCCGATCAAAAACCGTCAGTCGGAAATATCTTTTGTGAAATCGTCATACGTCTGCTCGATGGAGCGGATGAAATTCGCGCCGGAATATCTTTCCAGGCTGTCGCGTCTGGCGGCGTCGGCAATGGATTTGAGCTCGTTTTTCCGGCGATAAAGCGATTCCAGCGTGTCAAACCACTCCCCCGGTCGGCAAAGAAAGCCGTTCCCCCCCGGGTGTATGCACTTGGTGAATACGTACGTGGGCGTGGCCGCCGTAACGGTATCCACCGCGCCGGCTTCAAAGTATTTCAGCTCGGATTTGCAGTTGGTGAATCCGTTATCCAGCAACGGAACGATATTGACGTCCACGGCGGCGGTCAGCGTCTGCAGCGAAAGGAAATCGGTGAGCGGGGAAAATACGATCTGCTTGTTCCGGATAAAGGGCTGCAGCGCCGCGGGAAACTGCATGAACCCCACCACCCGGAGCGACGCGTTTTTATGGGCGCCAAGGAAGGCCGCCAGCTCGGAGGCGATCAGCTCCAGATCATGGTTGTGGGAGGGCGAGCCGCTGAAATAGCCCAGGGTCATATCGCCGCCGTCCCGCTGCCTCTCCTTTTCCGCGCGGCATCTTTGGGAAACCTCCAGCTGCTCCCTGTTCAGCGAATTGGTGATCACGCGGTAGGGTTTGCCAAATTTATTTTTCAGCTTTTGGCCCAGGTAATCGTTGGTGGTGATGAAGCCGTCGGTTTTTCCGGCGGTATAGCCGTTGCGGGAAATATAGGAAAACCAATATTCGTACTGGCCCGGCGCTGAAAAATCCACGTCGGTGGAATTGGTGAGCGTGGGCAGGATATCCAGATCCACAATATAATCGTCGGTATCGTACAGCACCGATATCCCCTGGGCGTGGGCCTTATGGATCAGCAGGTCAACGGCGTGATACCACTGGAGCCGCGCAAGGATCAGCAGGGAGGAGCGGGGCAGCAGATCAAATACCGTATTGATTTCAGCGCTGTAAAAGTATACGGCCTGCCAGGCGCTGCTCTGCTCCGTCCACTGCTGCATGTTGTAGCAGCGGTAGCGGAAGGTGGACGTATCGGCGTGGTCGTATACCATGAGGCATAGGCGCTTTCCCTGCTGCAGCGCCCGGTAAGCCAGCGATATGCGGCTGGCCGTGGGGATCAGCCATGGCTCCCGGTTGGCGGGCAGCGTCACTTGCAGCTTTCTCACTGGGCCTTTTCCTCCATGAATCGCAGTGTATCGGCCAGGGTTTCCTCCCAGTCGCGGGGAATGGCCGCTTCCTGGCAGTTCCGCGCGCGGGCTTCCTTGTCCTGAGAAAGGCGAATGCCCTCCCGCAGCGTTTCAAGCAGGCTTTCTTCGTTCAGATCGGCCATCAGCACGTTTTTACACTGGGGGAAATCACGCTTGTTCAGGTGCCTGTTGGTCACCACCACGCCACCGGAACAGGCCGCGTCATAGGGCGGATAGCTGGGGTGAGGCGTATACATCAGGCATAGCGCCACATCCACCGTGCGCAGAAATTCGGCGTAATCCTGCCAGGACAGCTGGCCCATATTGACCGTCTTTTTGCCGTTGCAGAAGGTGATCACGGGCACATTGGCCCCCGCCAGGCAGATTTCCCACTGATCGGTGTCGATCACGTTCTGCTGGATGGCCTTATCCAGAATATTGACGCCCAGGTTGAACAGATTGCGCGGGTTGCCCGGACGGCCATAGAAGAACAGGCGCTTTTTGCCGCTCCGCGCCTGGGCGGCGGGATGGAAAAGCTCCTGGGAGAAGGCGGGCTCAAAGTATACGCCGTTGCCGTACACATTGGGCTCGTTTTCCTTAAAGTAATCGTTCAGGTAGTGGGAATTGATGATGAAATCGATGTTGGGGTCATTCATGACGCTTTCGCACATCACGCGCTCCCCGCCAAAGTTATAGAAATAGGTTTCAACCTCTTGGATGATATAGAAGAAACGCTTGCGCAGCGTGGTGCGGCGGATGGCTTCCGCGCTCCACCAGGAGGTGGCAAAAAAGATATCGTCCTGGGTGATATCGATCTTATAGCTGCTTTTGCCGTCCGGCTTTTCGCTGAAATCGGAAAAATAAGTCACCCTGCGGGGCTTTTTCAGATTGTTCAGCTTGACGATATTTTCATAGTTGATGGGCGTCGCGGGACTGCGGCGGGTAATGATGCGCAGCTCGTAATCGTTTTTCTCGCAGAAAATCGTTGCGACGATCAGCGCGGTGGCCACGCCGCCCAGCAGGCTGTTGGCCTCCAGGCTGTCGGTCACCAGATTGAGCCGCCGCACCTTTTCATCGGAAAGATACGCCGGGATCGCCTGAACGGCGCAGGTGGTATCGGTATATTGCTCCTTCAGGGCCAGCTTCGCGTCCCGGCTGGTGGGCACGGGCGCAGGCGCGGGCATGGGGCGGTGCAAAATCCGGTAAACGATGCTTTTCATTACGGTTTTGAAGCCGTGCTGGCGAATATAGCCCCGCAGCTTGCCCACCCTGCGGGTGATGCCGTTGTGCGCAAGCTTGTTCAGGAGCTTGCGCAGCGCTTTGCCCATGGCGCGCAGCGGCGCGGTAAGGCGCCACGCGGGATTGCCTTCCACGGCGGAAAGCCTGGCGGCCAGCTGATCCCGCTCTTTCTTGATTTCGCTGAGACCGCTCAGGAAGTACGTTTCCTGATCCAGCAGCACGGGATGGATCACCGCCTCCAGGGCGCCGTGAAGATCGATCACGCCGGACAAGTCAAAATCGACAAAGGGCTCGGTGGTGGGGAAGCCCGTCACGCCGTCAAAGGTCAGACCGTTGGTCGCGGCGGGCGAAAGGGCGCGATTGGGCGTAACGAGCGATATTTTTTCGATCAGACAGCCGTGCTGCAGCATGGGGATGACGCGCAGCATGGAAACGCCGTTCAGCTCCAGGGGCAGAGAAAACGCTTCGCCCGCCACATATTCAAACGGCATGGGAGCGTCCGTTTCAAGCCCCGCGCCCCTGTCGAAAAACAGGATGCCGCGATACCGTGGACGCTTGCGCAGCAGGTCTGCAATGCGGTTGCCGCGCTCGTACATCTCCACTATCTGCGGCGCGCTCAGCTCCATTTTCGTAAAGCACATCGTCCATTCGACCATGCTGGAAAGCGTTTTATCCAGGCAGCGGAAATAACCGAACTTGGCAAACAGCTTGCACCAGTATTCGGCCTGCTGCACATTATAATGGGTCTTGTCCTCAAAATCGCAGGGGCTGGAGGAAAAAACCACCGTATCGCCCAGCTCGCAGAGCCGACCGATCAGCGCCGACGCCTCCTCCTCGGGCATATGCTCGGCAACCTCCATGCAGATCACCAGATCAAACCGCGCAGGGAAGTCCGCCGGCAGCGGCGCAAGGGCGCTCTGGGCGTTCAGATAGGGGCGGATCTCCTCCGGCGCGGCGGAAACGGCGTATTCCGATATATCGATGCCGTAGCTCTCTATACCCAGCCTGCGGAAGGCATGCACCACGCCGCCCAGGGCGCAGCCCACGTCCAACACGGTTTTGGGGTTGATTTCCCGTTCCAGGCACTGCGCAATGCCGAAAAATATCCGGTTGCGGTCCTCCTCGGAGGTGAACTCGCTGTTGTATATATGATCGTAATAGGCCGCGTTATTGTAATTATACGCCGTATCCGCCATCGTCTTTGTTCCTCTCGCCTTTAAATTCCCGTCCGCTGCCGGGCAAACAGCCTGCGTCAAGCTTTTGTTATAGACATTTCCATTATATATGATTTATATTTTTGTTGCAACTGTTTTCACCGCTCCGCTTGCCCCTTCGCGGCCTGTTCCTGTGGATTTTCAGGGGCTTCTGTGCTATAATGCAGGTGCTTTGCAGCGGCGGAGGGCATCGCCCGGCGCCGCGCGCCCGCCAAGGAGGACCCGCCATGCTTTCACTGAAAAAATACTACCTCAAATTTAAATATTCCATGCGCAGGTTCGAGCGGCTCTATATGCTGCTGGGCGCCTGCAAGCGCGCCGTTACCCAGGGGCCCAAGGTAGCCTACAGGGAATGGAAGGATACCGTGCGCATCCGCAGCGCCAAAATTGCCAAATGGCCCACGGAGGCGGAGACGGCCGCCGCCCGGGCGCAAACCTTTGACCGGAAGATCCTGTTCAGCGTGGTGGTTCCCCTGTACAACACGCCGGAAAAGTTTCTGCGGGAGATGATCGAAAGCGTGCAGGGGCAAACCTACGGCGATTGGGAGCTCTGCCTGGCCGACGGCAGCGATCAAACCCACCCCGATCCGGAGCGCGTATGCCGGGAATACGCCGCCCTGGACAGCCGCGTGCGCTACCGGCGGCTGGAAAAAAACCTGGGCATATCGGGCAATACCAACGCCTGCATCGATATGGCCGCCGGGGATTACATCGCGCTGTTTGACCATGACGACCTGCTGCACCCCTTCGCCCTGCAGCGGGTAATGCAGGCGATATGCGATCAGGACGCCGATTTTATCTATACCGACGAGGCGCACTTTCACGAAACGCCCGACGACGCCGACGTGCCCAATTTCAAGCCCGATTTCGCGCCCGATACCCTGCGGAGCTGCAACTACATCTGCCATCTTACGGTGTTTGACAGGGGATTGCTTGCCCGCGCGGGCGGCGGCTTCCGCAGCCAATACGACGGCAGCCAGGATTACGATATGATCCTGCGCCTCACCGAACAGGCCCGGAAAATCGTCCATATCCCCGAGATCCTCTACCTCTGGCGGGTGCACGCCGATTCAACAGCCTCGGGCATTGCGGCCAAGCCTTACATCCTGGAGGCGGCGCACCGGGCCATTGCCGATCATCTGGCCCGCGTGGGCCTGCGCGGCACGGTGCACGACGCCCGGTGCATCTCCACCTACGACGTGCAGTACGATATCGAGGGGAATGATCTGGTATCCATCATCATTCCCAATAAGGATCATGTGAACGATCTGAAGCGCTGCATCGATTCCATCCGGGAAAAGACCACCTGGCCCCATTGGGAGATCGTGCTGGTGGAAAACAACAGCGAAAAGGAGGCCACCTTCCAGTATTATCAGGAGCTGCAGTCCGACAGCCGCATCCGCCTGGTCACCTATGAAGGGGCGTTCAACTTTTCCGCCATCAATCATTTTGGCGTTCGTCACGCCCAGGGGCGGTATCTGCTGCTGCTGAACAACGATACCCAGATCATCACGCCGGACTGGATCGAGCGCATGATGATGTTTGCCCAGCGCAAAGATGTGGGCATCGTGGGCTGTATGCTGTATTATCCCGATGATACCGTGCAGCACGCCGGAGTTATCCTGGGCATTGGCGGCGTGGCCGGCCACAGCCATAAGCGCTGCGCCCGCAAGGATGTGGGCTATATGGCCCGCATGGCCATGATCCAAAACCTGAGCGCCGTCACCGCCGCCTGCGCCATGCTCCGCAGGGAGGTTTGGGATCAGGTGGGCGGCCTGGATGAGCAGCTGGCCGTGGCCTTCAACGACGTTGATCTCTGCCTGCGCATCCGCCAGGCGGGCTATCTGGTGGTCTGGACGCCCTACGCCGAGCTCTATCACTTTGAGTCCCGCAGCCGCGGCAAGGAAAACACCCTGCAAAAGCAGGAGCGCTTCAACAGCGAAGTGGCCTTTTTCCAGCGGCGCTGGCAGAGCGTATTGGACGCGGGCGATCCCTACTACAATCCCAACCTGACCCTGAAACGCGAAAACTTCTCCTTGCGGTAATGCTAAGCGTGATAAAATAACATATCAAAAACAGAAATTGCGCGATGGGTACGATAAGGGCCTCCGCGTCCGGGGCCTGCCGGCCCGCTCTACGCTGAACCCCTACACCCATTCCAGCGAACAGAGCTGAGTGCTCTATCGATTAGCTGAAAGGATTGGCGCAAAGAGGCCGTCTTCGCGTGCCTACCTCAGACTGGTTGAGCGATCACGAAATTTCGATACGTTACCCGCTCCAGAAATGACGGCGGCTTGCCGACGTCAATGACGCGTCAGCGTCATAGCGAGCATACAAAAAACCGCAGACCGAGCTTGCTCGAGTCTGCGTGTTTTTTTGTTGATCGCGTATTTCCGGAGCGCTCTTTGCGCCAACCCCATTCCAATCAACTGCGGGAAGTTGCCCGTTTACGACACAAGTAACATCCGCCGTAGCCGGGTCCAGGGTGGGCTCCCACCCTGGTAGGAGCTCGAGGGCAAAGCCCTCGAACGTCTCTTTTATCCCCCAAACGCCCGGATGATCAGCTGCATCAATTCCTGGGCGGCGGGCGAAAGTGCGGCGTCGGGGGCATAGGCGATGATCTGATGTATCGGGCAAAGCGTGTCGCCCGGGGTCAGGGCGGCGTCGGTCACATGGGATAAATAATCGTCGGGGAAAGCGCTGCATATGTCCCCATTGGCGATATAGCGCAGCAGCGAGCGGAACTCGCCCTCCAGGGCGTGCTCGGGATAAATGCCGGAGGCGGCCAGCCGCTGGCGCGCGATGGCGTTCAGCGTGGTTTCGGCGGGGGGCAGTCCCAGCAGCTTGCCCCCATCCAGCGCTTCCTTGAGGCCGTCCATATCGGTCTTGCCGGTATGATCGGGCGGAAAAACCAGCCGCAGCGCGTCGCTGCTGACGGGCAGATAGACCAAGCTGGCGGAGCGCGTCATGGCGGAAAAGAACAGGGCCAGCGTGGCCTCGCCGCGAAGCACGGCCTCCTGGGCCCGGGCGGCGGCGCATTGGAGCACCTCCAGCGTGTGATCGAGATAGCGCTCCCGGAAAGCGGGGATCACGCGCTGCACAAACCGGTTGTGAAAGGGCGTGTCCATCATGATGCGGATCACGTGCTGCCGCTGGCGGCGCATATCGGAAAGCAGCTGGTTGAGGCCCTGCTCCAGGTGCAGGATGGCTCGGGCGTCGCTGACGAACACCAGCCCGGCCTCGGTGGGCCGCATGCCCTGGGGCGTGCGCGTAAACAGCGGCGCGCCCAGCTCGCTCTCCATGTTTTTCAGATGCCGGGACAGGGCGGCATGGGTCAGGTAAAAGCGCTCGGCCGCCCGGCTGACAGATTGCTCCTCGGCGATGGCGATGATGTATTCCAGTATTTTGGTATTCATGCCATGCCTCCCTCCGGGCTGAACTCCCGGCGGATCGCCGAAAGCTCCTCGCCCCACAGGATGGCCGCTTCATCCTCAACGTGGGATTGGGTGATCAGCCAGATCAAATAACGCTCGGGCTCGGAATAAACGTGCTCAGCGGGCGTCAGATAGCCCAGCGTAAAGCGCGGCGCGGCGTACAGGCGGAAAAAGCTGATGCCTTGGCTGTGGCTGATGTAGTAGGCGGGCAGCAGGCCCACCCGTGTACCGCCCCGGATCATGGCCATCTGCAAATGGATGTTGGGCAGCGTGGCCGTGACCTGGGGCTGAAAGCCCGCGGAGCGGAACAGCGCCTGCACGATCTGGTACTGGTTGGAGGTGGGCAGGGGCTGGATGAAGATATCGTTGCGAAAGTCCTTGAGCTCCGCGAAGGGCAGCTCCTCCAGCTGGGCCGCCGGATGCCCGGCCAGGGGATGAAAGGCGGGCACGGCCAGCACCAGCTCCTCCTCCTGGATGGGCAGCATCTGCAAATCCTGATCGATCGCCCCGCTGTGGGTGGAGATCACGGCGTCCAATTCCCCGTCGATCAGCTTCCGCCGCAGCTCGTTGGCGTAGCCCTCGGTGACGTTCAGCTCCGCCTGGGGATAGCGGCGCTCAAAGGGGGGATAGATCTCGGACATCATGGCAATGCCCCGGTTGGGCGATACGCCCACCCGCAGCTTTCTTTGCGCGGGGCTTCCGGCGGAGGAGATCACGGCGCGGGTGTGCCGCCGCAGTTCCAAAATCTGCCGCGCCGTCTGGATGTAGGCGTGCCCTGCGGGCGTGGGCAGGTATTGTCGCTTGCTGCGGAAAAACAGCTCCAGGCCGATCTCGTTTTCCAGCTCGTTCAGATACTTGCTCACGGCCTGCTGGGTGACGCCCAGCTGCCGGGCGGCGGCGGAAGGATTGCCCGCGGCGGCCACGGCCAGCAGATAGGGCAGCTGATCAAGGTTCATGATATCGCTCCAAATCACAACTTTTTGTTACATGATATACAACCTTTTGGGAATTGTCAACCCCTGCGAGATCGCCTATAATGATCCCATAAAGAACATGTTGCGGCAAAAAATCGCGGCATGAACACATTGTCCTCACAAACGAACTGAAAGGAAGGATCACCATGAAAAAGATCGTTGCTCTCCTGCTCGCCGCCATCCTGACCCTGAGCCTTGGCTCCGTCGCCCTGGCCGACGAAATCTGGGCCCCCGGCAAAACCGTATTCATCGACGTTGGCGCCCGCGCGGGCGGCGGCACCGACCTGATCATCCGCTACATCACCCAGGCTCTGGGCGAACTGAACCCCGGCGTCAACTTTGTGGTCAACAACTACGACGTGGCTGACGTGGGCCTGGCCAAGGCCGCTTATGCCGATCCCGATGGCCTGAACCTCTCCGTTATTTCCGTCGGCAACGTGACCAACTATCACTTTGGTTCCTCCAACTTCGATCCCGATGAAATCTTTACCGTTGTCGCCAGAGTGACCGCGGGCGGCCCTCAGGCCTATGTAGCCACCGCCGGCGCTCCCTACAGCAACTTCAACGAGCTGGTGGACTACATCCGCACCGGCGACAAAAAGGTCAAGATCGGCGTCAACATGGGCGCGATCTCCCATCTTTCCTGGCTGAGCGCCTTCAACGCCATCGATCCTGAGCTGAACAACCTGGTCAACTATGTGCAGTCCGGCGGCGAAGCCGATAAGCTGACCAACATCGCCTCCGGTTCCATCGATCTGGCCAACTGCTCCATGAACAACGCCATCGCCTACGAAGCCGACGGCAAGCTGGTGGTACTGGGCATCATCGGTCCCGAGGCCGCTACCCGTGAAGCCACCGGCGCGCTGGTAGGCGCCGAGCTGGGCGAACAGTATGCCAACCTGCAGGAACAGGGCTATGACTACAGCCTGGACGTGGGCACCTACATCACCCTGCCCATCGGCACCGATCCCGCCATCGTGGAATACGTAAGCAACAAGCTCGTGGAGCTGAACGGCAACGAAACCTTTGAGAACGGCATGAAAACCATGGGTCAGTTCACCGAAGTGCTGGGTTTGGAAGAAACCAGAGCCGCGTGGGCGGATGAGGTCGAGGAATTCACCGGCGTCATGCGCGACCTGAACATGATGGTGGTCGAGTAAGTCTCCAAACAAAAACAAAGCAGTCCCGGCCGACCCCCTCGGCCGGGATATTTAGAAAGGATGCTGCGCTGTGAAAAGAATCAACCGCACCTATATCATGGGCGTGCTGGTGATGGCGCTGGCGGCCTGGATCGGCTGGCAGACCTCCAAGATGCCCACCCGCTTCGTCAGCAACGAGCCCGGCCCCAAGCTGTTCCCCTATATTTCGGCCATCGGCATGGGCGTATGCGCCGTGCTGTCCATGATCTTTGACGCGCCCAAGGAAGCCAAGGAAAACAAAAAGCCCATTATGGATAAAAAGGGCTGGCTCCGGGTGTGTCTGCTGCTGGCGGAGTTTGTGCTGTTCGCCGTGGGCATGAACGCCATCGGCTTCTGGATCAACTCCATGGTGGGCATGATGGTGTTCTTCTACACCCTCAAGGGCGAAAAGAAGATCAACTTCTGGGTGGCCCTGCTGATCGCCGTGGCGCTGGGCTCGCTGTGCTACTTCGGCATGACCAAGCTGTTCAACATCCCCATGCCCAAGGGCACCCTGTGGAAGTCCTGGGGCATCAACATGCCTTAACTGAAGGGAGGATCATACAATGGCATCGTTCTTTTCTTCGCTGCTGGTGGTTCTCCAGCCGCTGAACCTGCTGGCGCTGTTTGCCTGCGCCGTCGTCGGCGTCATCCTGGGCGCCATCCCCGGCCTGGCGGGCGGTATGGGTATCACGCTGATTTTGCCCCTGACCTTCGCCATGACCACAGAGCTCAGTTTCTCCATGCTGCTGGGCATGTACGTGGGCGGCGTTTCCGGCGCTTTCATTGCCTCCGTGCTGGTGGGCATCCCCGGCTCGGCCTCGGCCATCGCCACTTGCTATGACGGCTATCCCATGACCAAGAAGGGCCAGGCCGCCAAGGCGCTGTCCATCGGCATTACCGGCTCCTTCATCGGCACCTTCTTCTCGGTGCTGGTGGCCGTATTCGCCTCCAAGGCGCTTGCCAATGTGGCTATGAAGCTGGGCCCCTGGGAATATTTCAGCCTGTGCTTCATGGCCGTGTCCCTGGTCATCGGCCTGGGCGGCAAGAGCGTGTACAAAAGCCTGATCGCCGCCTTCATGGGCCTGTTCCTGGCCACCATCGGCACCGACCAGGTGACCAACTCCATGCGCTTTACTTTCCGCAACTATAACCTGATCGGCGGCATCAGCGTCATCGCCCTGCTGATGGGCACCTTCGCCCTGCAGCAGGTGGCCATGAGCCATGGTCAGGGCAACAAGGAAATGCCCAGGGTGGACGGCTCCAAGCTGGGCGGCTTCGGCCTGACGGGCAAGGACTTTAAGGAAAACCTGGGCACCATCATCCGGGGCTTCGCCATCGGCCTTGGCATCGGCTTCCTGCCGGGCCTGGGCGGCGGCGTGGCCAACATGATCGCCTACAGCCAGGCCAAAAAGAGCAGCAAGAACCCCGAGGAATGGGGCAAGGGCCATGAGGGCGGCGTATGGATCAGCGAGGTTTCCAACAACGCCTCCATCGGCGGCGCCATCATCCCCATGCTGTCCCTGGGCATCCCCGGCGACGGTACCACGGTGATGCTGCTGTCCGCCCTGACCATCCACGGCCTGCAGGCGGGCCCGCTGTTCATCGGCAGCCATCCCGACCTGGCCAACATGATCTTTGCCGCTCTGCTGCTGGCCGCCGTGCTGGTGTTCGTGGTGGAGCTGCTCACCAAGCGCTGGTTCCCCAAGCTGCTGAACGCCCCCTATCACTATCTGTACGGCGCCATCGTCATGATCTGCTTTATGGGCGCTTTCGCTTCCGGCAACAGCATGTTCAATGTGTATGAAGCGATCATCTTCTGTGTGTTCGGCATCCTGATGATGGCCCTGGATATCCCCATGAGCCCGCTGATGCTGTCCTACATCTTGGGTCAGAAGCTGGAGTATTACTTCCGCCTGGGTACCTCCTACGCAGAAGGCAATTACGCCTCCTTCTTCACCCGTCCCATCTCCTGCATCTTCCTGCTCATCGGCCTGTACAGCCTGTTCTCTCCCCTGATCAAAAAGAGCATCCAGAAAGCCAAGGCCCGCAAGGCGGCGTAAAGGAGGAGCCATGAAAAAGTATATCGATCCCGGCAAAGAGCGCCGCAGCATCAACTTTATAGATCACATCGTCTATTCCCACGTGCAGGATCGGGACGGCAATCCCCTCGATCTGGAGCTGTCCCTGATGGTGCAGAACGGCAACAGCGAAATGCGCCTGGCCGCCGGACGGGACGACGAGGTGAGCACCGGCCTTCAGCCCTTGATCGTCTGGATCAACGGCGCGGGCTGGCACGACGTGCCCAAGAACATGATGGCCGCCGAAATGCAATACCTGGCCGAGGCCGGGTACGCCGTGGCCTTCATCCATTATCGCGGCAGCGAGCTGGCCAATTGGCCTTGCCAGCTCATCGACTGCAAGACTGCCGTCCGCTTTCTCCGGGCCCATGCCGATCAATACGGGCTGGATGCCGGGCGCGTGGGCGTGATCGGCCGCTCCGCGGGAGGACACCTGGCATCCTGGATGGCCATGAACACCGAGGGCTTTGACAGCGAGGAATGGGCCGGCTACTCCAGCCATGTATCCGCCGCGGTGGATATGTTTGGCCCCACCGATCTGCCCATGGCCTTCGCCCATGACCAGCATACCATCGACACCGTGCCCAATTACCGGTGGAAGAACATCGGCGAGGGCCACGGCGGTAAGCTGCTGGGCGGCGATATGGAAACCATGGTGGAGCGCTCCAAGGCCGCCAGCCCCGACTATTTCATCAACGACGGCATGAGCCCCCTGATGATCCTCCACGGCGATCAGGACCCCTTGGTGCCCCTGGAGATCAGCGAGCATTTTTATCAGCTGCTCACCGAGGCCGGCCTGGAGGACCGCACCGAGTTCTACATTCTTAAAAATGGCGGCCACGGCACCCGGGAATTTTTCCAGACCTCGGTCCGGGAGATCATCGTGGAATTCTTTGACCGCAGGCTGAAAGGAGAATGAACCGTGGCGTTGACAACCGAACAAAAAAATGATTTAATGAAGGTAATCAGCCAGACCGGCGGCACCCGGGAAGTCAACCTGAAAACCCTCGTGATCCCGGACAGCTACAAAGCCTACATGGATCAGTGTACCCGGGAAGAGATAACGCTGAGCTTTCCCGGCCTCGATCCCCTGCGCGTGGTGGTGACCAGGCCCAGGGAGCGCAGGCCCGGCATGCCCCTGCACGTCAATTTCCACGGCGGCGGCTTCATCTTCCGTCAAAACGGGGACGACGATATGTACTGCGCCCATCTTTCGGCGGGCGCGAACGCCGTAGTGGTGGACGTTGATTACGCCGTGTGCCCCGACGCTGTGTTCCCCATGGCGGTGGAGCAGAGCTGGGAGGCCGTCAAATGGGCCTATGACCATTGCGCCGAATGGGGCTGCGACCCCGACCGCTTTTCCATCGGCGGCTCCAGCGCGGGCGGCAACCTGGCCCTGACGGTGGCCCTGCGCAACAAGGGCCAAGTGCCCATCTGCCTGCTGGTGCTGGAATACGCGGCCAGCGACCTCAACCAGGCGGTGAACGATCCCCTGCAGGCCCGCAGCGACGCCTTCTCCCGTCTGTACGCCGACGGCGATATCGAAAAGCTGAAGGATCCCATGCTGTCCCCGGTGTACGCCACCGACGAGCAGCTGCGCGCCTTCCCCGAAACGCTGATCATCGGCCCCAAGAGGTGCCCCTTCTATACCCATAACAATCGGCTGGGCATGCGCCTGGTGGAATTGGGCGTGAAGGTGACCTTCCACAGCTTCCCGGAGGGCGCCCACGGCTTTACCATCCGCATGGTGGGCAACGACTGGCTGGAATCCCAGAACGATGTGATCCGCGCCATCAAAGAGGCGGCCAAAAAGTAAGCCGCCTGTGAACAGGAGGTATTGCTTATGCCCTTCCGCTGCACTCCCGCCCCCAAAGAGCCTGTAAAAAATCTGGCCTTCACCCCCTGGAAGCTGGCCTGCGCGCCCTTCCAGGTATCGCCCCGCACCTGGTACGTTTCCGGACAGAGCTGGGTGGGCGCGTATCTGATCGATACCGGCGCGGGCTGCATCCTGCTGGATACCGCCATTCCCGAGAGCCTGTACATGCTGGTGGACGCGGTATACCGGACAGGTCATCGGATGTCCGATATCAAAATGATCCTGCTGAGCCACGCGCACTTTGATCATATCGGCGGGGCCGCCGCCCTGCATGAGATGACCGGCGCGCCGCTGTACATGTCCCGGGAGGATACCAAATTCCTGGCCGAATGCCCCGGCGAAACGCTGGTGCTGGACGGAGACAGCCATCCCCAGGAGCTGACCGTCGATCGCTTCTATGACGATGATACGCCCATCGTCTTGGGCGATATCGCGGTCAAAACGCTGCTGACTCCCGGCCACACCGTCGGCTGCACCAGCTTCTTCTGGAAGGAAACCAACCCGGTGAACGGCGAAACCTACACCGTGGCCATGCACGGCGGCGTGGGCGCCAACACCATGAACGACGATTACTACAGGACCTCCGCCTACCTGACCCCCGATCTCAGGGAGCGCTTCCTGAGCGATATCCCCAAGCTCTGCGATATCCCCGTGGATATCGCCCTGCCCAGCCATCCCAACCAGATCGAGATCATGGACAGGGCCGGTACCTACACCCACGAGAGCCAGCCCTACCTGGACCGCACGGTCTGGGCGGACTTCCTGCGTGAGCGCGAGCGCCAGGTGCGGGTGCTAATGAAGTAAAAACCGTTGATCATAATGCCCGTCGATCAAAGGGATCCCTTTTGATCGACGGGCGTTGTTTTTTGAAAAAACGCGGAACCGGGCGGAAAAGGAGACGCCTGAAAACAGGAATTTGACGGGGAGGAATCCGCGCTTTCTTCTGAGAAGAAAGCTGCAAAGAAGCACCGGGCGAACCAGCTTGAAATAAAAAACAAACAATGTGCGCCTGTAACTTGAATGTGGCAAAGAGAGCTTCCAGGCAGTAGAAAAGCCGAAGGCCAGCCGAAAAATAAGCTTGCTTATTTTTTCGGTCTGCCCTACGGCTTTTCGGGGCTGTTGCACTAACAAAAAGTGCAGCAGCCTCTTTTACATTAGAAAAAGAGAGAAATAGAGACCAATATCTTTCACATAACCATGGAAAATGGGCATACAAATAAGACTGTCATGAT
>JAFUDW010000025.1 GCA_017464225.1 Clostridia bacterium | reverse complement strand
TCACGGCGAGGGCGGCATTATCGTGGATGTCAAGACCTTTACCAGGGAAAACAAGGACGAGCTCAGCCCCGGCGTCAACAAGATGGTCCGCGTCTATATCGCCCAGAAGCGCAAGATCTCCGTGGGCGATAAGATGGCTGGCCGTCACGGCAACAAGGGCGTTGTGTCCCGTATCCTGCGTGAAGAGGATATGCCCTTCATGCCCGACGGCACACCGCTGGATATCGTGCTGAACCCCCTGGGCGTGCCTTCCCGTATGAACCTGGGCCAGGTGCTGGAGGTGCATCTGGGCATGGCCGCCAAGAAGCTGGGTTGGAAGGTTGCTACCCCTGTATTTGACGGCGCCACCAAGGATGATATCGCCGAATGCCTGCGCAAGGCCGGCCTGCGCGAGGATGGCAAAACCATCCTGTATGACGGCCGCACCGGCGAGCCCTTTGAGAATCCCGTTACTGTGGGTATCATGTATTATTTGAAGCTCCACCACCTGGTGGACGATAAGATGCATGCCCGCTCCACCGGTCCCTACAGCATGGTGACCCAGCAGCCCTTGGGCGGCAAGGCCCAGTTCGGCGGTCAGCGCTTCGGTGAAATGGAAGTGTGGGCGCTGGAAGCTTATGGCGCCGCCAACACCCTGCAGGAGATCCTGACCGTCAAATCCGATGATATCGTGGGCCGCGTCAAGACCTACGAAGCCATCATCAAGGGTCAGAATATTCCCACGCCCGGCGTGCCCGAGAGCTTCAAGGTGCTCATCAAGGAGCTGCAGTCCCTGTGCCTGGATATCAAGGTGCTCAACGAGAAACGCGAGGTCATTGAGATCCGCGACGATGATGACGATGATATCAGCGACGCGCCTGTGCGCTCCAGCCGCGATGAAGAACGCGACGATATCCTGGGCGGCGAGCCTGAAATGGATGTTCCAAGCGAATATGAGGATATTGACGATATTACCGATATCGACGATGAGCTGGGCACCCTGGACGCTTTGGGCGGCGATGATGACGCGGACTTTGCTGATTTTGACGATCCGCTTTCTGATATTGACGACGATGATATCCAGTGAACTGCGAAGGAGGATATAAAACGGAATGTTTGAATTGACAAACCTTGATGCCATCCAGATCGGCATGGCGTCGCCTGAGCAGATTCTCGAATGGTCTTACGGAGAAGTCTCCAAGCCCGAAACCATCAACTACCGCACCCTCAAGCCCGAACGCGACGGCCTTTTCTGCGAGCGCATCTTTGGACCCACCAAGGACTGGGAGTGCAACTGCGGAAAATACAAGCGCATCAAGTATAAGGATAAGGACAAGGTCTGCGATAAGTGCGGCGTGCAGATCACCCGCGCCAAGGTGCGCCGCGAGCGCATGGGCCATATCCAGTTGGCCGCGCCTGTCAGCCACATCTGGTATTTCAAGGGCATTCCCAGCCGTATGGGCATGATCCTGGACGTCAGCCCCCGCGCGCTGGAAAAGGTGCTCTATTTTGCCAGCTATATCGTGCTTGATCCCGGCAACGAGGCCGTGATCAAGGCCGAAAAGCACAGCCTGATCACCGATGCCCGCTATCGCCAGATCATGGCCATGACCGAGGAGGAGCGCGGCTCCTTCCGCGCCGGCATCGGCGCCGAAGCCGTTCATGAAATGCTGGCTGAGCTCGATCTGGACGCGCTCAGCGCGCAGCTCAAATCCGAGATCGCCGTCCTGATCGAAAAGGAAAAGGATCGCGAGGGCGAAGGCCAGAAGCGCACCCATGCCATCAAACGCTTGGAGGTGGTGGAAGCCTTCCGCCAGAGCGGCAACAAGCCTGAATGGATGGTGCTGGACGTGGTGCCCGTTATCCCGCCCGATCTGCGCCCCATGGTGCAGCTGGACGGCGGCCGCTTTGCCACCAGCGATTTAAACGATCTTTATCGCCGCGTGATCAACCGCAACAACCGCCTGAAGAGGATGCTGGAGCTGGGCACGCCCGATATCATCGTCCGCAATGAAAAGCGCATGCTGCAGGAAGCTGTGGACGCGCTGATCGATAACGGCCGCCGCGGCCGCCCTGTGACCGGACCCGGCAACCGCGCCCTCAAATCGCTGTCCGATCTGCTGCGCGGCAAGCAAGGCCGCTTCCGCCAGAACCTGCTGGGCAAGCGCGTGGACTACTCCGGCCGTTCGGTTATCGTGGTAGGCCCCGAGCTCAAGCTGCATCAGTGCGGTTTGCCCAAGGAGATGGCGCTGGAGCTGTTCAAGCCCTTCGTCATGGAAAAGCTGGTCAAGAACGGCATCGCCCATAATATCCGTGCTGCAAAGCGTATGGTCGAAAAGGTCAAGCCCGAGGTCTGGGATATCCTGGAGGGCGTGATCAAGGACCATCCGGTGCTGCTCAACCGTGCGCCTACCCTGCACCGTCTGGGTATTCAGGCCTTTGAGCCCGTGCTGGTGGAAGGCAAGGCCATGAAGCTGCATCCCCTGGCTTGTACCGCCTACAACGCCGACTTTGACGGCGACCAGATGGCCGTGCACGTGCCTCTTTCCATGGAGGCTCAGGCCGAAGCTCGCTTCCTGATGCTTTGCGCCAATAACGTTATGAAACCGCAGGACGGCAAGCCCGTTATCAGCCCCACCCAGGACATGGTTATCGGCTGCCATTACCTGACCATCGTGGATCCCGAAGCCATCGGCGCGGGCCGTGTGTTTGCTAACCAGGATGAAGCGCTGATGGCTTATCAGGCCCATCAGATCACCCTGCAAAGCCCCATCAAGGTGCGCATTTCCCGTACCTGGGAGGGCGTGACCGAGCGCCGCATCATCGATACCACGCTGGGTAAATTGATCTTCAATGAAAATATCCCGCAGGATCTGGGATTCCAGCCCCGCACCTGTTTGGACGATATGTTCAAGCTGGAGATCGATAAGGTCGTCGTCAAGAAGGATCTGGGCAATATCGTGGAGCGCTGCTTCCGCGTGCACGGCGTCAACGTCTGCGCCAGGGTGCTGGATAACATCAAGGCTATGGGCTATAAGTATTCCACCCGCGGCGCTATTACCGTGGCCGTCAGCGATATCATCATTCCGCCCGAAAAGCCTGAGATGCTCAAAGCCGCCGACGATCGCGTGCGTGAAATCGAAAAGATGTACCGCCGCGGCCTGATGACAGAGGAGCAGCGTTACCGCAACGTGATCAAAACCTGGAACGATACCACCGACGCGCTGCGCGGACGCGTGCTCAAGATCCTTCCCCAGAAGAATCCCATTTACATGATGACCAACTCCGGCGCTCGCGGTTCCATCGCCCAGGTGGCCCAGCTTGCCGGCATGCGCGGCAACATGGCTTCTCCTTCGGGTAAAACCATTGAGATCCCCATCCGCGCCAACTTCCTGGAGGGCCTGAACGTATTGGAGTTCTTCATGTCCTCCCACGGTTCCCGCAAGGCTCTGTCCGATACCGCCCTTCGTACTGCCGACTCTGGTTATCTGACGCGCCGCCTGGTGGATGTGGCCCAGGAGGTCATCATCCGCGAGACCGACTGCTTTGAGGAGCGCGGCGAAAAGGTTCGCGGTATCAAGATCGAAGCCATCGGCGAAATGAAAGCGCTGTCCGAGCGCGCGTTGGGCCGCGTTGCCGCCGAGGATATCATTGATCCCAAGACCGGCGAATTGATCTGCAGCCTGAACGAAACCATAGACTACAAGAAAGCTGACGCCATCGGCAAAGCCGGACTCAAGAGTGTTCAGGTCCGCAGCGTGCTGACCTGCCGCTGCCAGAAGGGCGTCTGCGCCCGCTGCTACGGCATGAACCTGGCCCATGGCGGCGACGTCGATATCGGCGAAGCCGTGGGTATCATCGCGGCCCAGGCCATCGGCGAACCCGGCACCCAGCTGACCATGCGTACCTTCCATACCGGCGGTATCGCCAGCACGGCTGATATCACCCAGGGTCTTCCCCGCGTGGAAGAGCTGTTTGAGGCCCGTAAGCCCAAGCACGACGCTACCTTGGCCGAAATCAGCGGCAAGGTCACCATCAGCGAGAACAAAAAGAAGCGCGAGGTCATCATTACCAACGAGGATGATCCCAACGAAAAGAAGGTTTATCCCATCCATTACGGCATCAACATCAAGGTCAATGACGGCGATACCGTAAAGGCTGGCGATGAGCTGACCGAGGGCTCCATCAATCCCCATGATCTGCTTCGCATCCTGGGCGTTAAGGCTGTGCAGGAATACTTGCTCAAGGAAGTTCTGAGCGTGTACCACAGCCAGGGCGGCGTTTCCATCAGCGATAAGCATATCGAGATCATCGTTCGCCAGATGCTGCGCAAGGTTCGCGTGGTGGATAACGGCGATACCGATCTGTTGCCCGGCAGCTTTGTGTATATCTTCCGCTTTGAGGAAGCCAACGAAAAGACCATCATGGCCGGCGGCCGTCCAGCCTATTCCAGCCGCGTGCTGCTGGGCATCACAAAGGCTTCGCTGGCCACCGAAAGCTTCCTGTCCGCCGCTTCCTTCCAGGAGACCACCCGCGTGCTGACCGAAGCCGCCATCAAGGGCAAGGTCGATCCGCTGCTGGGCCTCAAAGAAAACGTGATCATCGGCAAACAGATCCCCGCCGGTACCGGCCTGCGTCGTTACAAAAACATCGAGCTGCAGGAAACCTATTGATTCCTGAAGTTTCCCGCATGAACATCGCCCCCTTTTCACATCCTACCGTAGGAGTGAAAAGGGGGTATCGTTTTGTCGTTCATTCTGTTTTTGATCCAGATGACCGTTACGATTGTTGTGGGCGTGTATTTTTATCGGCAGCTACGCAAGGAGAAGCAGCCCCAGCCGGGCCTGAGGCGTGAGAGCGCCAGGGAAATGGAACGGTTGCGTCAGCTCAGGGCAATCCGCCTGGCAGAGCCGCTCAGCGAGCATGTGCGACCTATGAGTTTTCAGGATATCATCGGCCAGCAGGAGGGGATCAGGGCGCTGAAGGCTATATTATGTGGAGCCAATCCCCAGCATGTGATCATATATGGCCCGCCGGGCATAGGGAAAACCTGCGCAGCGCGTCTGGTATTGGAGGCCGCGAAGCAAAGCGAAGGCACGCCCTTTCGTCAGGATGCTCCGTTTATTGAAATTGACGCCACCTGTGTTCGCTTTGACGAACGCTCCATTGCCGATCCTTTGTTTGGCAGTGTGCACGATCCTATATACCAAGGCGCGGGCAGTCTGGGCGTGCAGGGTGTTCCGCAGCCTAAGCCCGGTGCGGTTACAAAGGCTCATGGCGGTGTGCTTTTTCTGGATGAGATCGGTGAATTGCATCCAATTCAGATGAACAAGCTGCTGAAGGTTCTGGAGGATCGCCGGGTCAGCTTTGACTCGGCCTATTACAATCCGGATGATACCGCTGTGCCGCGTTATATCCATGATATTTTCAAGCATGGAATGCCAGCTGATTTTCGCTTGATCGGCGCTACCACGCGCAGCCCCGAGGAGCTGCCGCCCGCTCTAAGGAGCCGCTGTATGGAGGTATTCTTCAGGCCGTTGGACATGAAGGAAGTCAGCGTCATTGCCGCCGGCGCTGCGCTTCGCGCCGGCTATGCCATGGCGCCGGAGACGGCCAAACTCTGCGGCAGATTTGCCATGTGCGGACGGGATGCCGTCAATATGGTGCAGATGGCGGCGGGACTGGCGCAGCTGGAGAAGCGTCGAAGCATTGAGAACGGCGATATGGAATTTGTGATCCAGTCCGGACATTATGCCGCGCGTCCTGAACAGCTCGCAAGCCAGGAGAACAGGATTGGCATGGTGCATGGGCTGGGGATATATGGAGCGCATCAAGGAGCCGTTATGGAGATTGAAGCCGTCTGCGTGCCGGGACATGGGCGCGTGCAGGTGACCGGGATCGTGGAAGAGGAGGAGATGGGCGGCGCGGCCCATACGCTGCGCAGGCAGTCCATGGCAAAGGGATCGGCGGAAAACGTGGCCACCGTGCTCAGACTGTTGGGTTATCTGAAACGGGATACCGACGTGCATATCAATTTCCCGGGCGGCGCGCCGGTGGATGGGCCCAGTGCGGGAGCCGCGATGGCCGTAGCGGCGGTCAGCGCGATCACCGGAAAGCCGGTGGATGGCAGCTGCGCCATCACGGGCGAAATCGGCGTTCAGGGACAGATCAGGCCGGTGGGCGGCGTACCTGAAAAGGTGGAGGCGGCCCTCCACGCTGGGCTCATGCGCGTTTTCATTCCGCGGGAGAATATGCTGGAGCGGTTGGAGGACTGCGGGGCGGAAATCATTCTGATGGATACGCTGGAAAAAACGTTGGATAAGGCGCTGCTCTCAGGCGCGCTGCCTGAAAAGACTTCAGGCGCGCTGCTGCCGGAACCCGTTCCCATGGCTGCCAGCGGCGCGGATAATTGACAATGCTTGCATTTCATGCAAACTTTTGTTAGAATAAATAGCAAAAATGTATCCACGGAGGGATTATGGCAACGAAACGCAAACCCAAAACGCAGCGCATGCCGCTGATGCCGCTGCGCGGGCTGATGATATTTCCCCATATGGTGCTGCATTTTGACGTGGGCCGTCCCCGCAGCGTTGCCGCGCTGGAAGACGCCATGATGGAAAAGCAGCGCATTTTCCTTGTGGCGCAGAAGGATGGCGACGTTGAAAACCCCGGAGCGGAGGATATGTGCCGTGTGGGCACCATTGCTCTGATCAAGCAGGTGCTCAACCTGCCCGGCGATACCCTGCGTGTGCTGGTGGAAGGCCAGCAGCGCGCTGTGCTGAAAACCATTGTGCAGGAGGATCCCTTCTGGATCGCCGATGTGCAGCCGGTCAACGATATGGCTGGCGAGGATGAGAATACCTTGCAAGCGCTTTTGCGCACCACCCATAGCTTCTTTGAGGAGTATGCCCGTACCAGCATGCGCGTATCCCCGGAAACGCTCAAATCGGTATCCGATGTGGATCAGCCGGATCAATTGGCCGATGTCATCGCAGCTAACGTGCTGACGCGGCTGGAGGATCGGCAGGCCATCCTGGAGGAGGTCAGCGTGGCTGCTCGGCTGGAGACGCTGTGCGGCATCCTGGCCCGGGAAACGGAGCTGGCCGATATCGAAAAGCAGGTGCAGGGACGGATCAAAAAACAGATCGATAAGAATCAGAAAGATTATTACCTGCGAGAGCAGATCCGCGCCATCCAGGAGGAGCTGGGGGAAAGCCTGACCGCCGAAAGCGACGAACTGAGGGAAAAGCTGCAGAAGCTTCCCCTCAGCGCCGAAGCCCGGGAGAAGGCGGAACGAGAGCTGGACAGGCTGGCCCGCATGGCGCCGGGTACGCCCGAGGTCACAGTAAGCCAGACCTATCTGGAATGGATCTGCGATTTGCCTTGGGGCAAGTATACCACCGATAACCTGGATTTGAAGCGCGCCCGCCGCATCCTGGATGAGGATCATTACGGCATGAAGCAGGTCAAGGAGCGGGTGATCGAATACCTTGCCGTTCGGCGTATGAAACAGCTCAGCGCGGAGGATGGCAGCCTGCGCGGCCCTATTCTTTGCTTTGTGGGACCGCCGGGCGTTGGCAAAACCTCCATCGTGAAGGGGATAGCCAGGGCGGTGGGCCGCAAGTTTGTACAGATGTCATTGGGCGGCGTTCGGGATGAAGCCGAGATTCGCGGTCATCGCCGAACCTATATCGGCGCCATTCCAGGGCGCATCATAGCCGGGATCAAACAGGCGGGTACTATGAACCCGGTATTCCTGTTTGATGAGATCGATAAAATGAGCAACGATTTTCGGGGCGATCCGGCCAGCGCTATGCTTGAGGTGCTGGACAGCGAGCAGAACAGCGCTTTCCGGGATCATTATCTGGAGCTTCCCTTTGATCTGAGCCAGGTGATGTTTATTACCACGGCAAACAGCATGGATACCATTCCCGGCCCGCTGCGCGATCGCATGGAGATCATTGAAGTGCCCAGCTATACAGAGGAAGAAAAGCTGCAGATCGCCAAGCGGCATTTGCTGCCAAAGCAGGTGGCGGAGCACGGCCTGGAAAAGGGCAGCGTCAAAATGGGCGATGCGGCGCTGCGAATGGTGATCGAGGGCTATACCCGGGAGGCGGGCGTGCGAACGCTGAACCGGACGCTGGCCCGCGTGGTGCGCAAGACTGCCGTGGAAATGCTAGAGAACGATGTGCAGCAGGTAACGGTAATCAAGGAAAAGGTGGCCGAATACCTGGGCGCCGTGCGTTTCTTGCGCGATCTGCCCGAAAAGCAGCCCTGCGTGGGCGTGGTCAACGGCCTTGCTTATACCACGGTGGGCGGCGAAACGCTGGCTGTGGAATGCGCCGTCATGCCCGGCGGCGGCGGGCTCAAGCTTACAGGGCAGCTGGGCGATGTGATGAAGGAGAGCGCCATGGCGGCGCTTAGCTGGATCCGCGCTCATGCCGATGAGTACGGCCTTGCGCCCGATTTCCATAAGAATCTGGATATCCATATTCATGTGCCGGAGGGCGCTGTGCCCAAGGACGGCCCTTCCGCGGGCGTCACCATGGCGACCGCCCTGCTTTCGGCCCTGACCAACCGTCCCGTACGGCAGGATGTGGCCATGACAGGAGAGATCACGCTGCGCGGCCGGGTGCTGCCCATCGGCGGCGTCAAGGAAAAGCTGTTGGCTGCATACCGCGCAGGCATCCGCACCATTCTTCTTCCCAGGGAGAATGAGAAGGATTTGGAGGAGATCCCTGAGCATGTGCGCAAAACCTTTACCATCCTGTTTGCCGACAGCATTACGGACGTGTTAAAAACTGCGCTGCTGGAAAAGGAATAAGGACGAGGGATACATGGAGATAAAGAACGCGAAATTTGTGACCAGCATGGCTTCCTATGGACGGTTTACCGGTATCGGGCTGCCTCAAATCGCCGTCGCGGGAAAAAGCAACGTTGGCAAGTCCAGCCTGATCAACGCCCTGTGCCGCAACGGAAAGCTGGCTAAGACCAGCGGAACACCCGGGAAAACCAGGCTGCTCAATGTGTTTGAGATCAATCCCGGCACGGGCGACGCTTTTCATCTGGTCGATCTTCCGGGCTATGGCTTCGCCAAGGTGGACAAAGCCGAAAAGCTTCGATGGGGCGAAATGATGCAGGGGTATTTCGACCGAACGCGCGAGCTCAAAATCGTGCTGCAGCTGGTAGATATCCGCCATGAGCCTACCCAGGACGATGTGGATATGGTCAATTTCCTGCGGGCTTCTGGCATTCCATTCCAGGTGGTCGCCACAAAAGCCGATAAGATATCGCGGGGCGCACGCATGAAGTATACCGCGCCCATCTGCCGCGGTCTACAGGTGCAGCCCTGGGAGCTGATTGCCTGGAGCAGCGAAAACGGCGACGGACGGGACAACCTGATTGCCGTGATCGATAAAGCGATACACAGCAAATAAACAGAACGCCTGCGGACAGCGATCTCCGCAGGCGTTTTTCGGTACAAGCGGTTATTTTCTCGGAGCGTAAGTATAGCGGGCGATCAGCCGAGGTTTGCCGTCGTATACGCCGTAAGCGTCTGCGTACACGCGGTAGCGCTCACCCACCTCCCAGGTGTCGGTGGACATATTCTCCAGCAGCACCAGCCGCTCCGACCCCTCAGTGCCGGTATCCATCAGCGCCAGCTGAGGCTTATCGGACTTGATTTCCACAATGGTCCCGATACATTCGTAAATCTGCGTCCGAGCCACCCGGGTATTCAGATTGTTCAGAAAATCCAGGTAGCCTTCGGCGTTCATGGGCCAGGCTTTCGGCGTGTAGGTGCTGGCATAAGGAACGTAATAAATATCCTTTTTCAGCGTGGTGCTCAGCCCATCTTTTTCCGCCACGATCACGATGGTATTGGTGCCGATAGTGTTGAATTTGGCGTCAAAGGAGAAGTTTCCGTACTTGGTCAGCTCAGAGGTATTCAGGTTTTCATAGGGCGATTCTATGATCAGGTTCGCGCCGGGCATGGTGGTTCCCCGGATGGTGAGCGTCTGGTTGGCGCTGGTATTGCCCAGTGTGGCGCTCAGCTCCAACGGGATATCCTGAGGCGCGCGGTACAGCGTGATCACCTGCCTGTTCTGCCGATAATACTGGCAATTGACCACGATTTCAATGTCGTTATTGCCAACGGGCGCTACCAACGCGTTATAGCTGATATAGCCATCCTGGGTATTCACATAGCTGGAATAATCCTCTCCGTTGATATATACCGTGCTGTTCTGCGCCACGCGGAATTTGATATTGTAGGGCGAAGTGGACACTTCAAGGTAGTTGGTATCGGGCGTTACCAGCAGCAGGGGAGAGAGCGGGATTTCAATGGTATAGGTGATGACGTCCATCAGCTTTTGTTCTCCCGCGCTGGTTTTGATATAGGGCGTCAGCATAACCTCCATCGTTTCATCGGCAATGGTGCTGTTCAGCTCATACCAGGTGTAATCGGCCACCGTGATCTCGGCATAGCCGCCTGTGGCAATGTAGGATTTGCGCAGTTCTTTAATATAGATCTGTGCGCCTTCCTCCGCGGGAATGCGGATAGTATGGGCAGCCATATCTTCCAGCAGGCTTGGGATGATCTCCACCTGATCCTGTAAGCTGACTTCCTCCCGGTTCAGGATGGGCAGCAGGATAAACTGATATCCGGCGAAAAGCGCCGCGCCTGCCAGCAGGATCACGGCAAGTATGGGAAAAAAGCGGCTGATGCCGAACGCGCGCAATCCCCGTCTGCGCTTCAGCATGCGGGCTTTGGGCCTTGGCCTGTAATCGTCGCTCCATAAGGGCTGATAACCGGAGGATTCGTTGGGGTCGCCGTACTGGGGGATCGTTTTGGTGAAACGGGGCGCTGGGATAGCGCCAGGGCGGGTTTCGCCCTCAGGGATCAGATTTTCGGCCTCTTCAGCCTCGGGATCGGTATAGATAGGCGTGGGTTCGGTTTCGATCCGCACGCTGCGGGTTGTGGGAGCCATGCCGCCCTGTGCAGCCTCCTGGCGGATGCGCTGTTGCTGCGCTTCGCCTCGTTTGCGGCGCACATGAAAGCTCTGCATCTCTTTAGCCAGGCTGTCGCGTTCGTCCGGCCGCGGCGCAGTTTCTTCGCCGTCCTTGATCACAGCGTATATTACGGATGCGGAGGGCTGGGGCATTCCCTGAGACTGCCGTTCCTCGGAAGGAAGTGCGTTTGCGCTCTCCTCCGGCAGCGCCGCGCCGCAGTAGAAGCACTGGGGCAGCGAGGAACGGTTCCAGCGTCCGCATTGCGGGCATCTCATGCGTTCAAATCCTCCTTAAAGAAGATTAACAAAATATACTTCTGCAAAAAAAGCGGAAATCCTGCTGTCAGGCCGCTGAGGGCCGAGGATTTACAATCGATTGCCGTTATGTTATAATATATTTCCGTTTGCAGGGAAGGAGAATGCTATGCATTTGGATGAGATCAGTTCCCCGGAGGATATCAAGGGGATGTCCCAGGACGAATTGGAAGCGCTGGCTGGAGAGATCCGGCAGCGTATTATCCATACCGTTTCACAGAACGGCGGCCATTTGGCGTCCAATCTGGGCACGGTGGAGCTGACCATCGCGCTGCATCGCGCCTTTGATTTTTCCCGGGATAAGCTGATATTTGACGTGGGGCATCAGAGCTATACGCATAAATTGCTCACAGGCCGCGAAAAACAGTTTGATACGCTGCGCCAATTTGGCGGCATGGCGGGCTTTCCCCGGCATGAGGAAAGCCAGTATGACGCTTTTGATACCGGTCATGCCTCCACCGCTATTTCGGCGGCGGTGGGTTTCGCCCGGGCGCGGAACCTTCGCGGCGAAACGCATTACGTGGTTTCTGTGGTGGGGGATGGCGCTCTGACCGGCGGCATGTGCTACGAAGGGCTCAACGACGCCGGAAGCAATCAACTGCGCATGATCGTTGTGCTCAACGATAACGGCATGAGTATTTCGCGGAACGTGGGGGCCATTTCCGGATATTTGACCCGGATGCGCGCGGGCAAGGGTTGGTTTGATATCAAAAAAACCATCAGCGATTTCCTGAAGCGCGTGCCGCTGGTGGGCGATATGCTGTATAGGATATTCCACCGCTTTAAAAACTCCATCCGCAATATCTTTGTACAGGATCGTCTGTTCGATTCATTGGATTTTCATTATCTTGGGCCGGTGGACGGAAGTGATATCGGAGGACTGGAGCGCCTGTTCCGCAAGGCAAAGCAGCTGGATGAGCCGGTACTGATCCACGTGGTGACCCAGAAAGGCAGCGGCTATGCTCAGGCGGAAGATCATCCTTCCCGCTTGCACGGCACGCCGCCCTTTAATGTGGAAACGGGCGAGCCGCTGTCCCGCGGCGCGGCCAGCATGAGCGAAACGGCGGGGGATGAGCTGATCCGGCTGGCCAAAGCCGACAGCCGCGTGGTTGCGGTTACGGCGGCCATGACCGCGGGCACGGGGCTGCTCCGGTATGCCAGAGAGCTGCCTGAGCGCTTGTTTGACGTGGGTATTGCCGAAGAGCATGCCGTGACCATGGCGGCGGGTCTGGCGTCAGGAGGCATGCGTCCTTTTGTGGCGATATACGATACTTTCCTGCAGCGCGCATACGATCAGATTTTGCATGATGTTTGCCTGCAAAAGCTTCCTGTTTGCTTCTTGCTGGACAGGGCGGGCCTCAGCGAGGACGGCGTGACTCATCATGGTATTTACGGCGTATCCTATTTAAGCCAGCTGCCCGGGATGACGGTGCTTTGCGCTTCCTCCCGCAGCGAGCTCAGGGCCATGATGCACTTTGCGCTGCAGTCGGACGGCCCGGTGGCGATACGCTACGCAAAGGCCGATTGCAGCGGCGCAGAGGACAAGACGGAGATCGGTGCATACCGGATGCGCTGGAACCGCTGCCGAAATGGCGATGACGCCGCGATCCTGGCTTGCGGCGCTATGCTGCATGAAACGCTCAAAGCGGCGGAAATATTGGAGAAACAGGGAATGCGATGCGCGGTTTACAACGCTTCCTGTTTGTCTCCGCTGGACGCTGAAACACTGAATAATATCAGGATACCTTTGATCACTGTGGAGGAAGGAGCGCTGCGCGGCGGGCTTGGCAGCTTGGTCAGCCTGTTCTGCGCGCAGAACGGCCTGCCCGCGCCCGTCCTTGCGTTGGGACTGGAAGGAATATGCGCCACCCAGGGAAACCATGATAAGCAGCTTGAAGCATACGGCTTGGATGCCGCGTCAATTGCCCGCAGCATCCTGACTTGGAGGGAAAAGCAATGAAAACCCGTGTGGATACGGCGCTGACTCAGCGCGGCCTTGCGCCAAGCCGGGAACGTGCCCAAGCGCTGATCATGGCCGGTCAGGTCTATATCGGCGAAAAAAAGGTGCTCAAAGCTTCCGAACAGGTGGAGGAATCCGACGAGCTTATCATCCGGGGAGAGGTGGACGCGCTGGCCAGCCGAGGCGGACATAAGATCGAGCGGGCGCTGGAGGTTTTTCATGCCGATGTGAAGGATATCGTAGCCATGGATATTGGCGCGGCGGCGGGCGGCTTTACCGACGTTTTGCTGCGGCATGGCGCAAAGCATGTATACGCCATTGACGTGGGCTACGGGCAGCTGGATTGGAAGCTGCGCCAGGATGAGCGCGTCATCGTCATGGAGCGCACCAACGCACGGCATTTGACGCCGGACATGGTACCGCTGGGCCCTACGCTGACCGTGATGGACGTTTCCTTTATTTCCATTCGTTTGATCCTGCCTGTGGCCGCCGCCATCATGGGAGAAAAAGGCCGCTTTCTGACGCTGGTCAAGCCGCAGTTTGAAGCAGGGCGCGGCCAGGTAGGAAAAAACGGCGTGGTCCGGGATGAAAAAGTGCACCGCCAGGTGCTCATGGCGGTGCGGGAATATGCGGAGGAGATCGGCTGGCATGTTGCTGGGTTTACCTGGTCGCCCATAAAGGGTCCCAAAGGCAATATCGAGTTTCTGGCGGATATTCGTCCGGGAGCGGGCGAGATGCCTTCCGACGCCCAAATCATCGCTTTGGTGGAGGAAGCGCACCGGACGCTGGACTGAGTCAGGCGGAGTATGCATCAGACGGGGATTTTCTTTCCCGTCTTTTTGTCTGCCGCTTTTTAAATAGCGTGCAAAGGACGGTGATATCGTCCTGGGGAACGCCGCCGGAGCGGCGCATGGCCGCAGAGATCAGCGCCGTACATACCGCTTCCGGCGAGCGGTACAGCTTGTCCCGGAGCATCAGCTCAGCCTGTCCTTCCAATGCCTTGAGCCCGCCGCATGCATCCGATAACCCGTCGGTAAACTGGATCAGTAAATCGCCGTCGCCAAAGGCAAACATATGGGAGGAGGCTTCTATTTCCGGCAGGATGCCCAGCGGAAGCGCGCTGCTTTCAAGGACCCGCAGCGAATCACCCGATATCAGGATCGATGGGCATGCGCCCAGCTTGCTTACTGTAGCCGTTCGCTGCCACAGATCGGCTACGCAGAGGTCAACCGTTGCGTACTGCTCTCCGTCTGTGGCGCTCAGCATGATGCCGTTGATGGCGTTCAGCGCGGAGGATACGCTGTAACCGGCATCCAGACAGAGCGAGAGCAGCTCCAGCGTTTCCCGGCTTTCGGTATGAGCCTGATCGCCATGGCCCATGCCGTCGCTGAGCATGGCGATCTCCACACCGCCGCAAGCCGTTCGGGTGAGCACGGAATCGCCGTTGGCGCCGTTCCCATCGCCAGCGGAAGCTGAAAGATGAAAGCATTCCACCTCCATGGGCGGCGTTTCCTCATAGAGGATGATATCTCCGCCGCGCTGGGAAATATGCATGGGGATCCCAAACGCCTGGGAAAGAGCGTCGCAAAAATGGCGCAGCTGCTTTTGCCGTGTCAGCGTAGGTTCATAGCGCAGGGCCACGCGGATGTGCCTGGAAACACGCAGGGCATAGAGGATGCGGCCTGATATGCGCAAGCGTCGCATGACAAATTCGGCCTCTCCGCGCAGCTGATCGTTTTCAGCATCGCATTGTCCGCCTTCTTTGCCGATGCGCGCCATCGCCTGAGCAATGGCTGTCAGATGGGTGCGCGTTGCTTCGCGCTCGCGCAACGCGTAGGCGTATTGCAGCATACGCTGCTGATCGGCGCGCTCTGTTTCCAGCGCCAGCACAGGCCAGGCATCTCGCCGGGGACAATCCTCCATTCGGGAGGAACGGTCGCCATCAATAAAATATTGATGAAGGCGTGCGCGGGTCTGCTGCGCGTTGTCATGCCAGCAGCTTCCCATCCGATCGCAGCCTTCGCACATGCGGGTTACAATATCCTCCAATACTTCGGTTTGCTGAGGCGAAGGAAGGCGCACCTCGGGCAGCTTTTGAGCCATGGCGGACAGGCTTCCCACCCACTGCGCCCGCGTATGCTGGGCATAGGCGGCTTCATTGTCGGCAGCGTCCGGAGAAAAAGAGCGGATATAGGTGTAAGCAGCCGAAACGCTGCGTTCGGGAAATAGAAAGAAAAGAACGGACGAAACCATGGCCGCCGCGATATAGGGATGATCGAAGTGAAAACGGATGGCATAAGAAGAAAAGATGCTGCAAAGCAGATATACTGCTGCGAGAACGCCGCGCTTTCTGCCGTAAAATAGTCCGCAGATGATCCCCGAAAAAGCAAAGCATATCACATATCCGTCAGAATGTCCGCATAAAGCCATTGATACACCGCAAAGCAGCCCGGCTGATACCGCGCCCAAGCAGCCGCCAATGGAGGAGGCCAGCAGGATGACATCGCCTGACAGAACGAACCCTACGTTCAGCGGCCCCAGTCCCACGCGGCCAGCGCCGCTGAGCATAACGGCGCAGAGCACAACGGCGCAAAGCAGATCATCCACGTGCAGCCTGCTTTGTCGCTGATCGGCCAATTGAACAGCGCGGCAAACAGCCGGCGTGCACAGCACGCCGACCATCAGCGATACCGTACAGAGAATCATGGCTTCCTGGGTCGTGGGCATCAGGATCAGGGAAAACAGCCTCAGGGACAGCGCGCAGGCAGCATATACGCTGGCGGTCCAGATAGCGCGGGGCGGATAGAATTTCCCCAGAAAAAGCGCCGCCAGGCCAATGTATTGCCACAGATCGGGATCAGCGCCCCAAAAAAGGCGCAGCCCGAGGCTGCAAAGTATCCCAATGGCGGGATACAGCAGATCCTTGCCGCACAGTAAATAAGCGGAGAAGACGCAAACCGCAAAGGGCGAAGGCAGACGAAAGCATTCGCTGAGGCACAGAAAAAAGAACAGCGACGTTTCCGCTGCGCGCCTCAGCAGCGGCGTACCTTTTTCATGCACAAAAAAACGAAAACGGTATCGTGCTTTTCGCCGCCGCACAGGTCGGCTCTTTTGCGTGCCGGGGATGAAAGCTTCATTCACCTTTGTCACGCTCCGCAAACGGTTGATGTGTACAGCTTAATATATATCGTGTGCGTTCACCGTCGAATCGGGGCGCGAAAAAGCAGGAATAAGAAAAAACCGCCTTTCGGCGGTAAAAAAATCGCGTCACATCCTGCCAAGCTTGCGCAGGATTTTTCCAATGCCGATCGTCCAAGCGCCGGGCAGCGTTCCGGCCAGGGAGGCGACGGCGGCGATCAGCCAGTACAGCAGATTGGCTTTGAAGCTGTTTGTTTCAACGCCGAGCTCACTGGGGTATAAAAAGCGATAAATATCCGATATCCATTGCTTTCGGCCAATGACGGCGATCAATATAACAGCGGCAGGGATCAGCAGCATGAGCAGCGCTCCCAGGATCAGAAAACCGCGTCCGGCGCGCACGCGGGCATACTCCGGCGAGTAATCGGCCTTTGGCGTCTGCCCGGGCTGTACGCCCCTGGAAAACCTGCCCGCGCTGCGGGCGGCTCCGCAATGAGGACAAACGGCGTATTGATCGTCCACCGACTGACGGCATTTTACACAAGTCCACATTTGTACTATCCTCCTGTTGGATCAGCGCTGACAGACCATCGCAACGGCATGGGCGCTGATGCCTTCGCCGCTGCCTTCAAAGCCCATGCCCTCGGTGGTGGTGGCTTTTACGGAAACAAATGACAGCTCTAAATGGAGCGCTTCGGCGATATTGCGCCGCATTTGCGGAATATGAGAAGCCAGCTTGGGACGCTGGGCGATCAGAGTTGCGTCCACGTTCAGGATGGAGAATCCCTCTCTCAGCAGGATGCGGCGCGTTTCCTCCAGCAGCAGTATAGAGGATATGCCTTTATAGAGTTCATCGCTGTCTGGAAAATGCTGGCCGATATCGCCAAGAGCGGCGGCGCCCAGCAGCGCGTCGATGATCGCGTGTACCAGCACGTCGGCGTCGCTGTGGCCAAGTAATCCCCGTTCCCAGGGGATATCCACGCCGCCCAGGATCAACTTTCTGTTTTCGGCCAGGCGGTGGGCGTCGTATCCGTGGCCCATTCGGGGCAATCCGCTTAAATAAAACTCCACCAATTTCAGATCCTCCGGTGTGGTCAGTTTGATGTTTTGGGTATTTCCCTCCGCCAGGTGAACGGCGATGCCCAGTTTTTCCACCAGCGCTGCGTCATCGGTGCAGCGTTCGGCAACTTCCCGATGTACCCGCTCCAGCAGCTCCCTGCGGAATCCCTGAGGTGTTTGCACCGCCCGCAATGCTGATCGGACAGGCGTAGCGATCACCGTGCCTTCTGCGTTTATTTGCTTGATGGTATCGGTGACGGGTGTGCTGGCGACGCCTGTTCCGTACTTGCGTACGCTTTCGATCACGCTGCGCACGGTTCCATCGTCAATCAGTCCCCGAGCGCCGTCATGCACCAATACGATATCGCAATCGCTTGGCAGCACCGTCAGCCCGTTGGCTACGGAGGCCTGCCTGTCAGCTCCGCCGTAGGCAAAAGCGTCGGCGCGCAGTCCGCTTTGCGCCAGGGCGCGCATGACGTTCGTTTCATCCTCCGACCTGATGACCAGGGCGATGCCGTCGCAGTGTCGGCGCAGCGTGCGCAGGGCTCGGCACAGCGCGCATTCGCCCAGCAGGGGAAGCAGCGTTTTATTAATGTCCACGCCCATGCGCGTGCCGCTGCCGCCGGATAAAAGAATTGCCCAAGTACTCATGCTTTTTCCTCCGCGTCGCCCAGCGTGCGCATCAGGTATTGATAGATTTCACCCGCTTTTTCCGGCCAGGCTCGGGCAAAACGGTCGGCGAGTTTTTTCTCGGGCGCTGGGATATCTAATGCCAGTATGGAGGACGCGCCGTCCACCAGCCTCAGTTCAGCCACATATTCGCCGCCTGTGCGCTGGATGACTTTTGCGGAGAACTGCTTTTCGGCCTTAAAACGCTCCCGCCATGCCGGGGCCTTTTCGCGGATCAACTGAACCTTGCTGTATGGCAGGCGATTGATGAAAAAGGACAGCGTTTCCAGTCCGGCCGCTGTGATTTCGTATAAGCTGTCGGCGGGATGGGCAATTTTGGCGGCATGACCCAGGTTGACCAGCTCGTGCAGGGCAAGGGACAGATCAAAATAGGTCATGATTTCGTTTTCCACCATAAAGTACAGCAGCTGCATATGGGAGGCGCTTCCGAGCTCACGGAGCGCCAGCATGGTATACAGCTTGCGATCCTGTTCATCCAGCATTGCGTGGGGATTGGGCAGCATACAGGCCTCCTCAGGTATGATCGATATTAATTTCCATACAAGTTCCAGAAATCCTGCGTACAGCGGCGAATTTCGTCAGCGTTTGCCATCGGATGGAGGTGATAATGCGGCGGAAGCAAGCGGACGTAAGCGCTTTCCCGATAACGGCTGTCCAGCAGCAGGATCACCCCGGCGTCTTTTTCGCTGCGGATCACACGGCCCGCTGCCTGCAGCACCTTCTGCATGCCGGGGTAGCGGTATGCGAACGCGAAGCCGTCGCCCAGCGTTTGCGCGTAATGAGCGCGCAGCGCCTCCTGGGTTTCATTGACCTGCGGCAGTCCCACACCCACAACAGCGGCGCCGATCAGCTGATCGCCGGGAAGATCGATCCCCTCGGCGAATATACCGCCCAGCACACAGAGCGATAGCAGCGCTCCGCTCTCATCCCGCATGCGGCGCAAAAAGGCATCCCGGCTTTCCTCGCTCATGCTGCGCTCCTGCACGTTCAGCGCAAGATCGGGCTGAAGCTCCGTTAGATTCTCCAAGATCATCAGCAGATAAGCGTAGCTGGGAAAGAAGGCGATATACTTTCCCGCTTTCCCGTTATATAGCGCCAGGATGGCCTCTGCGATTTCCCTGGCGCTTTCCTGCCGATGCTGGTAGCGCGTATTGACAGACAGTGAAAGCACCAGCAGCCGTTTGGAAGGAAAAGGGGAAGGCAAAGCAAAAACGGCGTCCCCCTCGTCTCCGCCCAGCAGCTTTTTCATTTCAGGCAACGGCTCCAGGGTGGCTGAAAAGAACACGCAACCCATCATGTGCCTGGTGATCTGGCGAAGGTGATCAGATATGTTCAGGCAGAGCAGCGTGACGCGCTTCTGCGCCGCGCCGTCGATCAATACGGTATAATCCTCCGGTTGATTGCCAAAGCGCTCCAGCGCCATGCGGCATTGCAGCAGATCACGAAAGAAATCATGAAAGCCTTCGGCCTGAGGGAGGGCGGCATGGAGCGACATGACGCCGATCAGCTTATCTGTGGCTGCGCTCAGGACGGATAGGCTGTCGGCGCCCAAATCCTTAATGGAGCGGTGCAAAGCTGTCATAGCCTGATATAATGGGTGCTTTCTGCCATGGAGCTTTCCCGTTTCCCGGCGCAGGGCGGCCAACGCGCGGCTGTCCAATGTGGCCGAAAGCATATCCCGGACGCGGCTTGGCAGATTATGGGCTTCATCCATCAGAAGCGTGACCGGCATGCCTGCGCCGATGATACGGTTCAGCGATATCAATGGATCAAATACATAATTGTAATCGCAGATCACAACGTCGCTGATTTCACACAGCGCAAGCGAAAACTCAAAAGGACACAGCGCGTGCTTTTCACAGAGAGAACGGGCCGTTTCTTCATCCCAGCAATTCAGGGCGCAGGCATCCATCAGGGCGGGCAATTCGCGATCGTAATAGCCTTTGGCCCGGGGACAGTCGTCTGGATGGCAGCGCGTTCCGGGAAAAGGACAGCATTTTTCCTTGGCTGTGATCAGGACAACGCGCAGCGTCAGCGGCTGCTCCCGCATTCTGGCAAGCGCGTCCAAGGCGGCCAGCCGGGTCGTGCCGCGGGCGGTCAGGTAAAATACCTGCCGCGTCTTGCCTTCCGCCAGCGCCTTGAGCGCCGGAAACAGGGTGGCGGCGCTTTTGCCCGTGCCGGTGGGCAGCGTGGCGAAAAGCCTCTTTCTCCGGTCGATAGCGGTGTATACCTGCGCTGCCATCTCTCGCTGCCCGGGACGGTATATGGCATAGGGAAAAGACAGGGCGTGAAGCGAAGCGTTGCGCTGAACGATATATGCTTCCTGCATGGCATGCCACTGCGCCAGCGGCTGCAGTACGCTGAAAAACTGCGCTTCTGCTTCGGCGCGGGTCAGCCTTTCCTCAAAAGAGGCGCGCACCAGGCCATCCTGAGTCACATAGCTTACGCGGACGCTGATTTCCTTCAAGTCCAGCTCCTCGCAAAGCATGAACCCGTAGCAGATCGCCTGCATGCGATGAACGGGAACGGCGGCTTGAGGCGGGAGGCCTTCCTCAGAGCAGAGCTTGAGCTCATCTACGCAGATCGGATCAATATGCTCCCAAAGAAGATCGACGCGTCCTTGGATTACGGCCTGGATCCCACAGCATTCGCCCTGCCACTTGACGGGACGCTCAGCGACGGCATCGGCGTTTTTTTGCCGGGCCCTGTGAGCGCGGCTGCCCTCCAGCATGGCGGAGGAGGAAATCGGCAGCAGATCGCCGCTGCGCATCGAAAACTCCGCCATATGGCGGACAGAGGTGCGAAGCGGCGCTGCGTTCATTTGGTTTCCTCCCTTCTGTGCGGCTGGACAAGACGGCGTAAAACAGCTATAATAGCAGTATACCACAAAGAGCTCCTGGAGGAAACGATGAGCGAAGAAAAACTGAGCTGCGCGGCCCTGCCCCTGCGGGCGGATCAAAGCGTTTACGCCTTGGTGATCGGCAGCAGAGAAGGGATGAACAGCCTGCTCGGCAGCCGTTCCGAACGGTTGAAAAGGCGGATAAACGCTGACGAGTGGGCCTTAAAGGCCGAGGTGCGCTGCCTGATCAGCGATGAAGGCGCTGCGGTGATCGCCCGGGAGGATGATCGGAACGTGCCGGAAACGCTTGCCGGAATGGCCGTGCGCATGCTCTGGCAGCGTTTTCGGAAGGGGCTGCCCGGCTGGACGCTGCTGCCCTGCGCGCCGGTCATACATAACGGCCAGCATTTGGCTGAGGCGATGATCGCTTGCGCTGTGCGCTGGAAGCTGCCTGCGGATTTTCTGCGCTGGCTGGTCACCGATAACGCATGCTGCTCCACCATGACCGACTGCGCCTGGTGGCTCATTGAAACTGAGCGTCCTATTCCGGTGCCTGAGGTTGCCGAATCCATCGTATATGTAAAGAGTCTCGCGCCCTATGCCGAGCGGAATCGGCGAATGTTGGGCGGAGCCGGCGTGATCGTGGCTGCTGCCGGCCTGCTTTGCGGCCATGAAACGGTGGGAGCGGCCATGCGGGATGAAAGCTTGCGGGCGCTTCTGGGCACGGCGCTGATCCATGAGATCGTTCCATGCCTGCCCGCCCTGGGCGAAGACGGTCTTGCTTACGCCGCCAGGGTCACGGCCTTTTTGGAGAATGCCTGCGGCGGGGAAGCATGGCCGGCTGTGGGTGAAAACCTGATTTCCAGATTTGTCGCCTGCGTGCTTCCCGCGCTGGCGGACTATGAAAAAAAGGAGGCTGCTTTGCCTCCCTGTCTGTGCTTTGCGCTGAGCGCTTTGATCATGCTGTACGCGGGAATCAGGAAAAACGCTCAGGGGGAATATGTGCTGCCCGCGGAGGAGCGCGAGATCGGCCTCAGCGACAGTCCCGCTGCGCTTGCAGCCTTTTCTCATATGAGCTGTGATATGCCGCCGGAGTCGCTTGCCTATGCCGCGCTGTCCGACCGGGAGGTCTGGGGCTGTGACCTGAGGGAGATCGAAGGGCTGGAGGATCAGGTGACAAATCAGCTTCGGGATATGCAGCTGCTGGGCGCTCGGGCAGCCATGCTGACCGCTTCAGAAATGCGGCCATAAAAAACGCCGCGCTGTGCGCGGCGATGGGTCAATCCCAAAGCGCTTCCGGATATTCTCCTGTTTCGGTCATCCGGCGAATGGCGGATTGTACCAGGGGGATATCATCATGGTACGTTACGCCGAACCATTTGCTGTCGGTATGGAGCACCTGTACGGTGGAAAGCCCTTCCCGAAGCGTATCGTTGACCACGAAGGGCAAAAAGTATTCGCCTTTTAATGGATTATTCCGCATGGCGTCGGCGTAAAACGCGGAAAAGCGGCTGTCCAGCTCATGCATGAAGTCGGGTGTGAAACCCCACAGGTTCATGGAAACCGGCGTATCGTCTTTAAGACGCGTATAGTGCGTTCCGTCTTCGGTGTACAGCGGGCCGTCGCAGGTGCTGATGATATGGGTGCGTTCCACGATACCGGTGAGAAGGGAATTTTTATCTGTGGCGCAGACGCCGCGGGAAACATAGCCGTTTTCACTCAGCGTATTTTTCAGCAGGAAGCCCGCCATGGCATACTGGCCCGCGCTGTGAGGCTGCGAAAGAAAGCCGTAAATCTTGGAAAAGGCGTCTTGGCCGTAAAAATCGTCGCCGTTGATGGCGGCGAAGGGCGCGTCGATCAGCTCTTTGCAGCACAGTACGGCATGGCCGGTGCCCCAGGGCTTGACTCGTCCTTCGGGAACGGAGCATCCAGCGGGAAGATTGTCCAGCCGCTGGATCACATACCGCGTCTCCATACATTTTTCTGCGTGTATGCCGATCTTTTGCCGGAAATCCTCTTGGATGGCCTCGTTCACGATGAAGATCACCCGGCGAAAACCGGCGCGGTATGCGTCGTAAAGAGAGTAATCGATGATGCATTCGCCTTTTTTTCCAAAGGACGCCAATTGCTTGACGCCCCCGAAGCGGCTGCCGATGCCGGCCGCCATGACCACCAGAATGGGCTGTTTATCCATAAAACGCGCTCTCCTTCACTATCATTCCCGTTTAGTATAACAATCTCTGGCTTTTTTTGCAACAGATCAAGCGGAGGAATTCATGCACATTGTTCTTTATTCCCCGGAAATCCCGCAAAATACGGGCAATATCGCCCGCACCTGCGCTGCCACAGGAAGCGTACTGCACCTGATCGAGCCGTTGGGTTTTGAACTCAGCGATAAGTATTTGAAACGCGCCGGGCTGGATTACTGGCATTTAATGGAATTGCACGTACATCCAAATTTTGATACAATGATGAAGGAGTATCCCGGCGCAGTATATCATTTTGCCACTACCAAAGCGCCGAGGAGCTATCATGAGGCCATGTACGGCGCTGATGATTTTTTGGTATTCGGGTGCGAAACGAAAGGCTTGCCTGAATCGCTGCTTTCCCGGGTATATGATCGGTGCGTCCGCATTCCCATGCGGGCGGAGGCTCGATCACTGAACCTGAGCAATTCTGTGGCTATCGTACTGTATGAGGCGCTGCGGCAGCAGGGATTTCCTGGACTATTGGATCATGGCGAGCTCACTGGACGCCGGGACGAGACGGCGCCTTGGATGGACTATGTATAAGAGGGATCACGTATGGATGAGCGAAAAAGAGAAGAGTATTTTGCGCGCAGGGAAGAGGAATGGCAGCAAAAGCAGGATCGCTGGCGGCTGACTGCCGGTCTGGCGGATTTTCTGGCTGTGGTGGGCGGCGTTGCCGTTTGCCTGGTGCTTGTGCTGCTCATTGCAAGTCTTGTCAGCTGGGTGCGGCAGGACGCTGCCGGCACCTTTGCGGTGTTTATCCATATGTTTAAACAGTGATCTTCCAATTAGCACAGAGGAGGAGGCAGCATGCAGATATCCTGGCAAACGCTGTATGACGAGATCTACGCCTGCGAAAAATGCAGGCTTTGCGGGCAGATCCATAATAAAGTGCCCGGCCAGGGCGATATCCATGCCGATCTGATGTTCATAGGCGAGGGGCCGGGCGCGGATGAGGATCTGCAGGGTCTGGCCTTTGTGGGCGCAGCCGGCCAATTGCTTACAAAAATGATTGCAGCCATGGGTTATACCCGGGAGCAGGTGTACATCTGCAACATCGTCAAATGCCGTCCGCCGCGCAATCGCACGCCCGAGCCTGATGAAGCCGCGGCCTGTCTGCCTTATCTCCGGCAGCAGGTGGCGCTGGTGCGTCCCAAAGTGATCGTGCTGCTGGGAGCGACGGCTGCCCGCACGCTGCTTCGGCCTGATTTTCGCATCACACGGGAGCATGGCGTTTGGGTAGAACGCAAGGGCGTGTGGTTCATGCCTACCTATCATCCCGCCGCGCTTTTGCGGGACGAAAGCAAAAAACGCGAGGCATGGCATGATTTGCAGCTGGTTATGGGCAAAATGAAAGAGCTGGAGGTGTCGGAAGATGGCGGACATGAAGGCGTTTGAACGGGAGTGCGAGGAGTTTTTCAAACCGCTTTGGCCGGGGGAGGATAAAATCCTTGTATTTGGTGAAGGAAACAGCGACAGGCCCAATATCATGCTGATTGGCGAAGCGCCCGGCGAGCAGGAGACGCTGAAACGCAGACCCTTTGTGGGAAAGGCCGGAAAAAACCTGGATGAGTTTTTGATGCTGATGGGGATCGAGCGGGAAAGCATATATGTAAGCAACGTGGTCAAAATACGACCCACCTCCGTAGGCAGTACCGGGCGCGTGCGCAATCGCGCGCCTTCCAGGGAAGAGATCGCTCTTTTTTTGCCCTTCTTAATCAAAGAAATCGATCTTGTATCGCCCAAGGCGATCGTGACGCTGGGCAACGTACCGCTCAAGGCGCTCATGGGCCCCAAGGCTACCGTGGGCGAGCTCCACGGACAATGGCATGCAACGGGAAACGGCGGCAGGCTGTTTGCCCTCTACCACCCTGCCGCTATCATCTATCGCAGGGAACTGAAACAGGTATATGAGCAGGATGTGATCGCGCTGCGCGATTCTTTGACAATTGAGACGCGAAAATGATGCTTTCATGCAAAACCTGTTTTCATAATGGCGTTTTCATGATATCATGCAGCCATCAAGGGGATGAAAGGAGTGAAAGGCCATGGAGTGGTTGATACCGATCATCATCTGCGTGCTGGTCGGCGTTGTGCTGCTGGTGGTGGAAGTATTCATGCCGGGCTTTGGCATTCCCGGTATATCGGCCGCTGTGCTGTTGCTGGCTGGTATTGTGATGACATGGTACGAATACGGTGCCAGGATCGGCCTGGCAATGGCGGTGGCCGTGCTTGCCCTGATGGGCGTGGTCATATCGATATCGCTCAAATCGGTAAAAAGCGGCAAGCTGGCCAAGTCCGAGCTTATGCTGGACGGTACGGTAAACGACGGCGGCAAAAGCGAGCGCGAGCAGGCGAAGAAGCTCATTGGCAAAGAGGGCAAAGCCCTTACAGCCCTGCGCCCGGTGGGCGCGGCTGAGTTTGACTGCGGAAAAATGAACGTGCAAAGCGACGGAGAGTTCATCGAAAAGGGCGTTCGGGTGCGCGTCATCAAAGTCAACGGAACGACAGTTTATGTCAAAAAGATTTAACAGGAGGGGAAAGAAATGGATGCGATCAGCGCAACGTTAATTATCATTGTGGCTTTGGTTTTGCTTTTGATCATCGTCTTCCTGCGGTATGTGCCCATTGGACTGTGGATCCGCGCTATTTCCAGCGGCGTAAAGATCAAGGTGGGCACGCTGGTTGGGATGCGTCTGCGCCGTATTTCTCCCCATCGTTTGGTGGATTCGCTGATCATGGTGCGTAAGGCCGGTCTGGATATTACCATTGATCAGCTGGAAAAGCATTTTCTGGCGGGCGGCAACATTGAGCGCGTGGCCAAGGCTATGATCTCCGCCCAGCAGGCCAATATCGATATGACCTTTGAGGAGGCCTGCGCGGTGGATCTTGCCGGTCGCGACGTGCTGCAGGCTGTTCAGATGAGCGTAACGCCTAAGGTCATTGAAACGCCTCCCATTGCCGCTGTGGCAAAGGACGGCATCGAGCTGCGGGCCAAAGCCCGCGTTACCGTGCGAACCGACGTGACCCGCCTGGTTGGCGGCGCCGGGGAGGAAACCATCATCGCCCGCGTAGGCGAAGGTATCGTAACCACCATCGGCTCTTCCGAAACCCATAAGGCTGTGCTGGAGAATCCCGATCTGATCAGCCAGAACGTGCTGAACAAGGGCCTTGACAGCGGTACCGCCTTCCGCATCCTGTCCATTGATATCGCTGATGTGGACGTTGGCCGCAATATCGGCGCGCAGCTGCAGATGGATCAGGCGGAAGCCGATCGCCGCATCGCGCAGGCGAACGCTGAGGAGCGCCGCGCCATCGCCGTGGCCCGCGAGCAGGAAATGATCGCCGCGGTCCAGGAGATGCGCGCCCGCGTGGTGGAAGCCGAGGCGCAGGTGCCTTTGGCCATGGCCGAAGCGCTGCGGGAAGGCAAGCTGGGCGTCATGGATTATTACCAGATGAAAAACGTGATTGCCGATACCAATATGCGGGAGGGCATCGCCAGCGCTGCCAAGCCCGAAGCTGATGCCTCTGAAAAGTAAAGCGCTTTGCTTCCCTGCTCCGGAGCTGCCGGGGCAGGAAGGCAGGTCAACAGGAGGAACGGTATGGACGCGATCTTTCCGCTGCTGCTGATCATTATCAGCTTTGCGATCAGCGCAAGTAAAAAGAAACAAAAAAGAATTGCCGGGAAAGGCGTCCCTTCCGCAGCCAGAACGGTGCGAAAAAAGGCGCATAAGCCGTATGCGGAAAGCAAAACGCCTTTAACGCCCGCCCAGCCTGCGCCGAAGGAAACGGCGGAAAGCGACATCTTTGGCGATGTGCTTCCCTTTGAGGACTTCGAGCGGGACGGTTCCATTGAAATGCCCGCGATCGAACCGCACGAGCATGAGGGAAAACCGATGCCTTGCCCGGCAGAAGAACGGGAAATGCCGCGTCAGCGGCCCTCCCAGCAGGCTGCTATGCCTGTGATGGTGCGCAAACAGGGCTTGCAGCTGAATTTCGCCCCCGACAGTGTAACACAGGCGGTGGTCATGGCTGAAATACTCAAACGCCCGGCGTTCAAAAACGGCCGCCGGGTGATCAGATAATCCGAGGAAAAGATGATGGATGCAGAAACCATTCGCGTTTTGATCGCGGACGATGAACCGGGTATGCGGCTGATCCTGCGCAAGATGATTGCCCGGGTGGAAGGCTACGAGCTGGTGGGCGAGGCTGCGGACGGCGCCGAATTGATGGAGAAATTTACTGCTCTTCGCCCTCAAGTGGTATTTCTGGACGTAGATATGCCCGTTATGAATGGCGTAGCCTGCGCCAATCAGATCCAGGACGAGGATCCCAGCTGTGTGATGATTTTCGCCACGGCGCATGAGGAGTACCGCAGCGACGCTTTCGCGGTGTACGCTTTCGATTACCTGCTCAAGCCCTTCAAAATGGAGCGCGTCATTGAAACGCTCACCCGGATCCGCGAGCGGATGCAATTTATGAAGGCGCGGCCATCCCTGGAAACCGCGCCCGCGAAGGAACGCGTCCGCCCTCAGGGCAGGATGATGCTCAAGCATCGGGATGGAGTATCCTTCATCAATATGTCGGATATCGTGCTGGTGCAGCGCGAGGAACGCTCCACGGTGATTTATACCTCGGACGGAAAGAGCTACGCCACGTCGGACACGCTGGGGGAGACCGAAGCCAAATTGGATCCGCAGGTGTTTTTCCGCTGTCACCGCAGCTATATCATCAATTTGAACCGCATCCATGATATCACGCCTTATGGGCGTTGGACGTACGTGGTCCGGCTGGATGGCACTGACCGGGACGCCCTGATCACCCAGGAAAAATACGAGGAGCTGGAGCAGCTGTTTGGCTGATTTCCACGGGCAGGCCAAGTGCCTGCCCTTTATGCGCAATGGAAAGAGAAAGCTTGATTCATCCTTTTGAGCCTGTTTGGGACGCATCGTGCCGCGTGCTGGTGCTTGGCACCTTTCCTTCGGTCAAATCCCGGGAAAACGCCTTTTATTACGGTCATCCTCAGAACCGTTTCTGGTCGATGCTTGGCCTTCTTTTTCATGAGATGCCGCCGCGGGAAATTGCCGAAAAAAGGGAATTCCTGCTGCGGCACCATATTGCGCTTTGGGATGTGATCAAAGGATGCGATATAGAAGGCTCGGCTGACAGCAGCATCCGCGGAGCCATACCCAACGATCTGCCGTCTTTGCTGGATAAATGTCCCATAAGCCTGATCCTGCTCAATGGAAAAACGGCAGAGAAGATCTTTTTGAAACACTGGGAAGGGCTGCCCGTCCGATATATCGTTTTGCCTTCCACAAGTCCGGCCAACGCCGCCTGTTCTATGCAACGGCTGACTGACGCCTGGGGGAAGGCGCTGAAGGAGATGGAGCTATGAACGCTTCCGCCATTGCAGGCGCTGTTTTGTGCGCCATAGTTGTATTGGGTTGCGGAGTGCTTGGCATAAGACAATTGCTTGAAAAAGGAAAGCTCATCAATAACGCATGGCTTTACGCTTCTCCAGAGGAGCGAAAACGGATGAATAAAAAGCCCTATTACCGTCAATCGAGCGTTTGCTTTTTGATGATCGCGGGATATGGCGTTTTCATGTTGCTGTACGCACTAACAGACAGGATGTTTTACAGTACGTTCGCCTATATCTGCATGGGAGCGGTTCTGATCTACGCTGTTTTATCCACGTTTTTGATTCACAAGAGAGAAAAATGCGGCGGAAACACGTGATTTTTCAAGGAAAAGCATTGACAATGACGCACGAAAATGTTATATTAGTCAGGTAGCCGCTCGGAAGGGGCTCTTTAAATGCGCATTGCGCTGCCTCAAGGCTGAAACATGCTTTACGTTTCCGGCGAGTTTGTAAAAGGAGGTGCTGCCAGAATGTACGCGATTATTGCGACCGGCGGCAAACAGTACCGTGTCTCTCAGGGAGACGTCATCTATGTGGAAAAGCTCGACAACCAGGTGGGCGATGAAGTAACCTTCCCCGTGCTTATGCTCGGCGGCGATACCGTTGAGGTGGGCAACCCCGTGCTGGCCGGCGCTGCCGTGAAGGGCAAAGTGCTGCAGCAGGGCAAGGGCAAGAAGATCGTCGTTTTCAAGTATAAGAGCAAGAAGAATTATCGCCGTAAGGCCGGCCATCGCCAGCCCTTCACCAAGGTGGAAATCACCGCTATCAACGGCTGATGACGCGCATTACCCTGTTCCGTGACGAGGAAGGAAAGCTTACGGGCTTTTCCTGCAAGGGTCATGCGGGCTATGCAGAGGCGGGCAGCGATATCGTCTGCGCCGCTGTATCGGCTCTTTCCATCACCTGCTGCAATTCCCTGGAACACATCGCCGGCGTTACGCCAGATGTGAACGAAAAGGATGGTTTCCTGTTTGTCCAGGTTCCTTCCGGGCAGCAGAATCATGACGTGCAGGTGATCTTGCAGGTTTTTGAACAGGGCATCCACGATATCGCCGCATCCTATCCCAAACATATTGTGTTCACCACCCGGTGAAGTAAGAACGGAGGAACAACATCATGTTGAAAATGAATCTTCAGCTGTTCGCTCATAAAAAAGGTATGGGCTCCACCCGCAATGGCCGCGACAGTGAAAGCAAGCGCCTTGGACCCAAGCGCGCCGACGGTCAGTTCGTCCTGGCTGGCAATATCCTGGTGCGCCAGCGCGGCACGCACATCCATCCCGGCCTGAACGTGGGCATCGGTAAGGATGATACCCTGTTTGCCAAGTCCAACGGCATCGTGCGTTTTGAGCGCCTGGGCCGCGACAAGAAGCAGGTTTGCATTTATCCCGTCGAACAGTAATTGATTTGACAAAAGACCGTCGCCATTTCCGGCGGCGGTTTTTGTTTAAGGATACAAAACATGAAGTGGGTATATCCGGATTATTATCCGCTTTTCAAGTGCATCGCCGATCAATGCGGGCATAATTGCTGCATCGGCTGGGAAGTCGATATTGATTATTCCAGTATGCGAAAGTATATACTGATGAAGGGCGAATTGGGGGAAAAGCTGCGAAGGAACATTGAAGGCACGGTACTGAACGGTCGGTTTGTCATGCGGGAGGATGGACGATGCCCATTTCTCAATCGGCAAAATCTTTGCGAATTGATCCTGGAAAAAAGTGAAAAATCGCTTTGCCAGATCTGCCGCGATCATCCCCGATTCCGCCTTCGCTTGACCGACAGGGAGGAGATTGGCCTCGGATTGTGCTGCGAGGCCGCATGCAGGCTGATTTTGGATTGCAAGGAACCGGTCGGGCTGATCCTGGAGGACAATGGAAGATCAAAGGCTGTGCTGAGTGATCGGGAGCAGGGATGGATCAGGCAGCGGGAAGCGCTTTTGCAAATTGCCCAGGATCGAAGGATGCCTATCTTGAAGCGCATGGAGTTGATCATGGAGCGGGATGGGGATATCGCTCTGCCTGATCTGCCATTCCGCCAATGGGTGGAAGCGCTGCTTCAGATGGAGAGAATGGACGGTCAATGGACGGTCTTGCTTGAAAAACGAAAAAAAAGCCGTGTTTTTGCCGGGATCGATGATGTCAAGCAGGAGCAGCTGCTGGTATACTTTCTATATCGGTATTATTTGAACGCTCATAAAAATGGCGATTTCTGCTTTGGCGTGACCGCATTCTGCGTGCTGAGCACCCAGCTGATCGTTCTCCTCTGCGAGAAACCGGAGGATATATATGAGGTTGCTCGCCTGTATTCCGCGGAAATAGAATATTCGGATGTAAATGCGGAAACGCTTTTGAGCGCGCTGCATGATTATAATAGCTGACAAGGAGAAAGAAATATGAAACTGATTTCCTGGAATGTGAACGGACTGCGCGCCGCAATGGGCAAAGGCTTTATGGACAGCTTCAACGCTTTGGATGCCGATGTTTTTTGTCTTCAGGAAACCAAACTGCAGGAAGGGCAGATCGATCTGGATCTGCCCGGCTATCGGCAGTATTGGAACTACGCTGAAAAGAAAGGCTATTCCGGCGTGGCTGTGTTCACCCGCCAGGAGCCGCTCAGCGTCCGGCAGGGTATCGGTATTGAAGAGCATGACCATGAGGGGCGCGTGCTGATGCTGGAATTTTCGGATTTCTTTCTGGTTTGCTGCTATACGCCCAACAGCCAGGACGGGCTGAAACGCCTGGATTATCGCATGCGCTGGGAGGATGACTTCCGCGCATACCTGAAAAATCTGGAGAAAAGCAAGCCGGTGGTGCTGTGCGGCGATTTGAATGTGGCCCATGAGGAGATCGATATCAAAAATCCAAAAACCAACCGGATGAACGCAGGCTTTACAGACCAGGAGCGCGCAAAAATGACGGAACTGTTGTCCGCTGGCTTTGTGGATACTTTCCGCGCTTTCCATCCCGATGAAGCTGGCGCTTATTCCTGGTGGAGCTATCGTTTCCATGCGAGGGAGAACAACGCCGGATGGCGTATCGATTATTTTATCGTGTCTGAGGCGCTGCGTTCCAGGACGCGGACCGCTTCGATCCACAGCGAGATTTTCGGTTCAGACCATTGTCCTGTGGAATTGGTGATGGAATAAGCGCGTGGATTTTCGTTGTAGACCGACTGGAACAAGGAAACACTATAAAAACTAATAATTTGCGAAGCCATTATCGCAATAAAGTCTTGACAATTTGTAATAAATTTGATATAAAAATGATGGATATATTTAAATTTTTTCGCATGCCTGTTTCGCTCGGGCAGAAAGGTGACTGAACATGGCCAGTGCAAAGAAACATAATGCGTATCGCGGTCTGATTATATGGATGCTGGTGCTGCTGGCGCTGGCAGCCCTTGCTTACGCCGGATATATGTATACACAGAAAGATCTGGAGCGCGCCGTGCAGGAGAATGAAGCTGAAGTGCAGCAGATCAACGCCGCACGGATAGCGGATTATACGGCCGCTATTACGGAACGTGAGCTGCAGCAGAGCGCCGCCGCCGTGCAGATAGACGATCAGTGGCCGACGCCTGCCGCGCAGGGGTGGGATGTGCTCGATCTGAGCGCGCTGCCCATTTCGGCAGGAGGCCAGGTCAGCGTGACCCGCAGCGAAATGCTGCAGGGCGGCATGCTGGTGATCAATCGCTGGCATGCCATGCCTGCCGATCTGACCGACGATATGATGGTCAGCATCAGCCGCTACAGCCGGCAGGATAACGATCGCAGCACCAATATTCCCACTGTCAATTCCTCCGTGATGTTGATGCCCAACGCTGTGGACGCCCTGATGAGCCTTTATCAGGACGCGCGCGATTCCGGACTGGATATGGATAATATCATCGTGGAAGAGGGCTACCGCACCATGGAGGTCCAGACCCAGAACTGGACGAAAAAGTCCGATTCTCTCAGCTCCCGCTACAGCGGCGATAAGCTGACTGAAAAGGTGCTGGAATCCGGCGTGGCTTACCCTGGTACCAGCGATTATCATTCCGGTATGAGCGTGAAGCTGTACAACTTCAAGAGCGGAGATAAGGATTTTTCCAATACGCCGCTGCATGAAACCGAGCAGGGCCGCTGGCTGTACAATAATTGCTGGAGATACGGCCTGGTGTTCCGCTTCCCTATCCAGGGCTTCCCGTATCCCGATACGGTGGATAAGAGCTATATCACCGGCATTAATCTGAAGAATAACAAGGTTTACCGCTATGTGGGCGTTGCAAATGCCACAGCCATGCATGCGCTGGATATGTGCGTGGAGGAGTATGCACAGTATCTGATCGAGCATCCTCATATCGCCGTATTCGAGGATGGAACGCTGCGGTGTGAGATCTACCGCCTGGATGATCCGTACAGCGACGCCATGGTGACCATTCCCAACGGCAATACGGGTTATACCGTTTCCAGCGATAACCTGGGCGGTATGGTGGTGGCAGTAAGCTTCTGATAAACGGATAAACAAAGAATCGCCTTTCCGGCGGGCTCCGTAACACAGTATTAGGTTCCAATCGACGAAAACGTAATGTTTTCAAGGCTTACGGCGTGATTTCGGTCACGCCGTTTGCTTTGCCATCAGTTCATGGATCGGGATAAAACCGATGCCATTGTACTCAATGCGGATGTGCTGTTCCCTGTGGCCGCTGCTTTTGTCAGGCGCGCTCACATAGATCGCGCTGATCAGCTCATGCAGGATATAGCCATCCAGTTTCTTGATACCGACATAGGTTCTCGCCTTTTCAATGAACCGCTCAAGATGATCGTTCTCTGCTTCCTGTACTTCGATTTCCTGCCGCAGTCTGGCAGTATCGGCTTCCAACTGCTT
>JAFUDW010000001.1 GCA_017464225.1 Clostridia bacterium | reverse complement strand
CGCTCAAATCAGACGGCAGCTTGCTTTTTCTTTGGCATCAGACGGCCTCTTTACGCCAACCCAAAAGCTAAACTGGCGGAAATCGTTTGTTAGTGAATTTAACTTTGTTCGCCGGGGTGGGTGCAGGGGGCGAAGTCCCCTGCCGCAGGATCATAAGGGCCGCGGAGGCCCTTATCATCCCCCGTCAAATTTCTGTTCTCATGTGTGCATTTTTAATTAGGGTTAGTATTTGCGATCTCCATGGGCGTTTCCTCCACCTCCACAGCCTTTCCCTCCCGCAGGCTGTAAAGCCAGAGCTCCTTGACCGGCGCTTTTGTGATATCCCGAAGCGCTCGGGCGTACCAGCGCAGCTGGTCGCCGTACATGCCGGGCAGTTCCTCCGCTGGGCAGCGATCGGTTTTGTAATCCACCAGCACCCATGCGCCATCCTCCTGGAAGCAAAGATCGAGCACGCCCTGTACCAATAGATCGCCCTCCATGATGCAAAAGCTCCACTCCCGCTTTACCGTGGAGGCGGCGCGTACGCGCAGCCCCAGGGACGAGCGATAAAAGCGATCGATGTCGGATTCGCGGATCAGCCGCCGCTCCTCCTGGGTCATGGCGCCCTGCGAAACCATCGTGTCCAGCTGCGGCGCAATGGGCCGCTCCATGTCCAGGGCGCAGAGCGCCTTGTGTGTGGCCGTACCCCGGTCGGCTGCGCCAGGCTTTTTCTCCAGCATGAAATTGGGCACTTCCTGGGGCAGCGTGTCCAGATGCAGCTCCCGGCGCTTTGACTCGATGGTCTCCTCCTCATCATCGCCTAAGATGCCGCCACGCAGCAGCGATGTGACGCTGATTTTGAGCACACGGTGCCGGCGCTCGGGCGGTGTGGAAAGGAAATCCTTGTCCACCTTGCCCAAGCCATCGGGGATGACAAAGGATGCTTCGGGAGGCAAATGCTGTTTGAAATCGGCGCCGTTGTGCCATTGCAGATCCCATTGGCTGCCATTAGGAGCGATATACGCCGTATCCTGGCCTGACTGCAATCCCGGATTGACCGCCTGGCCGATCCAGTCCAGCATGCAGGAGGCCTGGCCCGCGGCGTAATCGCCCTCGGGCAGGCTCCAGGCCAGCCTGTCGTTTTCAAGATTGCGGGGGGAGGCCAAAAGGATCAGCTGCTCCCGGGCGCGGGTCATATCCACATACAGAAGGCGGGCTTCTTCCGCCCTGATCTCCCGGCGGCGCTTGTATTCCAAGGCGCGGCCCGCCGCCGTATGCCCGGTGATGCGCTGCTCCACATCGCAGCGTTTCAGGGCAAGCCCCTGCTCAGCGTCGCAGCGCAGTATTTCCCCATCCCCCGGCATGCGGAAGTGCCGGGCCAGCTCCATCAAGATCACCACGGGGAATTCCAGACCCTTCGACTTATGCAGCGTCATGATGCGGGCCACGTCTTCGTTTTCGCTCATCTCCTTGGCCGTTCCCGCATCATTGATACGCCGGGCTACGTCGGAGGTGACCAGGAAGGTATGCAGCGAAAAGCGAACGCCTTCGCCTTGGGCGCGCTCGGCCAGCAGGCGCAGGTTGGCCTGACGTACACCGCCATCCCGCTGAGCGCCTGCCCGCGCGTACAGCCCGGTATCCCGGAGGATCTTATAAATCAGCTGATCGGTGTGCAGATGCTGCGACCAGAAGCGCCACTGCTCAATCTTTTCACAGAAATGACGCACATCAGCGTCGGTCTCCCGCAAAGGATAGAAAATCTGCCAGAAGGGCTTTTGCCTGGTGCCATCGGTCAGGCGGATGCGGGCCAGCCGCTCGCTGGAAAAGGCAAAACAGGGGCAGCGCAGGGCGGAGAGCAGCGGGATATCCTGGTAAGGATTATCGATCACCCGCAGCACGTTCATCATATCCCGCACCTCGGGCAATTCAAAATACTGCGCGTCGGCGTCGCTGTAAGCCGGGACGCCGGCATCCGCCAATATCTTGGCGATCTGCGGCGCGTGGCCAGAGGCGGAGCGCAGCAGGATCACACAGTCCCGGAATCGCAGGGCGCGCTGGCCCTCCTTATCCCGGATGGGCGTGCCCACCAGGCTTTTGATGCGCTGGGCGGCCAATTGCGCCTCATACATCCAGCCTTTGCGGCTCTCCCCCGCTTCCTCCGTGCTTTGCTCCACCTCGTCCGATATGATATGCAGCTCTACGGGCGGATCGCCTGTAGAAGGCGCGCCCGCGCGCAGATGGGCGGCCTCGTCATAATCGATCTCCGTGGCGCCGCGGCGCATGGCGCGCTCAAAAACGCAGTTGGTGGCCGCCAGGATATTGCCGCGGCTGCGGAAATTGCTGCTCAGCAGGATGCGGCGGCCTTTGGCGGCAGGATCCTCGGAAAAATGATCATACTTGGTGAGAAACAGCGTGGGATCAGCCAGACGGAAGCGATAAATGCTCTGTTTCACATCGCCCACCATGAACAGCCGGTTCTTTTCATTGTGGATGCGGCGAACAATAGCCTCCTGAATGGCGGATACATCCTGATACTCATCCACAAAGATGGCGTCAAAGCCGGATGCCACTGAATCCCGAACGTGCTTTTCCTCCAAAGCTTTCAGCGCCAGATGCTCCAGGTCGCCATAGTCCAGAAGATTGCGCTCCTCCTTATATTTGGCGTACTTGGCGTCAATGTTCCATACCATGCGCACCAGCGCGCGCAGAGCGGGCAACGTATATGCCACTTCGCTTCGCGCTTCTTCCAAATCATCAGGCAGCAGGGAAAGCGCTTCCTTGACCAAATCCTTCATGTTTTCCCGCAGATTGACGCATCGATCGGTGAGAACGGCGTCATATTCTCCGCCCTTGGGCGCGCGGGCGCGGGCGGAAAACTTGATATCGCCCGTGGGGATTTGTCCGGCGCGAAGCGCTTGCGTCAGCGCGTCGATCAACGCCCGGTCGTTTTCCAGCGTTGTAGCCAGATAATCAGGCCCGCCAGGGCGCTCGGTGAGCGACAGAGCCTGCCTGCAAAGCTGATCTGCGCCTTCCAGAGACATCATTGCTTCCTTGCGCAGCAGCAGCAAAAAGGGCTCAAGCCCTTCTCCCGCCGGATCGCTCAGCTTTTCCTCGATCCATCCATGGGGATCGGCCTGGGCGCGGAGAAAGCTGTACAGCTCCCGCGCCATATCCACGATCTGCGCGTCTCCATACTGTTCCACCAGAGCGATATCATCGGCATCCTCGCTCTGGCACACCTCTTCCATGCTCTCATCCACTGCGCGGGTCAGCAGCGGCTCCAGCATGGTGGTCTCGCCGATCTTGGCCATGGGATCGATATCAGCCGCCTGAAAGTGCATGCGCAGGATATGATGACAGAACACATGCAGTGTGGAAATATGGGCATGGCGAACGGCAAGCATCTGCCGGCGCAAGTGCTTATTCTGTCCCGCTTCCTGATCCAAGGCGGCCACCAATCTGTCCCGCAGCTCCGCCGCGGCAGCCCGCGTAAAGGTGATGATCAGCAGTCGATCCACCTTGCCGCCTTCGCGGAGCAGTTGAAGCACATGCTCGATAAGCACGGCTGTTTTTCCGCTGCCTGCCGCCGCGCTGACCAGCGTTTCGTTGTTGCGTGCATCGATGGCCTGCTGTTGGGCCTCTGTCCACTGGGGCATATTTTCCTCCAAATATGTTTCACGTGAAACATTGAATAACAAACGGCATTGCTACTCAAATGTTTCACGTGAAACAAAAGAAATCAATGATTGAATTGATTTTGGCAGAACGAAAGAACCTTTGGTAAATCATTCCGCGCCGTTTCCCATAATACTTTTGAATCGATTTCGCTGTAGCTGTGCGCAAGCCAGTTCCGCATTCCGCGTATCATACCCCATGGCATCTGGTCCTTTGTGGATTCGCGAAACTCATCAGAAAGGCCATTGGATAACTCGCCAATTTGCATGACGCACATTGCAACTGCGTTATAATAGGCTCTGTCATGAATAAAGGTGTCATAATCAGAACCAAAACGCTGAATGAACTGCTGCACGTCCTGACAATGGGAAAGGATATGGCGCAGTGTTTGTTCATCTCTCGCAATCATAGAATACGTATCCTTTCTTTTTGAACGGATGCGACGAAGATGGGAGAACGGTTTTGCGTTTCTGGCTGATCCAGCATTTGTGTTGTGATCAGATCGATATTTTTCCCAATGCTGTTTTTCAGGTCTTCATAGAGCGAACCCATATCAAACATTCCTTTAATGATTGATCCGGTCCGATCCACAAGGAGATCCACGTCACTGTTCTCCTTGGCCTCGCTTCGGGCATAGGAGCCAAACAGATATACAGCGCGAAGTTGATACTTGTTGGCGACAGGCGCAACGCGATCTTTGATTTCATTCATTGTATAAATCATGTTGATCTCCTCCCATGCCATTATATCATGCTTTCTTGTATTTGTCAGCAAAAAAGGCTGCTTTTCAGCAGCCTTTGAATAGAAATGAACTTGGATTATCGCTTTTCCACGATCTCGTGCCCCTTATGAATGCAGTTGGCGGGCACCGTGCCGCGGACGCTGGTGAGCGGGTATACTTGGGCGTTCCTGCCGATGATGGTGCCGGGATTGAGCACGCTGTTGCAGCCGATCTCCGCCCAGTCGCCCAGCATGGCGCCCATCTTTTTGAGCCCGGTTTCCATGGTCTCGCTGCCGTCGCGCAGCTTTACCGGCATGCGGTCGCCCTTCACATTGCTGGTAACGGCGCCGGCGCCCATGTGCGCGTGATAGCCCAATATGCTGTCGCCCACATAGTTGTAATGGGGCACCTGACAGCTGTCGAAGATGATCACGTTTTTCAGCTCGGTGCTGTTGCCGATGACGCAGCCGCTGCCGATCAGCGCGCTGCCGCGGATGAAGGCGCATTGGCGCACCTCTGTGCCGTGGCCGATGATCACATCGCCGCCGATATAGGCGGAGGGGAAGACTTTAGCGTCCTTGGCGATCCATACGGTATCCCGCGGATGGTCATATTCCTCGGAGGGCAGCTTTTCACCCAAAGCGCGGATCAGCGCTTTGATGCCGGACAGCGCTTCATGGGGATAGATAAAGCCCCGCAGGTAATCGGCCGCCAGCGTATGTTCCAGATCAAACAATTCTGTAACTTTATACATACGTTATACCTCTTTCAGGGCATGGCCGCTCTTTTGCAGCATTTCCACGATGCCGCTTACGGCTTCCTTGGCCTGCTCCTCGGTGGCGGCTTCGCTCATCACGCGCACCACCGGCTCAGTGCCGCTCTTGCGCAGCAGCACGCGGCCGTCCTTGCCCAGCTTTTCCTCGGCGGCGCGCTTAGCGGCCTGTACGTCGGCGTCGTTCAGCGCGGCCTGCTTGTCGTCCACGCGCACGTTGACAAGCACCTGCGGATAGGTCTTCATGGCGGCGTGCAGCTCGCTCATGGGTTTTTTCTGGGACAGCATGGCCTGCATGAGCTTGATGGCGGTCAAAAGGCCGTCGCCCGTGTTGGCATATTTGGAAAAGATGATGTGGCCGCTCTCCTCGCCGCCGATCAGGTCGCCCCGCTCGTGCATGCGCTCGTATACAAAGCGGTCGCCCACGTCGGTCTGCTCATAGCCGATGCCCAGCTCGTCCAGCGCGCGGTACAGGCCCATATTGCTCATCACCGTGGTGACCACGTGGGTCTCCCCCAGCTTATCCCGCTTATTCATGTAATCGGCATAAATATACATAATGCGGTCGCCGTTGACCACCTGGCCCTTTTCGTCCACGCAGATGCAGCGGTCGGCGTCGCCGTCAAAGGCAAAGCCCACGTCCAGGTGATTGTCCATCACCAGCTTGCGCAGGTTTTCAATATGGGTGCTGCCGCAGCCCAGGTTGATGTTTTCGCCGTCGGGGCGGTTAGCCACCACGGTGACGTCGGCGCCCAGGGCCTTGAATACCGCTTCGCCCAGCTGCCAGGTGCTGCCGTTAGAGCAGTCCAGGCCCACCTTCACGCCTTTATAGCTGTGGGTGGCCAGGCTGATCAGATAGCCGATATAGCGGTTGCGGCCCGCGGCATGGTCGATCACGCGGCCAATGTGCTCGCGCTGGGCATAGGGAGCGGTATCCTCGGCGTCCAGGAAGGCCTCGGCCTTTGCGATCACGCTGTCCTCCATCTTTTCACCCTGGCCGTTGAGCAGCTTGATGCCGTTGTCCCAGTAGGGGTTGTGGCTGGCGCTGATCATGGCGCCGCAATCAAAGCCCTCTGTGCGGGCCACGTAGCTTACGCTGGGCGTGGTAGTCACGTGCAGCAGGTAGGCGTCGGCGCCGGCGCTGGTAAGTCCGGCGCACAGCGCGTATTCCAGCATGTAGCAGCTGGCGCGGGTGTCCTTGCCGATCACTACCTTGGCCCTGCGGGCCGCGCTGCTGTAATAATTTCCCAGAAAACGCCCCAGCTTAAAGGCGTGCATGGCGGTCAGATCCTTATTGGCTTCGCCGCGGAAGCCGTCGGTTCCAAAATACTTGCCCATTTAGATCTCCTTTGATTTTCTAATATAATATGAAGAAAGTGGGTTGAATATGTGTGATGAGATGCAGAGCAAGGTCGTTTTTTTCGATTCCGCTCATATCGGGGGGACGGGTCCTTTGCCCTTTTACCGGATCTCGGTCATGCCGCCCATGTAGCAGCGCAGCGGCTCGGGGATGCGGATGCTGCCGTCGGCCTGCAGGTTGTTTTCCAGGAAGGCGATCAGCATGCGGGGCGGGGCCACCACGGTGTTGTTCAGGGTGTGGGGCAGGTACTTTTTGCCGTCTGCGCCCTTGACGCGGATGCCCAGGCGGCGGCTCTGGGCGTCGCCCAGGTTGGAGCAGCTGCCCACTTCAAAGTATTTCTGCTGCCGGGGGCTCCAGGCCTCCACGTCGCAGGATTTCACCTTCAGATCGGCCAGATCGCCGGAGCAGCACTCCAGCGTGCGCACGGGGATATCCATGCTGCGGAAGAAATCAACGGTGTTTTGCCACAGCTTGTTGTACCAGGCCATGCTGTCCTCGGGCTTGCAGACCACGATCATCTCCTGCTTTTCAAACTGATGGATACGGTACACGCCCCTCTCCTCTATGCCGTGGGCACCTTTTTCCTTGCGGAAGCAGGGAGAATAGCTCGTCAGAGTATCAGGAAGCTTCTCCTCGG
>JAFUDW010000024.1 GCA_017464225.1 Clostridia bacterium | reverse complement strand
GCACCATATCGTTGCCGCCGCGATCCTTGAATCGCGCCAGCTCGCTGCCGATCTTGTCAAAGCGGCCGCTCTCCCGCCACAGGTTGGCGGGCATCACCACCGGGAACAGCACCTCCTGGCCGTCAACCAAGTCCATTTCTTCCCGGATGATGTTTTCGATCTTGCGCACGATGCGGCGGGCGGGGGGCAGCAGCGTATAAATGCCGTTGGCAACCTGCTTCATGTAACCGCCGCGGATCATAAATATCTGGCTGATGATCTGGCAGTCGGCGGGCGTCTCCCGGAAACGGTCGCCCAGCATATTTGCAAGCTTCATGCTTCATTCCTCCAATTATTTCAAGGTTCGGGTAATTATAGCATGAAGGAAGGGGAAATGCAATGAAACAGGGTGAATCCTTTTTATTTTTCTTGCCCGCGCTGCGCTTACAGCCGGAAGGTTTCCTTGATCAGCGCGGCCGCTTGGGCGGCGGACAGGTTTGCGTTGTCGATCCGAAGGTAATTTTCAAACGGGATTTCGCCTTCGCGGCTCACCAGGCGATAGCCGTCTTCAAAGAGCAGCCGCTGCCGCGAAAACTCCGCGTTGGCCTTGGAGGGCTTGTTTTTGATCCGGTTTTCAGTGGCGTTCCGGGCCAGGCGGACCTCCTGCGGCGCAACGAGCTCCACGCAGTAGAACTGGGTGTCATAGGGCGCGAACAGGCTCTTTACATGCTCAATGTAATCCCAATCCTCCTGGGAATCAAAGGCCCACATATAGGTGAATATCATGCCGTAGTTGGAGGAAGCGGCAAAATTCCTGAATATGGCTTCCCGGAGCTCCATGACGGTCTTTCCGTCATAGTAACCAAAGATTTCGATGACGGGCTCAATGGTCATGTGGTTGTGGAACAGCTTAAGATCGGTGATCTTCATCAGCTCCTGCCCGACGGTCATTTTTCCCACGGCGCCGCTGCCGATGATCAATACAAGCTTCATGCGAACCTCCTTTTTCCAGGCGCGATTGGATGAAAATCCGCCCTCAATATACCATGGAACGGAGAAGCTGAAAAGCGCTATATTGATTATTCATAATTTCTTCACCTTCTTTCGGTTGACAAGCGCTTGAACCCTGCTATAATATCTCATGAAGTGAGATATTTTTCCGGCAAGCTTTTTTACTTCATGCGACGGAAGTTTATGTAAGCTTCATGTTTTTGTGATATACTATTATATTATCTTTCAGAAAGGTTCTGTGCTATGCTCACGCTCAAGAACATCCGCAAGGATTATGTGTCCGGCCAGTTTACGGTACAGGCGCTGCGGGGGATCGATATTTCCTTCCGCAAAAATGAATTTGTGGCCGTGCTGGGCCCTTCGGGCTGCGGCAAGACCACGTTGCTCAATATCATCGGCGGCCTGGATCGGTATACCGAGGGCGATCTGGTGATCAAGGAGCGCTCCACCAAGCAGTATAAGGATAAGGATTGGGACAGCTACCGCAATCATTCGGTGGGCTTCGTATTCCAGAATTATAATCTGATCCCGCATCAGACCGTATTGGCCAATGTGGAATTGGCGCTGACGCTCAGCGGCGTGGCGCCCCGAGAGCGCCGGGAGCGTGCCGTGAAGGCGCTGGAGCGCGTGGGCCTGGGGGATCAGATCAAAAAGAAGCCCGGTGAAATGAGCGGCGGCCAGATGCAGCGCGTGGCCATCGCTCGGGCGCTGGTCAACGATCCGGAGATCGTGCTGGCCGACGAGCCCACCGGCGCACTGGACAGCGAAACCAGCCTGCAGATCATGGAGGTTTTAAAGGAGATCGCCCGCGACCGCCTGGTGATCATGGTGACCCATAATCCCGATTTGGCCGACCGGTACGCCACCCGCATCGTGCGGCTGCTGGACGGCAAAATCGTGGACGACAGTCAGCCCTTTGACGGCAATGAAGCCCAGGGACAGGTGGCCACAGGCCGCACGGGCATGGGCTTTGGCACGGCGCTCAGGCTCAGCCTTAATAACCTGATGACCAAAAAGGGCCGCACCTTCATGGTGTCGCTGGCGGGCAGCATCGGCATCATCGGCATCGCGCTGATCCTGTCGCTGGCCAACGGCGTAAACAATTATATCAAAAGCGTGGAGGAGGATACGCTGGCGGTATATCCGCTGACCATTGAATCGGAAACGGTGGATCGCTCCAGCATGATGCTTTCCATGCTGGGTATGGCCCGTACCGAGCCTCATGACGGCAGCGACGGCCGGGTGTATTCCAGCAATATCATGGGACAGTTCCTGAACGCCATGGTTTCCGAAATAGAAGAAAACGATCTGGCGGCCTTCAAAGAATATCTGGATACCACCTCCGATATGGACGGGCTGATCAGCACGGTGGGCTATGATTATGACAGCATGCTGCTGATCTACAATGAAAACGCCCTGGGCGGCGCGCTGCAGGTCAACCCCAGCAAGGTGATAGACACCATGACCAACAGCTCCATGATGAGCGATCTGACCGGCATGGCGGCGGCCAGCAGCATGTCCGGCATGAGCCAGATGATGAACTTTTATAACCTGAACGCCTTCTTTGAGCTCAACAAGGCCGGAAGCGGCGACGGTAACTATGAACTGATCACAGGCCGTATGCCCGAAAGCTACAATGAAGTGCTGCTGGTAGTGGGCGATAATTACGATCTGAGCGATTTGACGCTCTATACCCTGGGGCTCAGGGATCAAAGCGAGGTCACCGGCCAGTTTTCCGCGCTGATGTCAGGCAAGGAGGCCCAGACGGCCGAAGACGTCAGCTATACCTTTGACGAGCTGATGGATATGTCGTTCAAGCTGATCCTTCCGGGCGATATGTATCAGCCCAACGCCTCCGGCATTTACGCCTATGTGGGCGACGATCCTGAAAAGATGGAGGCGCTGCTGGCCGATGGCTTGACGCTGACCGTTTCGGGCCTCGCGCGGTCCAGCGAGCGCTCGCTGATTTCCACCTTCACGGCGGGCGGCGTGGGCTATACCCACGAGCTGCTGGAATACGTGATCAGCGCCAATAACGAAACCGATGCCGTCAAAGCCCAGCGCGAAAATCCCGATACCGATATCTTTACCGGCATCCTCTTTGCCGGCGGCGTGGATATGGAGGCTTCCATGGAAATGCTGGACGCCTATCTGGACACACTGCCCGCCGATCAGCGCGCTTCCATCAAGGCCATGATGGCGCTGATGAGCGAGGAGCGCCTCCTTGGCATGATGCAGGAGCAGATGAAAAAGCAGCGCACCAGCGCCACGTATGAGGGCAACCTGGGCAAGCTCAGCGCCGCCGACCTCAGAGAACCCAGTCAGATCAAGATTTATCCCAAGGATTTTGAAAGCAAGGAGAAGATCGTTTCGCTGATCGACGCCTATAACGACCGCATGCGCGCCGAAGGCCGGGAAGGCAGCGTGATCCGCTATACCGATTACGTGGGCACGCTCATGAGCTCCGTTACCGATATTGTGGATACCATTTCCTATGTGCTGATCGCCTTTGTATCGGTCTCGCTGGTGGTGTCCTCCATCATGATCGGCATCATCACGTACATCAGCGTGCTGGAGCGCACCAAGGAGATCGGCATCCTGCGCGCGCTGGGCGCATCCAAAAAGGATATTTCCCGCGTGTTCACCGCGGAAACGCTGATCATCGGCCTGGGCGCCGGCTTGCTGGGCATCCTGGTGACCTGGCTGCTCACCTTCCCCATCAACGCCCTCATCCGCAGCCTTACCACGGTAAACGCCGCGGCCCAGCTGCCCATGGCAGGCGCGGTGATCCTGGTGATCATCAGCATGCTGCTCACCATTATTGCCGGGGCCATCCCTTCGCGTATGGCCGCCCGCAAGGATCCCGTGGTGGCGCTCAGGACGGAATAAAACCGGTACTGAAGCCGGAAAAATATCGAAAAACAGGAATTTGACAGGGGATACGATAAGGGCCTCCGCGGCCCTTATAAACCCGCGCCAAAGGGCCCGCTTGGGCCCTCTGGACACCCTTTCCGGCGAACATGGTTGACGACACTATCAAACAATTTCCGCCAG
>JAFUDW010000023.1 GCA_017464225.1 Clostridia bacterium | reverse complement strand
TCGGGCGTAAAGCGGGTGGACAGCACATAGTTGATCTGAGATGGCGCGCAGTGAAAATATTCGGCCAGCTCGTTTCTTTTCAAATCGATTTCGGCCTGCTGCTCCTGCTGCATCATATCTTTAATAAATCGCTCAATAGCATCGCTTAAACGCATCGTTTTCACCTCGTCCCGGTCATTCAGGAAGATTGACTTACTTTGACCATTACAATATTATCACATCCAGCGTCAAAATGCAACAATATTTTGCGAAAAGGATATTGACATTCCGGCTTTCCTGTGGTTTAATCATTTCCGTGCTTAAAGTTTAGTAATTCTAAACCTGTTAGTGGCACCAAAAGTTTAACCGCGCTAAACTACGCAAAGGAGGGTACAACGTGAAAATCGGCGAAAAGCTCCGCAGGCTGCGCCAGCAACGCAACCTCACGCAGGAAGAGCTGGCGGATCGGTGCGAGCTGACAAAGGGCTTCATTTCCCAGGTGGAACGTGATCTGGCCTCTCCCTCCATCGCCACGCTGACGGACATGCTGGAATGCCTGGGCAGCGATCTGAAAACCTTCTTTTCGGAAGCCGACGAGGATGAAAAGGTGGTATTCAGCATTCAGGATATGTTTGAGAAAATCGATGAGGAAGCGCTGCGCGGCAGCATCCTGTGGCTTGTGCCCAGCGCACAAAAAAACGAGATGGAGCCCATCCTCATGAGCATCGGTCCGGGCGGCGCCTCCCAGGAGTTTCCGCCCCACGAGGGAGAAGAATTCGGCTATGTGCTTTCAGGCGCCGTTACGCTGTATAACGGTGATAAAAAGCTGAAAGTAAAAACGGGAGACAGCTTCTGCCTGCATCCCACCGCCCCGCATCATGTGGAGAATCCCGGCAAACGCGCCGCAAAAGTCCTTTGGATCTCCACGCCGCCCAGCTTTTGATATCAAGAAATAAATCAAAGGAGAACTGCCGCCATGAGCGAACAGCCCCGCATGATCCACCTGGAAGACATTTCCAAGGAATACGATGGCGTCACCGTACTGGATGATATCAATCTTTACATCCGCAAAAAAGAATTTGTTACGCTTCTGGGCCCTTCGGGCTGCGGAAAAACCACAACGCTTCGCATTATCGGCGGTTTTGAATATCCCACCACGGGCCGGGTAATGTTTGAGGGCAAGGATATCACCGATATGCCCCCCTACAAACGCCGGGTGAACACTGTATTTCAGAAATACGCGCTGTTCCCCCATCTGAACGTGCGCGATAACATCGCCTTTGGCCTTAAAATCAAAAAAATGAGCCGGGGCGAAATCGACAAGCGCGTGGATAAAATGCTGAACCTGGTGAATATGGCCGGGTACGGCAAGCGCAGCGTGGATTCGCTCTCAGGCGGCCAGCAGCAGCGCATCGCCATCGCCCGTTCGCTGGTGAACGAACCCGAAGTGCTGCTGCTGGATGAACCGCTGGGCGCTCTGGATTTGAAGCTCAGAAAAGAAATGCAGCTTGAGCTCAAATCAATGCAGCAGCAGCTTGGCATCACCTTCCTGTACGTGACCCACGATCAGGAAGAGGCGCTGACCATGAGCGATACCATCGTGGTCATGAACGCGGGCCATATCCTGCAGATCGGCACGCCCAAAACCATCTATGACGAGCCCGCAAATGCCTTTGTTGCCAATTTCATCGGCGAAAGCAACATCATCCGCGGCACAATGGTCAAGGACGAGCTGGTGCGTTTCAGCGGTGTTGATTTTCCCTGCGTGGACAGCGGCTTTGGCGAAAACGCGCCGGTGGACGTGGTGATCCGCCCGGAAGATATTGTGATCCTGGGCGAAGACATCGGCCAATTGACCGGCACGGTAAAGAGCGTGCTGTTCAAGGGCGTGCACTATGAAATGATGATCGACAGCGGCGATTTTACCTGGAAGGTGCACTCCACCACCATGCAGCCCGTAGGCTCCAGGGTTGGCCTTTCGGTGGTGCCCTTCAATATTCACATCATGCACCCCATGAAGGAGGAAGGCAAATGACCGATTTAAAGCTCCCCGCATGGGCTGGATGGGCCATGGGGCTGGGCATCGCGCTGTTTGTAGCGCTGGTTGCCGTGTCGGTTCGCCGCAATCACGGCGTCAAGCGCTCGATCTTTGCCACCCCTTACACCCTGTGGATGATTATCTTTACGCTGCTGCCCTGCATTCTGATCGGCTACTACGCGCTGACTGACGCCAACGGACGATTTACCTTTGATAACTTCAAATCCTTCTGGGACAGCAACTACATCATGCGCGAAAACCTGCGCGCCGTGGCTGGGGATGAAATGGCCGCCACTGTGGCACGGGGCTCCGTCAACGTGGACACGCTGGTATATTCGCTTTGGATGGCTTTCCTGTGCACGGCGGTTTCACTGGTGCTGGGCTATCCCGCCGCCCTGTTCATGGCCGACCGTAAAATGAAGCTGGGCGCTACGCTGGTGGTGCTGTTCATCATCCCCATGTGGATGAACTTCCTTCTGCGCACCATCGCCTGGATGAGCCTTCTGGAGGACAACGGCCTGATCAACGCTTTTCTTGAAAAGTTCGGCGTCGGCAAGGTGCAATTGATGTACAACCAGCAGGCCGTATTGCTGGGCATGGTATACAATTTCCTGCCCTTTATGGTATTCCCCATCTATACTTCGCTGAGCAAAATGGACCCCAAGCTGGCCGAAGCCGCCCAGGACCTGGGCTGCAACGAGTTCCGCACGCTGTACAAGGTGACCATGCCTTTGAGCCTGCCCGGCGTGATCAGCGGCATTACGATGGTATTCATGCCCTCGGTCACCACCTTCTTTATTCCCCGGGTGCTGGGCGGCGGCAATACCCGCATGTTTGGCGACCTGATCGAAAGTACCTTCAAAACTGCCGGCAACTGGAACCTGGGCAGCGCCCTGTCCCTGATCATGATGGTGCTGATCCTGATCTCGCTTTCGATCCTGCGCAAGGCTGATCCCAACGGAGAAGGGGGCGGTATCGTATGAAGCAGTTTCTGAAACGCTTTTATCTCGCGATCATCCTCATTTTCCTGTACGTGCCCATCATCGTTCTGATCGTGCAGTCCTTCAACGCCGGCAAAAGCCGCGCCAAATGGGAAGGGCTTTCGCTCCGCTGGTACCAGGAGCTGTTCACCAACAGCTCCATCATGAACGCCTTATGGGTCACGGTTTCGGTGGCTGTGGTGGCAACCATTGTAGCAACGCTGCTGGGCACGCTGGCAGCCATCGGCATCTATAGCATGAAGAAACGGCCGCAGGCTGTCATGATGACCATCACCAACCTGCCCAATACCATGCCCGACATCGTCACCGGCGTATCGCTGATGCTGCTCTATATCTTTGCCAAGGTGGAGCGCGGCTACTGGACGATGGTGCTGGCGCACATCACCTTTGACGTGCCTTACGTGGTGCTTTCGGTGCTTCCCAAGCTGAAGCAAATGAACAAGCATACCTATGAAGCGGCGCTCGATCTGGGCGCGACGCCGGCTTACGCGCTGACCCACGTGATCATTCCGGAGTGCAAGCAGGGCATCGTCACAGGCGCTCTGCTGGCCTTTACCCTGTCGCTGGACGATTTTACCATCAGCTATTTCACCACCAGCCCGCTGGTGCAAAACCTGTCCACGCTGATTTACTCGGCCACAAAGCTGGGGATCAGCCCGGTATACTACGCCCTGTCCTCCCTCATGTTCGTGGTGCTGCTGGTGCTGCTGCTGATCGTCAACCACCGCACCGCTGACAATAAATAAACCGTATTGGAGGTATGAACCATGAAAAAACTGATCTGCGCTCTGCTGATCGCCGCCCTGCTGCTGCCCGTATGTGCCCTGGCCGACGAAGTCGTCAACGTATTCAACTGGGAAGATTATATCGACGAATCGGTGTTGGAGCAGTTTGAGGAAGAGACCGGCATCAAGGTCAACTATATGTGCTTCACCGAAAACGAGGATATGATCATTTCCGTGGAATCCAACCCCGGCGCTTTCGACGTGGTGTTCCCCTCCGAATACATGGTGGAGCGCCTGATGAACAAGGGACTGCTGGCCGAGATCAACTATGACAATATCCCCAATTTCAGCAATATCCGCGAAGACCTGCTGAATCCCAGCTACGATCCCAACAACGCCCATTCCGTTCCTTATATGTGGGGCACGCTGGGCATCCTGTACAATACCAAGCTGGTGGACGAGGCCGACGTGCAAAGCTGGAACGTACTCTGGGATCAGAAGTACGCCGGACAGGTGCTGATGATGGACAGCCTGCGCGATACCATGGGGCTGGCGCTGATTACATCCAATCCAGAGAACAGCATGAACAGCACCGATTACACCCAGCTCCGCGCCGCCGCCGACCTGCTGATCCAGCAGAAGCAGAGCGGCATGGTAAAGGCCTACGGTCTGGACGAATTCAAGGACAAAATGGTGGCCGGGGAAGGCGCGCTGGCTGTGGTATACAGCGGCGACGCCGAGTACGCCATCGAGCTGAATGAAGACCTGGAATACGTGGTGCCCATGGAGGGCAGCAATATCTGGGTGGACAGCGCCGTGATCCCGGCGTCGGCGAAGAACAAGGAAAACGCTGAAAAATTCATCGATTTCCTGTGCCGCGCCGACATTGCCGCCGCCAACGTGGAGGAAATCGGCTATTGCAGCCCCAACGCCGCCGCCATTGAGCTGCTGGGCGAGGATTATCAGAACAGCTCGGTAATGAACCCCTCGGACGAGGTCATCAACCGCTGCGAATACTATCATGATCTGGACGAGACCTGGCTCAATATTTATACCACGCTGTATTCCGAGGTGCTGAGCTCCAAGGTGCTTTGATCATATTCAAGGTAGATATTTTATGATTTCAATCAAAAAATCGATCGCTTTCGCGTTTATTCTGATCGCGCTGACGGCTTTTGCCCTCGGCGCGATCGGCGAATCTTCTTATCGCACGCTTAAATCGGGCAGCTATGGCGACGATGTGCTCGCGGTCAAAAACCGTCTGTATGATCTGGGGTTTTTCACCAACAACACCTTTAACAACCGCTATACAGACGATACCGTAAAGCGCGTGAAAAGCTTCGAGGCGGCCTGCGGTCTCCCCCAGACGGGCGTCATGACCCCTTCTTTGCAGGTCCTGTTGTTTTCGGACGACGCCATGAATTCCAACGGCGTCAATGTCAGCGGCATCACGCCTGCCCTTAGCGAATACAGTGGCGTTTACCGCGTGATCGACGCCAACACCGAAGGCGACGACGTGCTTGCGCTCAAACAAAAGCTGAAAAACCTGGGATATTTTTCCGCCAAGGCTGAAACAGGCGTATACAACGACGCGCTGGCCGCCGCCATCATCAGCTATCAGCACGATATCGGCATGGAGGAAAACGGCATTGCCGATGAAGCGCTGCAGGAAGCCGTTTACGGGCCTGTTCAAGCCGTTCTAAGCGGTCAGACCGCCGTCGTCCCCTCCGCCACTGTCGCGCCCATCGGGCCGGCGAAGGCCGTTGCACTGCCCCTCCTGAACGATCAGGGTTTCCTGGCGGATCCAAACGCTGAAGCGTTTATCTACGCTGACCGCGGCGATGGGCATTGGTACTATATCACCCAAGACGTTTATGTGGAGATCATTCGCTATGAAAATGAAAAACAGCGCTTGACCTGGTTTGAAACGGAGATCCGCTGCACGCCCGATTCGCTGCCCCAGGCTTTCCTCGCTCCCGGCTCCCGGGCGGACGGGCATAATTATATCACGCCAGTGCAGATGGGCAAAGCCTACGGAATGATATTTGGCATCACCGACGATTTTTACGGCTATCGGTGGTATAACCGCAGCCAGGGGCTCAAGCAGGGCATCATCATCCGCAACGGAGAGATCAAAGCCGAGGAAACGCAAGCCGCCAGCAGCAAAAAATGGCCTTATCTGGAGATATTAGCGCTGTTCAGCGACGGCAGCATGAAAGCCTATGAAAGCGATGAGTACACCGCCCAGCAATACATCGATATGGGCGCTGTGGACACCTTTGCTTTCGGCCCCATTCTTGTGCGGGACGGCATGATCAATCAGGAGCTCTACGATAAATCGGTGGCCAGGTATACAGATGAGGATCCCCGTATGGCCATGGGCTGCATAGAGCCTTGTCACTACATGATCATCACCGCCAAGGGCCGAACCAACGACAGCCGCGGCGTTACCATGTCCTGGATGGCAGAGCGCTTTTACGCCATGGGCTGCAAGGACGCCATGAACCTGGACGGCGGCGGTACAGCAGCGCTGTATTTTGACGGCGACGTGCTCAACAAGGTGGAAAACTCACAAAACCTGCGGGATATTTCCAGTATGTTCGGATTCGCGATGCAGTAACGCGAAAAGCCATGAGATCGCATTGGATTTCATGGCTTATTCTTTTATCGCACCCGTACCGGGAATAGCACCGACTCGCCGTCATCCGGCATCCATGTCAGGGAAACCGTGTCCGGCAGATCATCCTCCCCTGCTCCGTACCATTGAAAATCGCAGCATATGCTTCTGCGCCCGGCTTCGTCATACTGCCCGTATATCTCATACAGCTCATCAATTTGCCCCTCCTTCGCGCCGAATACCGGCGCGCCTTTTTCGTCTGTCAACGCCCATTCTCCCTCTCGGTCAAAGTATGCATCCTTTGGTTCTATTTTCAGAAAAGCGTATACGCCCAGGGGCGTGATATCGAAGCGCTGATAGGCTGCCGCGCAATGCGCGTTTTCGTACCGCGGCTCACCGGACAAATGGCTGATCCCATCTGTCTGCATCGGTATTTGGTATCCAATTGCACAATATAGACGGCTGAAGGGTCCTTTATGCTCCATAGCTTCAAGCTGAATTTTCATATTATTTTTGAACGCGTGATTTCAGACGTCCTTGCCCTTGACAAATCCTGACTTATTTACTATAATATTATGTGGCTGCAAACGGCAAGCTATTTTGCCGGTGTGATGGAATTGGCAGACGTAGTGGACTCAAAATCCACCGCCAGCGATGGCGTGCCGGTTCGAGTCCGGCCACCGGCACCAATACCCGTCTGTGGTATACACAGACGGGCGTTTTATTAAGAGGTACGAATGAGAAAAATCCTTTGTATGGCGCTTTTCCTCGCGCTGCTTTGCAGCACAGCCGCCAGCGCGGACGTGGTGAGCCTGACCATCACAAAGAGCACCGCCCCCACGGCCGTGCCCCCGTCCTCCGCGGACAGCGCTGAAAATAACGATCCCGGAGAGGTCCATGTGCTTCTGTCTTTGGCCGGAGACTGCACCATCGCGGCGGATGAAAAATACCACAGCATGGAAGAATCCTTTATCGGGGTCATGAAAGCTCATGGCAACGATTACGGTTACCCCCTGGCGCTGGCGCAGCCCTACTTTGCCAACGACGATTTTACGCTGGTCAACCTGGAATGCGTGCTGACCGACCGCGCCGGGCTGCGCAACACCGATCTGTACCTCAATTTCCGCGGCCCCGCAAGCTATGTCAGGATCCTGACCCAGGGCAGCGTGGAGGGCGTGAGCATGAGCAACAATCATGCTCTGGACTATGGCAGGGAAGGCTTGGCGGACAGTCAGAACAACCTGTCAAACGCAGGTGTGCTATGGGCTTATAACGACAACTATTTTACCTTTGAGCGCAAGGGCGTTAAATTCGCCGTATTCTCCTTCCGTCGGTATTATATGGAAGTATATTATCAATGGCTGGAAGAAGCAATCAGCCGGGTCAAACAGGAAGAAGACGTTGATTTTGTCATCGTCTGCCTGCATCACGGGGAAGAATACGAAGCCAAGCACAACGATTACGACCAAACCCGTTTCGCCCATCATGCCATCGATTACGGCGCAGACCTGGTGGTAGGTACCCATCCTCACGTGCTGCAGGGCATCGAGGTATACAAAAACCGCCTGATCCTCTATAGCCTTGGCAATTTCTCCTTCGGCGGAAATAACCGTCCCAAGGCCGCCTCCATCCCCACCGCGGTCATGCAGGTTGATCTGCGCTTTTCCCAAAAAAGCCTGGACAGCACGCAGCTGACCATTTTCCCCTTCCACGCCACAGGCACTCAGCCCTATAACAATTATCAGCCCATTCCGGTTACAGGCGACGCGGCGCAGGAAGTCATCAACATCATTCAAAGCGATACCCCTTTCCAGCTCAATCCCTTTATTGAGGGTCAAGGCGCGGTACAGGATATCATATACGCAAAATAAGGAGTGATAACAATGGTTAAAGTAAACATTATTTCCGGTTTCCTGGGCGCGGGTAAAACCACGCTGATCAAAAAGCTGATCGCCGGAGC
>JAFUDW010000022.1 GCA_017464225.1 Clostridia bacterium | reverse complement strand
GAAATAGGGATATCCAGCAGCGCGTCGGTTTTTTCCAATCCCTGCTTTTCGGAGTAGGTCGCCTGGATGATTTGCAGCACGGGGCCCTGGCCGTCGTCGGCCACTCGGGTAAATTCCGCGCTCGCGCGCGGGCCGTTGCTGTCATACAAGCGATGGGAGGACAGGATATAGCCGGGAAAATCCTCCTTTACGGCATCGGGCAGCAGGGCTGCGATCCTTTCGCCCTCCGCAGGCATCATGGGGTAAAGCGCAAAATCATGCAGGAAGCTATACATTTTCTCCGGCGATTGGACGTCAAACTGATACGCCGGCGCTGTGTTGCCGGTGGGATAGTAGGCGATCACAGCGTCCTTGATCATCACCGCGCCGTCATAGCGGGCGGGATCGGCGAACCCGTCCAGACTGAACCGCTGACCGTCATAATGGTAGCTTTCATACGCACCGCTGGGCGCATAGAAATCAAAACCCAGAGCGTCGACATAGGCGGCGCCGTCCGGGCGCAGCCGATCCGGATCATGACGGCGAAGATACGCCTGGTTTTCATCCCCCAGCGTAATGCCGCTGACATTTGATAGCCACTGGCCGTCCTGCCAGCTGTACCCGCTCAGCCAGCCATATTCATTGGTGGTATATACCTGTCTGCCGCCGTTAGGCAGCTCAAAGGCAATACAGTCCCTGGTCATACCATACAACTGTTCCCGCAGCGCTTCCGGCACGGGATCGCAAAAGCCGTTTTCATCGGCCAGAGCCGAACAGAGCAACACAACCGGCAGCAGGATCATCAGCGCAAGCTTTTTCATAAGTGCCTCCCGCTTTATCGTTAATATTTGTTCACCCTATATAACGGTTGATCCTGCCATTTTCTTGCATCAATTGATATTTTTTCTGATCATCCGTTCCCCTCGGTGCTCACAAGCAGCACGCGCCCGTCATGGGAGATCAGGATGGTGATCGGCAGCGCCCGTCTCCCCTCCCTATCCTCGCACAGGGCTACGCTGTAAAAAGGCTCGTCATAACCGTCGGCGCCCGGCGCAATGATGAAATACGAGTAGACATACAGCGCGTCAGCTTCCGTCGGATCGACGCCCATCGCCTCGCAGTACGCCTGCCGGGCAATGGCATGGGCCTGCTCCCGGGTGATATCCCCAGGGCCCGGAACGCCATAATACCCGGGATCCCATTCCGCCTGCTGGCTGAGCGTCCAGGTAATCATCAATCCCCGTTCGGCTTCCATTTTCTCCATCTGTCGATGGCGCTCCTGTGCTTTTCGGCTGCTTTCCTCCAGGATCGCGCTCAGCTCCTCCGGAGAGGGCCGGCGATAGACCGTCTGGGCGGTATAACTTTCCGGCTCGGTATCGGGCACCAGCACGGTAAACCAGTTCTCCCCCTCTGCGTTCCGATAATGGACGCGCCAATACAGCGTTTCCGCGTGGGGATACAGATAGCCGTAGAACAGATAGGGGATCAGGGTGTCCGTATCCAGCGAGGAGCCGTCGTAAGCCTCCCGAAGCTTTTCATCGGCCAAAGCGACGGCGATCTCCCCCTCGCGCTGGCCTCGCTTGGGCACAACGCTGACAAAATCCCCCTCCTGTACCTCGCCCCCTTCCAGCAGCAGGCTGGAATACCAGGCCTTGTCGGTCAGCGACCATCCATCCAGCAAGCCTTTCAGGCTTGTCATCAGATTGTAATGGGCAGCCGTCACATCGCCGTTGAACTGCGCGTTTAACCACTGCGTCAAGGCGCTGTCGCGCGCCTTATCGTTCATGACACTCAGATCAGGCAGCGCGCTCATATCATAGCCGCTTTCCGCCAGCGCGTCCGCCACGCTCTGCTTCTGCTCCAGCGTCCAGTTGTCTAACGAGCCCTGGCTATGCTCCAGCCTGAAAATGCGTTCAATGGCGCTCCAATTTGTCATTGCCATGGCCGCGGCCGCCAGCAGCAGCACAAGCAGAGCGGCCAACAGAGCGATTCCCCGGCGGCTCAGCCCCATCACGGCAGGTTTGTCCGCCTTCCGGATCCGCCTGCAGAGCCTCCGCCACACCAGCGCGGCATGGGGAGCGGCATCCTCGTCCGCACGATCATCCAGCGCCAGCAGTGTTTCCCGCAGCAGCGGCACATCCATGCTCGTTCCCCGGCTGAACACCAGCCGCTCAAAGGCATCATACAATTCGCCAGCGGAATAAGTATCCGCCATTCCCACCCCAAGGGGGCGCAGCCGCCATTTGGCCCTCATAAGCTCCCTCCTTTGCTCCACGCCATACAGATCGCCAGCACGCAGGCGAACAGCTCCCGCTGGTCAAGCAGATGTTTTTTCAGCCGGGACACGCGCATGCGGAGCGCCTGCTCGCTGATGCCGTAGTCAGGCGCGATGGCCGCAGCCCGCTCCCCATACACGCAATACCGCAGGAACAGCTCGGCATCCTTTTCCCCCAGCAGCTTTTGTAAAAGCTCGATCTGCTCCCGGCGTTTGGCATAGGCCTCCGGGGACAAGGCCGCCGGATCCTCCGGCAGACGCGCCGCCTCCGCGTCCAAGGAATAAGCGCGCCGTTTCCAATCCCGCGCCTGTTTCCGGCAGGCGTTCAGCAGGCAGCGGCGAAAGCATTCCACCAGCCAGCCGTCAGGATTGGGATGCTTCTGCAGTGCCGCGCGCTTTTTCCACGCCCGAAAAAACGCTTCCTGGATTTGGTCCTCAATCAAATCCTCCCCCGCGCCCTCGCCCAGAAATACCCTTCCAACCCGGTACAGCAGGGCGTAATCCCGCTCATACAGCCCAGAAATCCAGGCTTCATCGGTCATGGTGTTACCTCCATTCTTTTGTGGCTTCACTGGTATATGTCGCGCGGGCGGAAAAATGTAACGGAGATCAATATTTTGGTTCTTCACGTTTTCTTAGGGGATGGAATCTTTGTACTCATTTGCATGGCTCGCGGCTGTACCGCGAAATTCAGGAAGTGAAGGGAATTCTGCCATGCTGGCGAGACGGCAATGCTTCGCCACTCAAACGAATTCCCTAAGTTTCCGTGAAGAGCCAATATTTTTTTCGTCGGGAATAAACGTTATTTGACGTGCGGCCGGAAGATGCCGTTCCTCCGCTGTTTTTCGTTTTTCCTGGGGCAAGTAAAAAGCGCCTCGGGAAAACCCGAAGCGCTTTGATGAGCGGCTGTTACACCAACTCGATGATCACCTTTTCGGCGCCGTCGCCGCGGCGGGGACCCAGCTTATAGATGCGGGTATAGCCGCCGGCGCAGCCCTTTTCGGTATTGCGAGCGCGGTACTTGGGGCCGATCTCGCGGAAGAGCTTTTCCACCACGGGATGCTTGTTATCCTTGGTGCGCTCTTTGTATTCGCTCTTGCTTTCGCCTTCCTGCTTCTGCTCCTTGAGATCATACAGGTACGCCATCATCAGGCGGCGGGCATGGAGCTTTTCAGGCAGATCGTTAGTCACGGTCGCTTCCACGATCTGGCCCTTGTCATTATGGAATTTCTTCTGCACGTCCACGGTCTTATCATACTCACGGACGGCCAGGGTGATGATTCTTTCCGCGATGCTGCGAACCTCCTTGGCGCGAGCTTCGGTGGTTTCAATGCGGCCATACCAGATCAGGTTGGTCACCTGGTTGCGCAGCAGCGCCTTGCGCTGATCGGCCGTGCGGCCCAGCTTACGTTGCGTTGCCATGGGGTTTCCTCCTTAACG
>JAFUDW010000021.1 GCA_017464225.1 Clostridia bacterium | reverse complement strand
GACAACCCCTTTTCAATCAACTGCGGGAAATTGCTTGAAAGAGCACACAAGCAGCATCCCCCTCAGCCGGGTCCAGGGTGGGGCTCCCACCCTGGCAGGGTTTTTAAGGGGCAGCGCCCCTTAACGTCTTCCCCCCGTCAAATTTCTGTTTTCAGAAGTATACTTTTCATAAGGGTTCAGTATGAGAAAGAATAAAACACGCAAGCAAAAAGACCAGCGGTTTTGCGCCGCCGGTCTTTCTACTTGCGTTTCTTCGCTTATTCGATCACGCCGCCTTCAACCACCAGGGCGTCGGGATTGACGGCGTCGCCATAAACATCCTTCAGCGTGGCATCGTAATCGGCATGGAAGAACTGCTCGTCAGCCAGTTTGACGATCTCTTCATTGATATAGGCCAGCACGGTATCGTTGCCCTTCTGCACGGCGGGAGCGATGGTATCCAGGCTGCCAAGGCTTTCGATGCCCACGGTGAAGCCGGGATTCTCAATGGCCCAGGCCAGCACTTCGGTATTGTCGGTGGACAGCGCATCGCCACGGCCATCCAGCAGGGCGTTGAAGGTTTCAGTATAGGTATCATATTTCTGCAGCTTCACCTCAGGATGGTTGGCGGTGAAATAGGTTTCAGCCGTGGTGCCCTTGCTGACGATCAACTGCTTGCCCGAAAGCTGCGCCACATCGGTGATCAGCGCGCTGTCCGGGGAAACCACGCCCAGCGCCACCTTCATATAGGGCAGAGCGAAATCCACCACCTCGGCGCGTTCAGGCGTCACGGTGAAGTTGGCCAGAATGATATCCACCTTGGCGCTGGTCAGATACTCTACGCGGTTGGGAGCGTCCACGGGCACCAGCTTGAGCTCCAGGCCCAGATCCTCGGCCAGTCGGCGGGCCAGGTAAACGTCATAGCCCTGATATTCGCCGTTTTCATCCACATAGCCAAAGGGTTTCTTATCGGAGAAAACGCCAATCACCAGTTCGCCGCTCTCTTTGATTTCATCCAGCGTGCGGGCTTTGGAATCGGCCAGGGCGGTCAGCGCGGAAAGGCTCAGCGTGAGGATCAGGACGAATACGATCATTTTTACAAAACGCTTCATGGTTTTCATTCTCCTTTATGATTGATCAGTTTATGATGAAGATCGACAAAAACGCGTCAACATCGAAAAAAAACATGCGTATCCAGCGCGGTCTCGGGTTTCATAGCGCTGCCTCCTTCAAAAACCTTAATTCCTATCGGAATGGTATGATTATAAGCGCTTAGAAAAGGAATGTCAAGCCTATTCTTTGTTCTCGCTTTGTTTTTTAGCCGCCTCATACACAAAGGTATTCAGGAACTGCCGGGCGCGCTCGGTTTGCGGGCGATGGAAGAACTGCTCGGGCGTCCCTTCCTCAGCAATGACGCCACCCTCCAGAAAGATCACCCGATCGGCCACGGCCTCTGCAAAGCGCATTTCATGGGTGACGATGGCCATGGTCATACCGTCCCGCGCCAGATCCAGCACAACGTTCAGCACTTCGCGCACCATTTCAGGGTCCAGGGCGGCGGTGATTTCATCCAGCAGCAGCATATCGGGCTTCATCAGCATGGCGCGTACCAGCGCCACGCGCTGCTTCTGTCCGCCGCTCAGCGTGCGGGGCAGGGCATGGGCCTTTTCCTCCAGGCCCACGCGGCGAAGCGCCGCCATGGCCTCCGCTTCCACCTCGGCCTTCGGGCGTTTCAGGGCCTTGGTGGGGCCCAGCAGCAGATTGCCCATCACATCCATATGCGGAAACAGATCGTAGCTCTGGAACACCATGCCCACCTTCTGGCGCACGGCCACCAGATCGCTCTTTTCACCCGAAATGAGCTTTCCGCGCAGCAAAATTTCACCGCTGTCGATGCGCTCAAGGCCGTTGATGCAGCGCAAAAGCGTTGATTTTCCGCAGCCGCTGGGGCCCACCACCACCAGCACTTCGCCTTCCCGGATGGACAATGATACGTCCTTCAGCACGCCCGTTCCGTCAAAGCCTTTACTGATATGGCGAACCTCCAGCAAGGGAGTATTCATGATATCCAGCCTCCTTCCAAAGGGGGTATTATTTCATCGGCGCCGCAAATGGCGCTCGGTAGTTCATTCCCAGAAGGTATATTTGCCCTTTTCCACCCAGCAATCCAGGTTTTTCAGGCGGATATGCGCCCGTACCGGGGTTTCCAGTTCATAGCGCACGCCGCCGTTCTCATATCTCCAGGCGGCATGAATGCGGCCGTACCGCGACTGCAAAGAGGCGGCAAGCCAGCCCAGGCGTTGGTCAGGATGGGGCGCATAGATCAGCTCGGCAAAGCCGGGATGGCTTTCATCATGCCGGATGCCCGCCGCCTGCTCAAAGACCCAATCGCCCACCGCGCCATAAGCGTAATGGTTAAAGGAGTTCATGGATTCAGACCAGAAGGAGCCGTCTTCCTTAATACCGTCCCAATGCTCCCAGACGGTGGTCGCCCCCTTGGTGACCGGATACAGCCAGCCGGGATAGGACCTTCGCAGCAGCAGGTCCCATGCCAGATCGGCATGGCCATAATCGCTCAGCACGTGCAGCAGGTAGGGCGTGCCCACAAAGCCTGTGCGCAGCTGTTTTCCATCGGCCTTCACCATTTCAGCCAGGGCGCCAGCGGTTTTCTGACGGTCCGGGCACAGATTGAAACGCACCGCCAGCACATGCTCGGTTTGAGTCTGATAATCGGGAAACGCCCTTTGGAAGGCCGCCGTGATACGGTCATGCAGCGCTTCGTATTCGGCCATATCCCTGCCCAGCAGTTTTCCGGCTTTGGCCACCAACTCCACCGAATAGGCGTAAAAGGCTGTGGCAATAAAATCCAGCCGGGTAGCACCCACGCGGCTGCCCTCAGGCGCATCCAGGCTCAGCCAATCCCCAAAGTGGAAATGGCCCGTCCACAGATCCTTTGCCGCTGTGGAAGCGGTAATGTAATCCGTCCATCCTTTCATGCATTCAAACTGCTCCTCAAGGACGGCGCTGTTCCCATAGGTCTGATACACCTGCCACGGGCAAATGACAGCCGCATCCCCCCAGGCGGCGCTGCTGCAGCCGTCCCTGGGCATCACGTCCGGGATCACCTGGCCTATTTCGCCGCTTGCATACTGATCGGCAGCCATATCATGGAGCCATTTTCTGAAAAATCTCTCCACATCAAAGAAATAGCTGGCAGCCTTGATGAACACCTGCGCGTCTCCCGTCCAGCCCAGCCGCTCATCCCGCTGGGGGCAATCGGTGGGCACGTCCAGGAAATTGCCACGCTGGCCCCACACGATGTTGGAAAACAGCCGGTTCATTTCCGCGCTGCCGGATTCCAATTCGCCTGTGCGCTTCATATCGGAATGCACCGCGATGGCGGTGAAATCCTCGGGCCTGGGATCGTTGGGCCAGGCGAGCAGCTTTATGTAGCGGAAGCCAAAGAAGGTCAAACGGGGATGCCAGGTCTGTTTCCCTTCCCGGCAGGTATACGCTGCCGCGGCTTTTGCGCCGCGATAATTGGCGTTATAGAAGTTGCCCTCCGCGTCCAATACCTCGCCGTGGATGAACTGTATCTCATCCCCGGCTTTCGCATCGACGGTGAACTCCACATAGCCCGTTATTTCCTGGCCAAAATCAACCACCGTTTCGCCCCGCGGCGTGCGGAAAACATGCTGCGCGGCAATGCGCTCGGTTTCCCGGATGATTTCGCCCTCCTGCGGGATCAGGATATCCTTGGGCCAGTCCAGCAGCGAAACAGGCTGCCAGTCGGCCGGTTCTATCCTGGCGTCATAGCGCTCGCCATCATAGATCTCACTGAAGCGCACCGGGCTCTCGGAAAACTGCCAGTCCCCGTCCGTTTCAACAGCGCTTTCGCTGCCGTCGGAAAAGCGGATGAACAGGCGGGCGATGAGCCCGCAGGGCTGATGAAGGCGCCGCTCTTTATCCTCGCTGTTTATCCAGCCGGGAATGGGCGAACGGAACCAGCCCCGACCCACGGTAACGCGTAGCTCATTTTCTTCCCCGATCAGGCGCGTAATATCATAGGTCTGCACCTGAAGACGGTGCTGATAGCTGGTCCAGCCGGGGGCCAGCACAAAATCCCCCACGCGCTTTCCGTTGAGCTCTGCCTCATACACGCCCAGCGCGGTGATTTGCAGTTCGGCATAGTCAACGGCCTTGAGGGCTGTAAAAACGCGGCGAAAAACCGGGGCGATATCCCCCGTATCCCACGCCGTCGTGATCCAGCTGCATTTTCCGATCTCCATCACAGCGTCCCTCCTCGTCGTAATCTATAAAGATCAAGCGCGGTCACCCGCCGCGTTCCGGGCGCCTTACGCCCATTTCTTTTCCAGCTTGCCCGCCGCCAGCGATATGGGCCAGCACACGATAAAGTACAGGAAGAACACCACAGCGTAGATTCCCACGGCGGCCTGCGGCGCGTCATAGCGGGCATTGTCAATGATCTGCTGAGCCACCTTGAGCACTTCCACCACGCCGATGAGCATGATCAGCGAAGTGGTTTTGATCATGCGGGTGGCCAGATTGATGGCCTGAGGGATCAGCCGCCTGAGCGTTTGCGGGATGATCACATAGCGGTACACCTGCCATTTGGTCAATCCCAGGGCGTTGCCGCTCTCCGTCTGATGCCGGGGAATGGACTGCACAGCGCCGCGCACCAGATCTCCCATTTCGCCCGCGCCCCAGAAGGTGAACACGATCACCGCCGAGGTCTCCCCGGACAATTGGATATTGAAAGCCTTGGCCAGGCCGAAATATACCAGGAACAGCAGCACCAATTGCGGTACGATGCGGATGGTTTCCAGCCACAGGCGGCAAAGCGCCCGGATCGCCTTATTCTTCATGGTCATGAGCAGGCCCGCCAGCAATCCCAATGCGATGGAGAGCCCAATGGAGATGAGCGACAGGCTCAGCGTGACCCAGAGCCCCTGCAGCAGCCGCGCCATGTTGCGGCCTTTAAGCAGCACTTCCAAAGCCTGCATAGCGGAGCCTCCTTTCCAGCCAGGAGAAAATCACCGAGATGGGCAGCAGCAGCACCAGATACGCCAGCACCAGCATCAGCAGCGCCTCATCGGTTTTGTAATACATGCCGATCAGGTCCTTGGCCACATACATCAGGTCAGCCAGCGCCACGGCGCTGAACACGCTGGTTTCCTTGATCAGAAAAATCACGTTGGCGCATACGGCAGGCACGGCGGTGGCCAGCGCCTGAGGAAAAATCACATATCGAAGGTTCTGCATGCCCGTGAGCCCCAGGCACTCCCCGGCCTCGCGCTGGGTTTTATCCACGGCCTCCAGTCCGCTGCGGAAGGCCTCGGCCATGTAGGCGCCGCCCAGGAAGGTAAGGCCAATGACGGCGCAGGTTTCGCTGCTGAGCCTGACGCCCACCTTGGGCAAGCCAAAGTACAGGAAAAACAGCTGCACCAGCAGCGGCGTGTTGCGCGCCAACTCAATATAGGCGCGGCAGATCTGCCGCAGCACCGGCACGCGGTAATGCTGCGCCAGGCAGCAGGCAAGCCCCACCGCCATCGACAGCGCAATGCCGATCAGGCCCATGCGCAGCGTCAGCCCGGCAGCCTCCACATACATGGGCGTAAACCGCTGTATAAACGACCAATCCATCCTCTATCTCCTTGATAAAAAAGAGCGGCGCCGCATTCGGCCCGCCCCTGTACGCTCTGTTTGGGTTCAGCGGCACGGCGGCATGCAAAAAAAGCCGGGACAACAGCACAGCGCCCGACGGCCATGCGCGCGCGATACCAAGCTCATGCCTCCGCACCTCCACAGTTTCAATATACGCCGCCGGAAAAAATCTGTCAATAAAAAAACCAAAAAACAGGGACAAAAAACAAAAAGGATGCAAAAAAGCGGATATATGGAAGGATTTTTTCAAAAGAATCAGAATTATCAAGGAAAGAAGCAACGGAGGAAACGCATGAACGCCGCAGAGACCGACGCGCTACGGCAGTCCCGGGAAGCGCTGAACGCCGTCATTCAAAAATCCCGCCGCATCGTGTTTTTCGGCGGAGCCGGGGTCTCCACCGCCAGCGGCATCCCGGACTTCCGCTCCCAGGAAGGGCTATATGCCGGAGAATATGAAGGGCTGAGCGCCGAGATGATCCTGAGCCAGTCCTTTTTCTACCTGCATCCGGAGGCTTTTTTCAGGTTTTACCGTCAATATATGGTCTATCCCGCCGCCCTGCCCAACGCCGCCCACCGCAGGCTGTTCGCACTGGAAAAGCAGGACAAGCTCCGGGGCATCGTGACCCAGAATATCGACGGGCTTCATAAAGCAGCCGGAAACAGGCGCGTATATGAAATCCACGGCACCGTCCATGAAAATTACTGCATGGACTGCGGCGCGTTTTATCGTCTGGACAAGGTAACGGGCAGTCCAGGTATCCCGCGCTGCGATCACTGCGGCGGCGTGGTGAAGCCTTCGGTGGTGCTTTACGGCGAGCCGTTGGATAAATACGTATGCATCGGCGCCCGGCGGGAAATATCAAACGCGGATACGCTGATCGTGGCCGGCACATCGCTTTCGGTGGAGCCCGCGGCCTCTTTTCTGGATTCTTTTTCGGGAAAAAACCTGGTCGTGATCAACCGCGAGCCCATCGCCGCCGACAGCTGCGCCTCCCTGACGCTCCGGGGCGATGTGGATAAGATCATGGCCGATCCTGATCAAACGGAGGATTGACGATGGAACAAAACACATGGCAGGATACATATCCCCGCCCGCGCCTGCGGCGGGAGCCTTACGTGCTGCTGAACGGCCCCTGGGACTTTGCCCTGACCCAGGGCGAAATGCCCACGGAATACAGCCGTTCCATCAACCTGCCCTTTGCCATGGAGGCCCCGCTCTCAGGCGTGGGCGCACGGCATAAAAAAGGCGATATCCTCTGGTACAGGCGCGCGTTCCGGCTTCCGGAGAGCTTTTGGGGCAAGCGCGTGCTGCTGCACTGCGGCGGCATCGATCAGCACGGCGCGGTATACCTGAACCGCAAGCCCGCCGGGATGCTGAGCTTCCTGTCCCCCACACTGGAGCTGACCGAGCTGTCCGAGGGCGAAAACACGCTGATCATCGCCGTAACCGACAGCGCAAAGGACAAAGCCTGGCCTTACGGAAAACAGAAGGAAAAGCGCGGCGGCATGTGGTATACGCCGGTGACCGGCATTTGGCAGACGGTGTGGCTGGAGGCCGTGCCTCAGCGTTACGTGCAGGATATTGTCGTAACGCCTCAGGAAAGCGGCGTAAAAATCGAGGCCAAGGGCGTTGACGCAGGCACGATCACGCTGTCGGATGGCGCCGCATATCCCCTCGTCGATGGTGAAGCGGTGGTCGTACCGGAAAACCCTATTTACTGGACGCCGGAAAATCCCCATTTATACGATTTTACGCTGAAAACTGCCGAGGACTGCGTGCGCTCCTATTTTGCGTTGCGGGATATCGGCATTCGGGAAAAACGGCTGTGTCTGAACGGCAAACCGTACTTTTTCCACGGCTTGCTGGATCAGGGCTACTGGGCCGACGGTCTATATACGCCGCCCGATCCCTCGGGCTATGATCGGGACATCCTGGCCATGAAGGAGCTGGGTTTCAATACGCTGCGCAAGCATATCAAGGTGGAGCCCGAACTGTTTTATTACGCCTGCGACCGGCTGGGCATGGCGGTTTTCCAGGATATGGTGAACAATGGCGGCTACAGCTTTCTCCGG
>JAFUDW010000020.1 GCA_017464225.1 Clostridia bacterium | reverse complement strand
TGCTCGGCCTGGCTCAGCATATCGGCCGCCACGTGGCGGGGATTGCTGGCTCCATCGGCCACGATCAATATCTCGCTGGGCCCGGCGATCATATCAATGGACACCTGGCCATACACCTGCTTTTTAGCCTCCGCCACAAAGGCGTTGCCCGGGCCGACGATCTTATCCACCCGGGGGATCGATTCAGTGCCGTATGCCAGGGCGGCGATGGCCTGAGCGCCGCCGGTTTTAAAGACCCGATCCACGCCGGCAACCCGTGCGGCAGCTAAGATCACAGGATTGACAACGCCGTTTTTTGCGGGCGTGGTGATCACCAGTTCGCCGCATCCCGCCAGCTTGGCCGGAATGGCGTCCATCAGCACGGTGGAAGGATAAGCCGCCGTACCGCCTGGCACATAAAGCCCCACCTTTTCGATGGGGATCACCTTTTGCCCCAGCACGATGCCATTCTTTTCGCTGATCACAAAACTGCTGCGCACCTGCCGCTTATGGAAATCCCGGATGTTTTCAGCGGCGCGGCGCATGATATCCAACAAGGCGGGATCAACGCATTCCAGGGCCTGAGCATACTCCATTTCGCTGACTTCCAGACATTGGGGCGCTCCACCGTCAAACTTTTCCGCATACTCCCGCAAAGCGGCATCTCCGCGCTCCCGTACGTTGGCGATGATATCGCTTACGATCCCGGCCACATCGGTTTTGATTTCTCCCCGGAAAAAGATCTGCTCATCGGGGATTTCGCCATATCGCATGATCCTGATCATTTGCCGTCCTCCTGTACCAAAGCCTCGAGCGCTGCGCGAATGGCGGCGATCTCTTCATTTTTGAACTTATAACTCACCTGATTGGCGATCAGCCTGGCGCTGATGGGCACGATGGTTTCCAGCGGCGCCAAACGGTTTTCCAGCAGCGTTTTGCCGGTTTCCACAATATCCACGATCACATCGGACAATCCCAGCAGCGGGGCCAGCTCGATGGAGCCGTTCAAATGAATGATATCGATTTCCCGGCTGAGAGAGGAATAATAGCCCCGGGCAATGTTGGGAAATTTGGTGGCGACCCGCAAAGGTCTGGAGCTGTCGTCCTCAAAATCGGCAGGCCCGGCCACGCACATGCGGCAGCGGCCCATATTCATATCCAGCAGCTCATATACATCCGGCCTGTACTCCAGCAGGATATCCTTGCCCGCCACACCCAAATCGGCGGCGCCGCGCTCCACATAAATGGCCACATCCGACGGCTTGACCCAGAAATAACTGACGCCTGCCTCCGGATTTTCAAAGATCAGCTTGCGGTTCTTCTCCCGAATGGCGGGACAGCCGTAGCCGGCTTTTTCAAACAGGGTATACACGCCCTCGCCCAAGCGTCCCTTGGGCAACGCTATATTGACCATATCAATCGCCTCCCATCCGGATTACCTGACCATAACGGCCCGGCTCCTCGCGGCGCTGCACGCGCACGGTTTTCCCCGTTGCCCGAATTGCCTTCGCCTTTTCCAGCACGTCAGCGGGAGCGTCCCGATCGCCGTAAAGCAGCAGCACATCGGCATCCAAGCCGCGCTCGCCCGCCGGAAGCTGGCTGAGCAAATCAAGATACACAGCAAAGCCGATGGCCCCGGCGTTCTTTCCCAACTTTTTGACCAGATGGTCGTAACGGCCGCCGGACAGGATACCCGTATGGAGGCCGGGCACATAACCGCGGAACACCAATCCGGTATAATAGCTTAGATCCTGCAGAATGGAAAAATCCAGATTGATCGCCACGCCGTCCAGCGCTTGCAGCAGGCCGCACAGGTCGCTCAGCTCCTGCGCCGCCTGGCGCATCGCTTCATTGAGACAAAGATCCTTGAGCCTGGGAAGCAATTCTTCCGCCGGGCCATACATGGAAGCGATCTCCTGCCATACGGCGGACGCCGCCTTGGGCACATTTTTCCGCTCGCAGATCATGCACAGGCTGTGCGCGTTCTTTTCATGCAGGCAGGCGAGCAATTCCGACTGGGCGGCGGCGTCTACGCCGGTATCGGCCAGCAGCCCGGTCAAAAAATCCACAGAAGCGATATCCAGGATGGCCTGATCGGAGATGCGCCGCAGGCTTTGGGCGGCCAGCGTCAGCACCTCCAATTGGGTATACAGATCGATCTCCCCTATGCATTCCAGTCCCGCTTGCGGGATCTCACGAAATTCATGGGAAGCGCCGGTATCGCGGTACACATTTTCATGATAGCAGATTTTCTGCTGACCGCCTCGGTAGTTTTTGATCACAGAAAGCGTCACGTCGGGCTTGAGCGCCATGAGCCTTCCATCTGTATCGGTAAAGGTAAGAATGCTTCCGCCGGTCACAAAGCTGCGGTTTTGCAGATACAGGTCATACGGCTCAAACTTGCTCATTTTATAGGGGCGATAGCCACAGGAAATATAAAGCTCCCGAAGGCTGTGCTCCATGGCTTCTCCGCGCTCAAACAGGCCTTTTTTCATCTCCGTGCCCATGGGTGCTCCTTTGCTTGCAAGAATAAAAGGATATACTCTATTATTTTACTATATGAAACGCGAGGATGCTGGCTTTTTATTGTTTTCTTTAATAGAAGGAGATCCGGTGAAAGGGATCTCCTGTTTTAATGTCTTGAATTTACAATTGAAGTGCAACGGGTATAGAAAATGGCTCAGGGTTCTGGTATAGTGAAGTTTGAGAAGAAAACACATACCGGAGGAAGCTATGAGCCACTATTATCATCTTACACTAATTGAGCGAGAAAAGATACTGTTTTTTTTCTGCAAAAGGGGAATCGATCTGCAAAATTGCAGAAAAGACAGGGAGGAACAAATCGACAATATCACGTGAATTGGCGCGCAATAAGCCGCCTCAAAAAGCGGAAGCAATCCCCGGCTCCAGCCGGCCGTCGGCCGCGGCCTGTCTGGCGTCGCTAAGCGAAGGATAGCTGATCCCCAGCGCCGGGCCATATTTCCCCGTTTTCCGTTTGAGGCAAATGTAATAAACGCCCTCCGGCGTTTTGCCGTCCCCTATCCTCCGCTTATGCCCCACAGGATCGCTTCCCAGGGCGATCCCGCATTGCAGCAGCGCCCGCTGATCCGCATACACGGTCAGCAGGCGCTTTTGCTTATCGATCAGCAGCCTGATCACAGTACGATATCCCCCGGGTTATACCCATAGGGCAGCGGCTCTTCCGAAAGGAAGGGCAAGCTATCGTCCTCCAGCGTGGGAATAAAAGCAGCATAGGGAAGGCTTGGAAATTCACTGGCGTAATCGCTGGCGCCAAACCATCCGCCCTCATGGGCTTTCAGGTTCAGATCCCGGGCGAATTTGGTGCGGTTGCTGCAGTCGTGCACCACGATGGGCCACCGCTCCTCCGCGGCCAAACGCATCAGCTGATAGGTGATCTGTCTGCTCCAAATGGGCGAAAGATACCCCTGACGGGACATATACATGGGTTCCCCGGCATAATTATCAATATTGTTGGGATTCAGATGCAGCTCGGCGCAATTGATGAAATCCAGCCCGGTATCCAGGATCCTCTGTTTTTTCTCCTGGAACGCCGTCAGGAATGCCGGTGTCATAGGCGTTTCAACGCCCACATAGGGGATGAAGCGCTTAGCCAACTTGATGTTTTCGATCACATGATCAGCGCAGTTTGAAGCCCCCAGGTTGAACCGAAGCTCATCCAGTCCAGCCTCGCCCAGGGCTTTCAGGTTCTTTTCGTTCGCCAGCGTGCCGTGGGTATACATATGCTGATGTACGCCCGCCGCATGAAATTTGGCGATCACGCCGTAGTACTGATCGATCTCCATAAAGGGTTCCAGATAGACGTAGGCAATGCCCGTGGGCTTTTTCTGGATGGACAGCAGCAGATCGATATCCTCCTCGTAGAACTTGCTTCCGCCGATCTCCCACATTCCTTCGCCGATGGGCGGCTGGCAATCCAATTCCCCATAATTATAGCAGAAGGGGCACTGGATATTGCACTTATTGGTTTTGCGCACAGCGCTGAGGCCGGTGCCCAGCAGGCAACTTTTACAGCCCCGGGGAAACTTATCCTCCGGCCCCACATACCAGGTGCGATCCCGCAACGATTGAAGGCCCTCGATCCCAGCGGCCGCCTGGCTGATCCGTGCGTTCACCGCGCGCTCGATCTGCGCAAGAGTGGCGTATACGATCTCCATCTGATGGGGAAGCAGCTCTTCCTCCTCCGGCAGCTCGGCAAAGAAACGGAACCACATCAGCGCGTCTTTTTTTGATATATTCATGGATGCTCCTATGATTCGCAACAGGTCACAGCGCAATGCACTGACCGTGAGCCAGCCGGGATTCCTCGGCCGCCAGCGCCACCAAATGGCTTTCCACAGAACGATCGATGGAGGTAAGCGTGGGGCTCACGCTCCTTTCGCCTCGCACCAGCTCCACAAACTCCCGCACCAAGCGCGCGTCGCCGCCGCCATGACCGGAAAAATCGTCGGTCAGCGTGCGCACGTCGATGATCTCATCCTCTTTTCCGTACCGCATGACCTTAATGATGTTCGCCTTCATATCGCAGTACAGTTCGCCCATGGTACCGCCCACACGCAGCGTTCTGCCGCCATGGCCGGTAAACGCGGTCATGGTGAAATTGACCGTGATATCATCCTCCAGTTCCAGGTTGACCGCCTGGTGATCCACCACGTTGTTATCACACCGGTACACGCAGCGTCCGTAAGGCCCGTGCCGCAGCGCTTCCAGGAGCTTTTCCTCGGTGGGCTCAAAGGCTACCACATTCTGCGGCCAATCATCCCCGCTCCTGCGATATTCATCCAGATAGAACTGTACGGCGTTATACGGGCAATTCTCCGCGGCCTGGCAGCTTACACAGCGCTCTCCGGCGTTCTTCGGAGCGTTTTCTGGCTTAAACAGGCTCAGGCTTCCAAAGGAGGACACACGCTTGCAATGCTTTCCGGTCAGCCACAGCATAATATCCATATCATGACAGCACTTCTGAAGGATCATACAGGAGGAAAGCTCCTTGTTGCGCCAATTGCCGCGGACAAAGCTGTGCGCCTGGTGCCAATAGCATACCTGCTCGATGGCCTGAATGCTCATCACCTTGCCCACCGCGCCTTCATCCAGCAGCTGCTTGATTTTCTGATAGAAGGCCGTATAGCGCAGCACATGGCATACCGCCACCTTCCTTCCGCGCGCCATGGCGATATCCCGCAGCTCCTCGCATTCAGAAGCGCTTGGCGCGATGGGTTTCTCCAGCAGCAGATCGTAATCCAGGAGCAGAGCGGCCTTAGCTTCAGCATAATGGCAGCGATCCGGGGTACAGATCAGCATGATATCAGCCAGGCGCGGCTGCCTGAGCATCTCCTCCGCGGAGGAATAGCAAGCCTCCTCCCCAATGCCGGTCAGCTTCCGCATGCCTTCCAGCTTTTCGGGATCAATATCAGCAGCGGCGACCACGACGGCCTTTTCAGGCATTGTCATCAGTATTTTAGAGTAAGTATCCTGACCGCGGGAACCGCAGCCGGCCACGGCGACAGTAAGCGGTTTGTTCATGGTGATTCTCCTTTCACTTCATCCTGAAATCCAGATGTTTCGGGGGCTGAACATGCGTTTCCGCCCAGGCGACGCTTTGGTGATCGGCGCGTCCGAATTGCCGGATGGCGGCAGCTTCAAACCAGAGATCGGTAAGCAAATTGTTGCCTTCCCGTACGTCGGTCAATACGATGGGGCCGCGAAGCACGCGCTCCGCCGCGTCCAACTGCCCGCTTCTGAGCAGCGCGGCGGCATAATACGCCGTCACGCGGCCATCAGCCTTCCGCTGATCCGCAAGGCCTTCATAGAACCGCAATATATCGTCGTAGCGTTTTTCGCGAAGCAGCGCTTCCATGGCCTCTATCACAAGCGGACGGACAGGGCAGGCGGAAGCGGCTTTCAGCAGATACTCCGGCGCTTTCTCCGGCTGGATCAGCGCAAGCCCCCGGGCCGCCCAGGGATTCCACTGTTCCTCCAGCGAACGCCGATATTCGGCCTCGGCTTTTTTCATATCCTGTCGGTGATGCGCCATCACGCCCAGTTGATAATGGGCGTACCAGTGATCAGATGCCCCGCCGTTGACAGCCGCTTGCAGCTTCTCCTCCCACGCAGCGCCGATCTGATAGCTTTTCGGCGGCTCCATGGGATCGGGACAAGGCAGGACGCCTGTATTGATCAGCGCGAGCCAGGCGTTTTCCGCGTCGCTCACCCGCATGGCGTTCAAAGAAAGGCCGAATGTGGAAAAGTCATTGCCATACAGCGCTTGCTCGCAATGCGCAAATCCCGCGCAGGAATGGAGCGCTTCACCGGTTTGGCTGTCCAGTTCATCCTTTATGCGCTGATGCAGCCCTTCAAGCTCGGCCGCCGGGCACATTTTCTCCAGCGCGGTTTCCACAGCGTGCGCTGCGGCATGCCAATCGGCACCCTGAGCCGCGTCCGGATCAGCCTGCACAGCACCGTACGCTTCCAGCCAGGAGATACTGGCCCCTGCCTTCATGGGCAGATGCTCCAGCTGCGTGCGCGCCAGGCCGGATTGCAGCTCAATATACGCGCTGTCCGGCGTGGAAAGGAAGGACTGCCAATGCCTGCCGCCCTTGCCCATTCCCCAAGCAAAGAGCTTTCTGCCGCGCAGCTCATGGGTGGATGTCTGGCAAATACCGAACCCGTTTTCGTCCACGCAGGCAATGAAAGGCCGCTGGCTGGACGGAACGTCAAAGAAGAAATCCATGCTCTGGGGCAGACAGGTGGGATGACTGATATCCCAATTCAAGAAACCGCCGTTTTCCTTCGCCAGCCGTGCGGCGTCTCCGGAGAGCTTATCAGCCTCCGCCGTCATATAGGGCACCGGCACCTTGCAGAGCTTTCCGCCATATCCGTATCGGAAGGCCTTTTCTGCGGGAACGATCACCCGATGGCGCGCGTTTTCATTCACCGCCATATTGCTCCACCAGTATACGGCGGTATCCTCCGGCAACGCGTTATCGATGCGGACGCGCACAAAAAGCTGGCGCGCGCCATCCGGCAGAAGCGCTTCCACGCGATAGAACAGATGCCGGACGCGCTCATAGGCGAACATACGAAGCACAGGCGTTCCATCCGAAAGCGTCAGCGCTTCACAGGCCATATCGTCGCAGGTGAAGGGGCTGTGGCCGATGATGCCGCAGTTCCATTCCACACCGCCGGAAAACCAGGCGTTTCTGAGCGCCAAGTTGGCGGGCTGAAACACCGGGTTCCGGTGCAGCAGTTCTGCTTTGGCATCCTTATCGTACAGCGACCAGAGCCGGCCGCCCAGCGTGGGAAAGAACACCGCTTTCAAGTGCTCGTTTTCCAGCTCGATGGATTTGACGGCAGTCTCCCGCCTGTCCCGATCATATCCATCCTGTATCAGATAGGGAAGGATAGAATGGATGCGGCCCCAGCCCATATACTTTGCTTCCTCGGGCGATACCGTGCTTTGATCGATCTCAATCTTCGCATGAGCGTCGCTGACCGATCCCAGGTCGGGCAGCGGATTCAGCTGCCCCAGAGAGGCTGCGGGCAGGGAATATGTTGTCACGCGCAATTCGCTCACAGCTCGGTCACCCTCCTCCCGTCCGGATAGACGATTTCAAACGCGCCACTTTCAAAATCCACCGTGACCTGGGTTCCATCCGAATAAACGGCGCGCTGCTTTTTTCTGTCGCCTGAAAGGAATTGATGATCGGTCATTTTCTCTTTGGCAACGCTCCGCTGCAGCTCGGAAATCACCCGCCATTGACGGATATTTTCCTCCAGCGCCTCGCCCTCGGCCTCATCGCTCATATAGGGCATGCCGCCGTTCAGCAGGCAATGGAGAAAACCTGTGGTCCCCGCAGGAATGCCCCATTCCCCCGCTTCCATTTTCCATGGGATCATCACGCAGTCATGATATACCAGGTTGAACAGAGGCGCGGGAATGGCGGTAACTGAAAGATAAGGCGCCCAATGGCAGAAAACCTGGCTGTCCATGGCCCAATCGTTGACCTCCTCCGAGGAGGGCAAAATCCCATGAGCAGTAAGGTAATGAAAGCATTTGGCGCGGTATTCAAGGCATTCCCGCCGGGTCATGCGATGCCGGGGATGGTTGCACTCATCGGCCTCATTGCAGGTGAATACATCCAGATAGGTGGCCTGCAGCGAAATCCCCGCTTTTAGCAGCTGGGTAAAATTTCGCTTCACGTACCCCGGCGCCAAGGAAGCGCACAGGTAATTCTGCTTTCCACCCGCCCAGATGGCATGGCCGTATATGCTGCCGTCAGCGCTGACGCAGGCGTTATCCGCCGAATAGGTAGGCGCGTCCAGGTAATAATCCCGATACTGATCATGTATGCCAAAGAGGTATCCCAGCTCCTGCATGGTATCGGACAGGGCTTTCATCCCTTCCCAGCCGCCCAACTCCTTGCAGGGGGGCAGATAATCCGGATGCTGATTATCGTATCCCGGCTGTCCCCAGCCGTCCTGATGGAGATAGAGCCTTTCCACGCCCAGCTTTTTCAGCCTGCGCACCCGCTCTTCCCAATGGGCAAAGGGCACCAGCCGGTCGTTTTTTTCGGTATGTTCATGATCATAATATCTGGAATCGGGCGTCACGTGGGTCTTGCCTGCCACATGCATCACACAACAGCCGATGAGCCGGTCCACCTGCGGATTTTCCGCGGCCTTTTCCCGCAGGGTAACGGGCTTTCCCTCCTCATCCGCCAACGCGCGGTACAAGCGGCACAGATCCACATAAGTGCTGCCGGCAGGAAGAAAATAATAGCTCACCGTGCGCTGATAGCGCATTTTTCCCAGAGAAGGCAGATGACGGGCAAAGACGCGGGTCGGCCCGCCCGCCGGATGGGAAATCGCATATTTCGCGTCCCAGGGCGACCGCACCCAGGCCAGATAGCTGCCCTCGGGCGTCACCTCGCCCCACCAGGGCATATACGCCGATTCAGAGCACATCTGTCCGTCAAAGGGAAGCTTTGCGCCGATTTCCGCGGGCCAATCAGCTGGAAGCAATTGACCCTGCATGGTATTCAGCACCGCATACGCGCCCTTCTCTTCAGCCATCAGCGGCCCTGGGAATATCACTTCTTTCAGCCTGGCGCCGCTTTCCCTATGGACGGAAAACGTGAAATCCACATGCCCGTCTGTATCGCTGACCAATACGCTGGTTTCAAACAGGAAATCGCCGCAGCCTGGGATTCCCTGCATTACCGTCCTGAAACCGGCGCCAAGGCCGCTGGCAACGGCCGTGCGTTCTGCGCGCTCACAGGACGTAAAAGGGATTTTTTCGCCATTTGCCATCAGCAGCGCGGGCGGAAGGAACGGATCAAATCTCCATACCTTTCCAAATGCCCGGATGTCGCCATTTTCCTCCAGATAAACGCCTCTCTGTTTCTGCATTCGATTGCCTCCATCCAGCACGAATCTCGCGCTGCGTACAATTCAGGAAAAAAGGGGCCGCCTCCCCTTGCGCAAAGAAGCGGCCCCGGCATCATGCGATGATGCGATTTACGTGGGGATTACCAGCCATATTCGGCGGCGATCTCGGTCACCTTTTCGGTGGCGGGGCCATAGAACGCCTGCGCGCGGGTCTTCATATCGGCAAACATATCGGCAACGGGCTTGTCGCCGGAAATGATCAGCCAGTACTCGCTGGTGATATTGAAGGCGGCGGCATCGGTAACGGCGTCGTCATCAATCAGGATGGGGCCCACCTCGGGATACACGGGGTTCTCATTGCGGATGGCGCAGACTTCGGCGTTCAGGGCCTTGGTCTCATCGTTGTACTGATCAAAGTATTCCACATTGGGCATGGCGGCCATTTCAAAGCCCCAGGAAGTCCAATGGGTCACGGGGATGGAGGGATACTTCACAGCCAGGTTGGAGGCGTTGCCGTTCTCATCGCGGATCTTGGAAATGGTACCGTCGGCGTTGATCACATAGTCTTCGCCTTCCAGGCCCAGACGCATGTATTTGCCGTCGCCCAGCAGATACTCATAGAACTGCAGGAAGCGGTCCATCTTTTCTTCGGTGATTTCAGGCGCGAACTGCACGGCCACCATGCAGGAAATGTAGGCTTCCATGCGGGGCTGATCGCCCTTATTATTGCCCAGAGCGCCGATCATGCTCACGCGGTCGAAGGGATTGCAATCAGGGTTGGCGGCGCCGTAGTACTTGACCATCACGTTGTTGATCCAGTCAGCATCGGCATTGCGCACGCACACGCCAAAGGTATTGGATGAGAACTTCTGCAGGCCCTCTTTCCAGGTGGTGGCGGCAAAGTCGGGGTCAATGGAGCCGTCCTCATACATCTTGCGCAGCCACTCCAGCACTTCGATGTTCCTGTCGTCCAGAGCGCCGAAGAACCAGTTGCCGTCGGCATCCTTGTTCCAGTAACGGTTGGAAACGCCTGTGGAGGCGAAGAAGTAGCGCAGGGTGCCCAGGCCGTCGCCGGTGAGGCCGTAGGTATCGTTCACGCCATTGCCATCGGGATCGTTATAGGTGAAGGCGTGGCAGACTTCATAGAGCTCTTCCCAGGTGTTGGGCATCTCCAGACCCAGCTTCTCCAGCCAGTCCTTGCGGATGAACAGGCCTTTGCGCTCAGCCAGATAGATGGAAGGATCGGCGGAGTCGGGCTTGGGCAGGAAGTAGTAGCCGCCGTACATATTGTACACCAGCTGGGAAACAGCGTCGTTTTCCAGGCGTTCCTTGGTCAGCGGATACTTGTCGATCAGCTCCTGGGGAATTTCAGCCACCAGCTCTTCGGGGATGAACTGGGTGATTTCCTGGGTGTAGTACAGGATATCAGAGGTGAATACCTCGGGCAGCTTGCCCTCGTTGGCAGCCAGCTGCGTGACGGTGAAGTCGTTATTGTAGTAGTTGGTTTCGCTCTGGATGAAGTTGATACCAAAGTTATCGCGGATGTAGGCGGCCAGAGCGTCGTTGTCCGGATCCCAGCTGAAGGGATCGTCGTCGCAGTCTGCGGTGATGTTCAGCACTTCGCCCTCATAGGCCAAACCGGTGGCGGTCACGGCCAGAAGCAGCACCAGCGCCAGAACAAACAGTTTCCAAAGTTTCATGATGTTTCCTCCTTTTTTATATTATTGAAGCCGTATCGGCTTACAATCAAATGGGTTAGGGCCTCGTCAGCCCTTCACGGCGCCGATGGTCATGCCCTTTTCAAAATATTTCTGGATGAAGGGATAGATCACCACCATGGGCAGCACGGTGGCCACGGCGCAGGCCATTTTCAGGCCGGTTTCATTCAGGAAGATCCGGTTGCCCGCGGCATCGCGCAGGCCCTCCATATTTTGCATGTCCGCCGGACGCGCCTCATGCACCACGAAGTTGCGCACGATCAGCTGCAGGGGGTACAGCTTTTCATCGCGCATGTACAGCATGGCGGAGAACCAGCTGTTCCAGGTGCCCACAGCCACGAACATGGCAACGGTGGCCAGCGTCGGAATGGACAAAGGATAGATGATGCGGAACAGGATCGTCCATTCGCTGGCGCCATCGATACGTGCCGATTCCTCCAGCGACGGCGGCAATTGCCGGAAGAAGGACCGCACGATGATGAAATTGAATACGCTGACGGAATTGGGGACGATCAGCGCCAATAGATTGTTGCTCCAGCCCAGCGTTTTGGTGATGTTCATGTAGTTGGGGATCAAGCCGCCGGAAAAGAACATGGTGATCAGCAGATAGATCATGAAGAACTTCTGTCCGCGCAAATCCCCCCTGCACAGTCCGTAAGCCAGCATGGAGGTGATCAGCGTGGACAGCGTGGTGGCCGCCACGGTGATCCCGATGGTCAGCGCGTAGGAACGCGGGATCAGCGAGGTGGAGAAAATATAGGAATACGCCTCCAGCGTGGGCTCCTTGGGCCAGATGATATATGGCTCCCGCATGTATTCCACATTGCTGGTCAGGGAAATGGCGATCACATTGAAAAAGGGAAAGATAACGATCAGCGCGATCAAGATAAACAGCGTGATATTGCAGGCGTTGAATATCCGGTCGCCCAGGCTGCGCCTGATCTGGTTTCCTTTTTTGCTTTTCGTGGCCATGGATGCTTTCCTCCTCTATGATGAATGGGGCGCTGCGGCGTTCGGGATCAGAAGAATCCCTCTCCGGACATCCTTTTCACCACATAATTGGAAACGAACAGCAGGATACAGTTGACAACTTGCTGGAACAGGCCGATGGCAGTGGACAGATCATACTGTCCTTTTCCCACGCCCATATCATATACATAGGTATCGATCACCTGCGCCACCGTGGTTTGGGTAGCGGCGGTGCGCAGGTTCATGATCTGGTCAAAGTTAGCGCCCATGACCGAGCCTACATTGAGAATCAGCATGGTGGTGATGGCAAAGGCGATGGAGGGCAGGGTGATATGGATACACTGCTGCCAGCGGTTAGCGCCGTCCAGGTAAGCCGCCTCATACATCTCCTGATCCACGCCGGCAATGGCTGCCATATAGATGATGGTGCCCCATCCGGCCTCCTTCCAGATAGAGGTGCCATACAGCATGCCGTAAAACTTATTGGGATCGGAGAGCAGATTGATGGCCGGATACCCCAAAGACATGAGCAGCTTATTGATCAAACCCGAGGTGATGGAAAACATGGAAAACAGCAGGGAATACATGATGACCCAGCTGATAAAGTGCGGCAGATAGATGATGGTCTGGATGGTGCGGCGGTAAGAGGTGGAGCGCAGCTCATTCATCAGCAGCGCCAGGATGATGGGCACCGGGAAGGTGATCAGCAGTTGGGTGACGCCGATAAACAGCGTATTCCAGATGGTCTGCCCGGCCACTGGGCTTTTAAAGAAGCGTTCAAAATGATAGGTGCCCACCCATTCCGAGAACATGATGCCGCTTTTGATCTTATAATCCTTGAAGCCCAGGATGATGCCGTACATGGGCATATAGCTGAACACGAACACCACGATCAGGCCCGGAATGATCAGAAAATAACGGTATCGATCCTTCCATATATCCCTGGCAATGGGACGGGACCAGGGTTTCAGGGCAGGCAATGTGAAAAAGCATACGAGCACGGCGATTAGCAACGCGCCGCCCACGATCGCCAGCAGCATGGGGGGCGTGCCGTACCGCTGGGGATCCCAGTTTTTCCGGCCGATCTTGCCGGTGATCGCAATATACCATATGCCGGCGCCGATCAGCATCCCCAGCGATAAAGCCAAACCAGCATAAAAGGCGTGCAGTAACCCGCGGCCTTCCTGCCGTTGCATATCGGATTTTGCGCCGGTATTGTGAAGCTGCATATTCTTCCCCCCTGCACGCGTTTTTTTGTAAAGAAACACATAAAAAAGCATAAAAACGATATTTATCTTCCGTTTTTATTTTAGCATGGTCCAGCAAACCATGTCAATAGCAATCAATTTAACAAAAGCGAAAAGCCCGCCGTTCATTTCCAAAGAAAAGATTGCGGCGATTCACGCGGCATGATATAATAAGGGCCTTGATTTTTCGTTCAGGAGCAGCCCATGAACGTGTATTTTGCCCCCATGGAGGGCGTAACGGACGCTATCTACCGCCGAGTTCACCACCGCAATTTTGGCGGCGTACACAAGTATTTTATGCCGTTTATCAGCCCTTCCCACTCGATGACCTTCAGCCGCCGGGAAAGATTTGACATGGATCCGCGGCAAAATGAAGGCGTGCCGGCGGTGCCCCAGATACTGACCAACCGCGCCGATTATTTTAACGCGCTGGCCCTCATGCTGCGTGACATGGGGTATCAGGAGCTCAACCTGAACCTGGGATGCCCGTCGGGCACGGTGACCGCCAAGGGAAAAGGAAGCGCCCTTTTACGGGATGCCGACGCTCTCCAGACGCTGCTGGACGGCATATACGCCCATCCCGTACTGCCCATATCGATTAAGACCCGGATCGGCTATGAGGATACCCGCGAATGGCCCGCGCTGCTGGAAATATTCCGCCAATATCCGCTGCACGAGCTCATTGTGCATCCACGGACGCGCCAGGAATTCTATCGTGGCATCCCGCATCGGGAAGCCTGCGGCTTGATCCAGGCGGATTATATCTATAACGGCAATCTGTTTACCGTCTCCGACGCGTTGTATTTCACCGCGACCGATCCCTTTGTCAGCGGCCTGATGCTGGGGCGCGGACTGGCGGGCAATCCCGCCCTGGCTCAGGAAATCAATGGCGGCGACAGGCTTACACTAAACGCGCTGTGCGCTTTCCATGACGACCTGTACCGGGAATATCTCCGCTTTTGGCCCGAAAGCGCCGTGATCGGCCGCATGCATCTGGTTTTGAAATATATCTGCGGCTGTTTTGAGCACGGCGAGGCCGTCGTCCGCGCCCTCCGCAAGGTCAAAACGCCCGAAGAATATGAAAACGCCGTTTACCTTCTCTTTCATGAGAACGCGCTCAAAAGCGAACCGGCATTTGATCTGGATATACTGCTTTCGTGATCTTTTTCATTTATTCGGTTTTTATCCTGCATTTTCATGCTGTTTATCGCGTTTCTTCCTTGACATTATGCATATTTCTTTTTATAATGATTCAAAAGCCGCAGGAGGAGGGGTTCAGCATCCATGCGCGGTCAAAAATCCTATGATTTCAACAGACCGATCCGCATTGATCGGGTGAAGGCCAATGGGCTGGATATCATTTTTTATACTTTGATGCTGTCCGTTCTTTGCGCTGCCATTTTGCTGATCATGTGCATGAAGGATGGCAAATTCGGCGTCTATTTTGATCTTTGGCGCGTGCTGGTCTGCATCCCGCTGATCATACTGGCCACGCTGCCCGCGCAGCTGCTCCGGGAGCTGCGCGCCTATGTCCCAAAGCTTGCAAAAAAAGCCACATGGAACATTGACGAAATGATCAAGCTGACCGGAAAAGACCGCAGACAGACTGAGCGCATCATGACCCGTGTGCTGGAAAGCGCGTTTATTGTGGATCCAACCTGTGAAAAACAGGTTTGATTATACCATATTGCTAAGGAGGTTTTTTGTATGGAAGTCCTCAAACTCATCGGCGTCCTGATCGTAGTGATCGGCTTCGCGATCAAATTCGACACCATCGCCACCGTCGTGATCGCGGGCGTCGTCACCGGTCTGGTGGCGAAGATGTCCCCCATGGAGATCCTGGAGACCCTGGGCTCCTCCTTCATCACCAACCGCACCGCCACCCTGTTTGTGCTGACGCTGCCTGTCATCGGCATCTGCGAGCGCTTCGGCCTCAAGGAGAAAGCCATCGACTTCATCCGCAGCATCAAGAACGCAACCACAGGCCGCGTGATCCTGATCTATCAGGCCATCCGTACCCTGGCTGCCGCTTTCTCCGTCCGTCTGGGCGGCCATCCTCAGTTTGTCCGTCCCGTGGTGGTGCCCATGGCTGAAGGCGCGGCGATGGCCAAATACGGCGATATCGACGACGACACCAGCGATACCATCCGCGGCGCTTCCGCCGCCGCCGAAAACTACGGCAACTTCTACGCGCAGAACTGCTTCATGGGCGCTTCGGGCACCCTGCTGATCGTATCCACGCTGGTGGCCCAGGGCTATGATGTGACCGCCCTGCAGATCGCCACCTGGTCTATCCCCATCGCCGTTATCAGCGTGCTGGTTGGCGCCTGGCGTGACCTGACGCTGGATAAAAAGATTGAAAAAATGGTGAAGGGAGGCGCTGCGAAATGACAACCGCCCAGATCGTATCTGAAATCTTCTATACCCTGATCGGCCTCGTATTCATCCTGGTGGGCGTGAAAGCCCTGCGCGATCCCAAGGCTGAAAAGAAAGCGACCACCGCCGCCTTCTGGTTCCTGCTGGCCTTTACCTTCATTCTGGGCAATCATCTGCCCAAGTGGATCACCGGCCTGTGCGTGATCGTCATCGCCGTGCTCACCGGCATCAACGGTGTAAAGCAGAGCGCAAACGACACGCCTGACCCCAAGGCTGTGCGCGCCTCCGCCAACAAGCTGGGTTACAAGGTATTCATCCCCGCGCTGTGCTTGGCTGTGGTCGCCGTGGTCGCCGCCACGCTGGGCGGCTCGGTATCCGCCCTGTCCTGGCTGACCGCCAATAACGCCATCGGCGTATCCGGTATCGTGGCGCTGCTGGTAGCCCTGATCCTGTTCAAGGCTTCGCCCAAATACATCGTCAAGGACGGCACCCGTCTGATGGATAACGTGGGTCCCATCGGCATCCTGCCTCAGCTGCTGTCCGCCCTGGGCGCGCTGTTCACCGCCGCGGGCGTGGGCACCGTGATCGCCAACGGCGTCAGCGCCATCATTCCCGACGGCAGCAAGCTGATCGCCTGCGCCGTGTACTGCATCGCCATGGCGCTGTTCACCATCATCATGGGCAACGGCTTTGCCGCCTTCTCTGTGATCACCGTGGGCATCGGCATCCCCTTCCTGATCATGCAGGGCGCCAACCCCGTGGTTGTGGGCGCGCTGGGCCTCACCGCCGGCTACTGCGGCACGCTGTGCACCCCCATGGCCGCTAACTTCAACATCATGCCTGCCGCGCTGCTGGAGGTCAAAAACAAATACGCCATCATCAAGAGCCAGCTGCCCGTGGCCATCATCATGCTGGTGATCCACATCGCGCTGATGTACTTCTTCGCTTTCTGAGGTTGAGCCATGAAGATACTATTGACTGCCTTTGAGCCCTTCGGCGGGGATCAGGTGAATCCCGCGCAGGAAGCTGTGGCGCTGGTGGCAAACGAAATTTCCGGAGCGCAGATCGTAAAAATCGACGTGCCTGTGGTTTTCGGCAAGGCCATAGAAACCGTTCGCGCCGCCATGGAAAAGGAGCAGCCCGACGCCGTGCTCTGCATCGGTCAGGCCGGCGGACGCTTTGGCCTGACGCCTGAGCGCGTGGCCATCAACGTGGACGATGGACGCATCCCGGACAACGAAGGCAACCAACCCGTGGATCAGCCCGTCTTCGCTGACGGCGCACCCGCGTACTTTTCCACGCTTCCCGTCAAAGCCATGGTGACCGCCATCAAGAACGCGGGCTTGCCCGCCAGCCTGTCCAATTCTGCGGGCACCTATGTGTGCAATCACCTGATGTATGGCGTATTGTATCACATCAACAAGTCCTGGCCCGCCATGCGGGGCGGCTTTATGCATGTGCCTTTCCTGCACGAGCAAGTAATGAACCGACCCAACACGCCCAGCCTGTCCAAGGAGGACATCGTACGAGGCATTGAAGCATCTCTTCGGGCCATCGTGGAAAAGCAGACAGACGATCAAACCGCAATGGGTGCGGAACACTGAATAAACGCATAAAAGACAGGAGATCCGGCAGAAAGGATCTCCTGTTTTTATGCGGAAAAACTGCCCCGCCAGAGCGGCAGGGCAGCCATGCGCAAGCTTATTCTTCCGGCAGGAAGGTGATTTTCACGCGCCAGATATAATCCTTGTTTTCCTCGGTGATCACATAGCGGTACTCCAGAGCGTTGCCGTCTTCCGCGTCAAAAACCGTCTGCCCGTTATCATTGGAATACTGCCATTGTACGGTATAGAGATCGGGGGCATGACCTGAAACATCCGCCGTCAGGATCACCTCTGTGCCCGCTTCGATCTGTTCCACGCCGGCGATCGAAGCCTGGATGGAGACCACGGTCTGGGCCGCGCCGTCCTCATCATCCACGGCTTCTTCCGCAGTCTGATCCTCAGGTGTGCCTTCTTCATTTCGATCGGAGTCGGCGTCTTCTCCCGATCCTTCCCCGCCTTCATCCTCCGGATCAGACGGCGGTTCTTCGGCTTCCAGCTCCTTCTCCCCGTCCGCTTCGGACGGCTCATCCTCCGTATCCTGTTCAGCTTCGGAAGGCGTCTCTTCCTGATCGGGATCCTCCTCGGCTTCAGGCTTCTTCGCTGCTTCGTCCTTGATATTTTCCGGTTCAGATGTATCGCCCTGCGTTTCGTCAGCTTCATCCGCCACCGGCATCAGGTCAGATGCGGCGTTGGCATGCTCGTCAGACGCATCCAGGTCTTCCTGGAGTTCAGGCGCTGACTCGGCTGCCGCCTCCTGCGACGGCTCGGGCGTGGGTTCCGCCGTAGGCTCGGGTACCGGAGTATTACTGGGCGCAGGCATAGGCGTCTGAGCGATCTTTTCAACGAGCATTACCGTAAACGGGCCGTACGCTGTTTCTTGCATCCGCTGAATGATCAGCAGATAGGGCTGATCATTTAACCGCATTTCTGCGTTGACTGGCAGATACTCCGCATCGACCTGAATCGGGACGATCTCCATCCGCTCGCTGCCATCCTCCCGCATCAGCGTAAGGCGCACAGGCGTTTCCTCGGTTTTCAGGATGACCTCCATCATTTCCGCAAGCTTGATCCGCAGATAATAAGTATCCTTCACATCGGAAACCGTCCCCGTATAGCTGATTCCCAACGCCAGGAAACCGTCAAAGGGGATCGGCGTTTCAGCCGGGGTTGGCTCAGGCGTCGGCTCCGCCGTGGGCTCGGGCGTCGGCTCCGCCGTGGGCTCGGGCGTCGGTTCCGCCGTAGGCTCGGGCGTCGGCTCCGCCGTAGGCTCGGGCGTTGGCTCCGCCGTGGGTTCGGGCGTTGGTTCCGCTGTAGGCTCAGGTGTCGGTTCCGCCGTGGGCTCGGGTGTCGGCACAGGCGTGGGCTCGGGCGTCGGCACCGGTGTGGGTTCGGGCGTCGGCACCGGCGTGGGTTCGGGCGTCGGCTCCGGAACGGCCTCAGCTACAAAGTCAGGCATGGCTACATCAGCGCCTTCCATGGGAACTGCCTCAGAAAGCGCCGTTATCCCTGACATCATCACGCATAAAGCCAGTATCCAAGCAATGATCTGTTTCCGCATAGTCTCACTGTCCTCCAGAACAATCCGGACCTTCTGTCCGCGATCATTATAACAAATCAAGATTGTAAAGCGGCTTGCTTCCATCAGGATAAACGATCCAATCGATCACCAGCCGCGCGTCGGCCGGAGCTCCGCTCTCAGCATGGGAACTGCTTCGCGAACAAACGCTTGCAGCTGCAAATCGCTTACAGCTTCCGCCGGCAGATCCCCCGATCCTCCGTAACGATAGCATCTGGCAGCAGCGCTCAGTCCGTTATTCACGGACGACAGCGTGACCTTGACCACATACTGCTGCTGATCATACGCTATCCCGGGGATCGAGCCGATCTCTTCATAAACCACATAGTAGAAGACCGCATTTCCGTTCAAATCCCGGTAAGGCGCGTTCAAGTAATCAACATGGGTGTAATCCAGCGTGAAATTGAACAGCACCGGAATATCCTCGCCGGACGCGGGATTTGTGATGGATTGGGCGTTCAAAGCGCTGACCACGCCCTTCGTGCTGATTGGCGACATAATGAAGGTAAACTCATTCTGGCGCATATCGCGGCCTACTAAAGTCTTTTTGACCGGGATATTCAGCGACGTGGGATCAAGGGGCGGATCCTGAACGGTCAGCACCACTTTTGTATTGACTGTGCCGCCCGATACAGGGCCCACCGTATCATACAGCGGCGCAAGCCGCTGATAGCCCATCGGAGGATCAACCTCCATATACCGGTACAGATCCTCGGTCAGATCGTCAAACTCCGCTATGCCATCGCCGTTTGTCTGTCTGATCTCATAACAATACCAGGTGATATTATTGGCGTCCACGTAATCGTCGGGAACGGTGCTGCCTGTCATCTTCTTGGCCGGATCGCGTCCAAACAGCGCGAACCGGGCGCCCGCAAGAACGTTTGAACTATCGGCCGCGTCGGCCTTGATAATATTCAGCGCCCAGCGATCATTCCGGTTCCTGGCGGTGAACTGCTGCAGCGACGCATCGTTGAAGGTGAAGGTGTAATATCCGGCCAGGCCCGTGTCGCCGCTCTGGGTATTCCTTGCGCTCCATGTCAGCTGGATATAGCCGTCTTCCTCCAGCTCCTGGATGGTATACCGCTCGCCGTTTTGCCAGAACTCATGCTGGTAGAGATCACCAGACGTTTGATCGGCCCGGAGACAGATC
>JAFUDW010000019.1 GCA_017464225.1 Clostridia bacterium | reverse complement strand
TCTTTTTGTGGAGTTGGGCGATGATAAATGAGCCCTGATGGTGCGCTAGATCCGGACTATTTATCAGGAGGGCGACGTGGTGGCCTTCGGCGCCAAGGTGATGGCCATGTGCGAAAAGACCGTGCGCACCAAGGACCAGGTGAAGCCTGGCTTCTGGGCCAAGCTGCTGGCGCCCCGGGCCAGCGAGACCGTGGCGGGCATCGGCGTACACGATCCCTATAAGCTGCAATTGGCCATCGATATGGTGGGCGCGCCCCGTGTGGTGTTCGCCGCCATCGCCAGCGCCATTACCAAGCTTTTTGGCATCAAGGGCGTTTTTTACAAGATCGTGGGCCCGGGCGTGGCCGGCATCGACGGCTTCTATTACCGCTCCAGCTTTGAGCGCTATAAGAGCCTGGCGCTGATCAACCCCACCAACCCCATGGAGCTGTGCGACGATATCATGCAGCATACCGGCATCCCCGTGGTGCTGATGGACGCCAACGATATCGACCAGAACCAGCTGGGCAAAGCCACGGGCTTCCCGCTCACCGACGACCAGATCCAGGACGCCCTCAAGGATAATCCCTCGGGCCAGGGCGGCGAGCTGACGCCGCTGATATTGATCCGCCGGGTATAACATTTAGCGGCCGCAATCCCTTTGGGGATTGCGGCCGTTTTAATAAATTTCAATTCCTGTTAGAGATTATAGAGGAACGTTAAGGGAGGGAAGCCTGTCCGCCTCCCGCTTCCCTTGCGCGCTCACTCGATGGTCAGATCCCGGGAAATCCCGTATTTTTTCATTCTGCGCCAGAGCGTGGTCTTGCTGATGCCCAGCTCCATTGCGGCGCGCTCGCGGCTGCCATGGCAGCGGGTCAGCACGGCGGCCAGCTCTATCGCCCGGGGATCCTGGGCCAAAGCGCCGGGCTCGGCGCGGGCGCCGCCCTCCATGGCCTTGAGATGCGCCCGCAAGGCGGATTCGTCCACCGTGCGCTTTTCGGAAAGCAGCACCAGCCGCTGGCACAGGCTGCTCATCTGATCCAGATTCCCCGGCCAGTCATAGGCTGCCAGGAAACCCTCGGCCTCCCGGGTCAGGCGGATTTGGCGCTTGATCCTGCCGCACCAGTCGTCCAGGATGGCGCTGAACCAGCTGACGATATCGGCGCGGCGGCTGCGCAGAGGCGGCACGTCCAGCCGGAGCGCGCTGAGCGCGTAATACAGATCGCGGCGGAAGCTGCCCGCCCGCGTCAGCGCCAGCAGATCGGCCTCGGTGGACAGGATCAGCTTCACGTCGGTGGGCACCGATTGATTCAGGCCGTTGCGCAAAAACTGTCCCTTGGCCAGGCGCAGCAGCTTGTACTGGGTCTCCATGCCCAATAGCTCCACCTGGCGCAGGTAAAGCGTGCCGCCCCGGGCCTGCTCGGCCAGGCTGAGCTCGCCCTCCCGGCGGCTGAAGCGCCCAAACAGCTTTTCATCCAGATCGTCCGGGTGCCAGATGGAGCAGTCCACCGTGATAAAGGCAGCGTGGCGGTGCAGCGATTCATTATGCATGCATTGGGCCAGTATGCCCTTGCCCGTTCCGGACTCGCCGGACAGCAGCACGGGGAAAGGCGTGCGGGACAGCTGTTTGGCCTGGTGCAGCAGCGCTTTGAATTCGGGATCGGCGGCGAATATCTGATCAAAACTGTGCTGGGCGATATGCCCCTGCCGGGTCAGCTCCTGGCGCAGACGGGTGTCCATTTCGCTGATGCGCTGGCCCTCCTGGAAGGTGAAGATGGCGCCGTCGATCTGCTCCTCCACCAGTACCGGGGTAATGTTCATCAATACCGTCCTGCGCCCCAGGGCCAGCACCCGGGTGTCGATCTCCCGGCCGGAGACCAGCACGGCGTCCAGATCGTCCTGGCTGAGCCCGGGCACCACCTTGACCGCCGGGCAGCCGATCACATCGTCGGGCTCCCGGCCGAGCAGCTGATGCAGCGCGCGGTTCACCCGGCGCACCGTGCCCGTGCCGTCCACCTGCATGATGGCCGAAAAGGTATTGTCCAGCATGGTGCTCATTTCGGCGTTGCTGCGCTTGAGCAGGTCGATGCTGTAGCCCACCAGCGAGGCGGCTTCCAGCGCCTCGCGCACGCTCTCCTCCCCCATGGAGAGGAAGCAGAAGGCCAGGCCCAGCTCGGCGGCCCGGCGGCCCGCCACCTGACCGCCGATCAGCCCCAGGCAGCCGTCGGCATAGGCTCTGTCCACCAGTTGGGGATACTGATCGATGCTGGTGGCGGTGTATACCTTCAGGTCGATATCAAACAGCTCGTTAAAGCGCTCGGTATTGTGCAGCATGTTGAAAAAGCTGATGATGCCCAGCCGCAGCCGTTGGCCCTCCGCCGGGTGCACCTTCTTTTTCAGCTCCAGCACCAGGCTTTCCAGCTCCTGGGTGGAGGCGCGCATTTCGATCACCGGAATGAGCACGGCCTCCCGGATCATGCGCGCCTGCAGGCCCCGGGCGATGATCAGCTCGCACCCCTTTTCAACCAGGGCCCGGGCGCGCTGCTGCGCCTGTGCGGTCTGCGCGTACTCCACGGCCATGGGCGTCAGCCGGGGATATTGGGGAATCAGCGCTTCCGCCATATCCTTGAGCTCAGGATACGGCATCAAAATGGCGGCTTTTGCCATGGGGATCACCTCACGTTCGTTTGGCGTCATGATAGCATGCCCGCGTTTCAATGTCAATGAAATGTTTGATTGCAGGTCGTTTCAAATCATGAAATCCGTTCCGTTTGATTTTTCGATCTCAAATTGACGCGCTCCGGCAAATATGGTACATTAAACGCGGATATATGCGCCGTGCCGGCGAAGGAGAGCGAATGCCCGCCCGCCGCCCGGCTGAACAAAGCATTTGATCAATGATCAGGAGGAGTTTATTATGAAAATCGCGTTCATCGGACTGGGGATCATGGGCAAGCCCATGGCGAAGAATCTGCTGAAGGCCGGCCACGAGCTGCGGGTGTACGACCGCGCGCAGGCCACCTTGGACGAAATGAAGGCCGCCGGCGCCACCGTGTGCTCCTGCTCCGCCGAG
>JAFUDW010000018.1 GCA_017464225.1 Clostridia bacterium | reverse complement strand
TGGTGCTGCAGACCGGCAAGGCCAAGTTCGATGAAACCGTTGAAATCTCCGTCCGCCTGGGCGTGGATCCCCGGCATGCGGATCAGCAGGTCCGCGGCGCGGTGGTGCTGCCTCACGGAACCGGCCGTACCATCCGGGTGCTGGTCATCGCCAAGGGCGAGAAGGCCAAGGAAGCGGAAGCTGCCGGCGCCGATTATGTGGGCGCTGAGGAAATGATCCAGAAGATCCAGCAGGAGAACTGGTTCGACTTCGACGTCTGCGTGGCCACGCCTGACATGATGGGCGTTGTCGGCCGCATCGGCCGCATCCTGGGCCCCAAGGGCCTGATGCCCAACCCCAAGTCCGGCACCGTGACCATGGACGTGACCAAAGCCATTTCCGATATCAAAGCCGGTAAAGTGGAGTACCGCATTGACAAGACCGCCATTGCGCACTGCCCCATCGGCAAGGTATCCTTTGACAGCGAAAAGCTGGTGGAGAACATGGCCGTTCTGATGGACGCCGTGATCAAGGCCAAGCCCGCCGCCGCCAAGGGCACCTATGTGAAGTCTCTGTATCTGAGCACCACAATGGGCCCCTCCATCCGTCTGAACACCACCAAGTTCTGATTGCGGATATCACAAGAAACGCGCTGTGCGAAAGCACGGCGCGTTTTTTGTGGTGAAATCAGATTTTCGGCCTGTCTCTCCCGTTTCGCGAAAATCATTGAAACGCGGGCTGAAATATGCTATAATACTTCCTGCGCCGAAGTGGCGGAATGGCAGACGCAGGGGACTTAAAATCCCCCGGTTTCGGCCGTACGGGTTCGAGTCCCGTCTTCGGCACCATGCTGCGCTTGAATGCGCGGCGCTTTCCCCCGATCTATCGGGGGATTTGTTCTATTATCAATATAAATCACATGGAGAAAGCGCTATGATTTTGGAAACGGAAAGGCTGATCCTTCGCCCCTGGCAGGAATCGGACGCGGAGGAATGCTATCGCTACGCCAAGGATCCGCGGGTGGGGCCCATGGCCGGCTGGCTGGCGCACACCAGCGTGGAAAACAGTCGGCAGATCATCCGGGAGGGATTGTCCGGTCCGGAAATTTACGCCATCGTTTCCAAGGAGACCGGGCTGCCCGTGGGCAGTATCGGCCTGCATCATAACGACCTGGCCGTAGCGGAGGATGAGGCCGAGCTGGGCTTCTGGGTGGGCGTTCCTTATTGGGGAAGGGGGATCGTGCCCGAGGCGGCGCGGGCCGTGCTTCGCCATGCCTTTGAGGAGCTCGGTCTGGCCCGCGTCTGGTGCGGGTACTATGACGGCAATGAAAAATCCAAGCGCGTGCAGGAAAAGCTGGGCTTTGTCTACCAATGGCGATCTGAAAACGTGCCCGTTCCCCAGATGGGCGAAACGCGTGTGGGGCATGTGAACCTTATGACGAAAGAGGAATGGGCTGCGAAATACCAAACAGAATAAGGCAAGCGCCCAAACTATTTTGGACGGCAGGCTGCGGGCTTGCCGTTTTTATTTTACACAAACGGTATATATGCCTGTATCCGCCGCATACTGTGGGACATCAAAACAGAAAGCGGGGATTTCAGAATGGCTGAATTTGCATATTTCGCCTGCGCAAACACGGGCAAAGGGTATGAGCATTTTTTACGGGAGCTGCGGCCTGCCAGTGACGACGCGCGGGTATGCGTGGTGCGCGGCGCGGCGGGCACGGGAAGGCATATGGTATTGGCGGCGCTGGCGGCTGACTGGGAGGCTCGTGGCCGGGAGGTGATCCGCTATGGCGGCGCGGAAGAGACTGGGCGATTGGCGGCGGTGGTATCCGGCAATTGGGCGGCGCTGGACGGCGCTGTGGCGCTGGGGCCGGAGGTTTGCCCGGGCGATCTGGAGATCGATATGAGCGCCGCTGTGGAGCTTTCCGCGCTGCGGGGAGAAAGGGCCCGGGCAGGCGTGCTTTACAAACGCATACATGGTCTGCGTAGGCGTGCCTGGCGATGCTTGCAGGTGGCGCATACCGCCTGGAGCGACAGTGCTGCCATTTATGCCGAGGCGGTGGACGCGGGCGCAATGATGAACCTGCGGCTGGAGCTTTCCCGCTGGATGGCGGGGAGCCCGGGCGGGCGGCAGCGCGCGTTTGCGCAGGCTGTGACCCCCGCCGGTGTGCTCAGCTGCGCCGAAAGCCTGCCGCGCCGGGAGACGGTATGCCTGGATCTGCCATGGGGGTTTGATCCCGACGCGCTGCTCTATCCCATTGCGGCCTCTTTGCAGCTGCGCGGCGTGGGGCATAGGGCAATCATGCAAACGCTGGACGGCGGACGGCTGAACCATCTGTGCACCGACAGCCATGCCATTGCAGCCTTTGTGGAGCCGGGGAGGGAGACGCGCACCTTGCCCTTTGACGGCGGCATCCTGCGCCGGGAGCAGGACGCGCTGGCCTTTAACCGCGCGGCTTATGATCTTTGGCTTCGCCAGGCCATCGAAACGCTTGCCGCTGTCCGGGAGTGCGCCCAGAGCCTGGAACGGCTGATTAGCGACGCGATCATGGAGGAAAAGCGGCAGGCGCTGATCCTGGAGGCGATGCGGTTTTTTGAATAGGGGGGGAAGGTACGCGCTTTCTTTTGATACGCCCCGCGCTACTGCCTACGGCAAGCGCGGGCATCGGATGGCGATCCGCGGAATCGCACATCCTTGGTCTGCCTTCGGCAGACGCTAAAAAACAGTATAGCATTAGGGTTGTAGCAAAGAAAGCATCGTTCTCCCCTTAAACTGTCCCCCGAAAAATGGTTGAACACGGTTGCAATCTATGCTATAATGAATAAAACAACAAAAAAGGAGTGGATCCCCATGGGCAAAGTATTGGTAGAAACCTCTGCGCGTCACGTGCATGTAACTGAAAAAGACCTGGAAACCCTGTTTGGAAAGGGCTATCAGCTGACCAAAAAGAAGGATCTGAGCCAGCCCGGCCAGTTCGCCTGCGCCGAGCGCGTGGACGTGGTGGGCGAAAAGAAGACGCTGAGCGGCGTCAGCATTCTGGGCCCCTGCCGCAAGGAAACCCAGGTGGAGCTGAGCCTGACCGACGCCCGCAGCATCGGCGTAAAGGCCCCCATCCGCGAGAGCGGCGATCTGGAAGGCAGCGGCAGCTGCAAGCTGGTGGGCCCTGCCGGCGAAGTGGTGCTGGAGAAGGGCGTTATCGCCGCCAAGCGCCATATCCATATGACGCCTGCCGATGCCGAGGAGTTTGGCTGCAAGGATAAGGATATCGTATCCGTCAAGGTTGACAGCGACGGCCGCAGCCTGATCTTTGGCGACGTGGTGGTGCGCGTCAGCCCCAGCTACGCCCTGGCCATGCATATCGATACCGATGAGAGCAACGCGGGCTGCGTGGCTCCCGGCACCTATGGCGAGGTCATTAAATAAACCAACCCGCAAAAATGCCGCCTGTTTTGTAAAAAGCAGGCGGTTTTTACGTGGGTTACGCGATTAACCTTTGCATTATTCGCTCTTTTGCTGAATAATGGAACCGATCAGTTCATCGGAGGAAAAATGCGATGCGCGATTCTTTTTTCAGACAGGCCATGGCGATCGCCGTGCCGGTTTCGCTGCAGGCCATGCTGCAGTCCTCCTTTTCCATGATCGATCAGGTCATGGTGGGGCAGCTGGGCGGCACGCAGGTGGCGGCGGTGGAGATCGGCGGTAAGCCCGGGTTTGTATTCACCTTTGTCAGCGGCGCGGTGGCCGCCGTGGCGGGCATCATGATCTCCCAATACATGGGCAAGCGGGATGAAAAGTCCGTCCGGGGCAGCGTGTCGGTCAATCTATGCGCCGCGCTGCTGTTGGGACTGATCACCACCGGCCTGTGCCTGGCTCTGCCCGGGCGGATAGCGGCGCTGTATACAGCCGACGCCGCTGTGATCGGCGAGGCTTTGGCCTATATCCGCCTCATCGTTCCGGTCTTTCCCATGTCCGGCGTAGCGGGCGTGCTGGCCGTGGAGATCCGGTGCCGGGGGCATGCGCGGATCCCGCTGTATATCAGCGCTGCGGCGGCTGTGATCAATACGCTGCTCAACGCGCTGTTGATCTTTGGCCGCTGGGGGCTCCCCGCCTTGGGCGTTCGGGGCGCGGCGCTGGCCACCGTGATCTCCCAGGCGCTCCAGCTGACGCTGATGATGGCGGCGCATAGAAGGCGCTGCGGCTTCCATTTCCAGCCGCGCATCGGCTGGCCTGCCTTCCGGCGGTACTTGGGCATGCTGCTGCCCGCTGCCGCCAACGAGCTGCTCTGGACGGTGAGCCAGAACATATATACCGGCATCTACGGCCATATGGGCACCGCGGAGCTGGCGGCCATGGCGCTGACCGGCCCGGTGCAGGGGATGCTCACCGGGGCGCTCAGCGGGCTTTCCCAGGCGGCGGGGATACTGATTGGCCAGCGGTTGGGCGAGGGCGATTATGAACAGGCCTATCGCCAATCCAAACGCCTTTGCGTATACGGCCTCCTGGGCTCGCTGGGCCTGGCGCTGGCTTTGGCCGCCCTGCGCGGCGCCTATGCCGGCCTGTACCGGGTGGAGCAGAACGTGCAGGCCCTGGGCGCGCAGCTGCTCATGCTCTTTGCCCTGCTGCTGCCCGTCAAGGTACAGAATATGATATTGGGCGGCGGCGTGATCCGCAGCGGCGGCAGAACCCATTATATTATGATCATCGATACGCTGGGCGCCTGGCTGGTGGGCGTGCCGCTGGGGCTGATCACCGGGCGCGCGCTGGGCTGGCCCATCGGCTGGGTATACCTGGCGCTGTCCATGGAGGAAGTATTCCGGCTGATCCTGTCCGTGATCCTGTTCCGGAGCCGGAAATGGATGCAAACCATTGCGTAGGAGGCGCGGCCATGTGGGATGAAAACAAGGTGCGCATCGTGGATATTGCCCGGGAGCTGGGCCTGAGCACAGCCACGGTGTCCAACGTGCTGCATGGAAAAACCAAAAAGATATCCGATGCCACCGTCCGCCGGGTGGAGCGCGCGCTGGAGGAGCGCGGGTATATCCCCAATATGGCGGCGACGCTGCTGGCCCGGAACAACTCCAGGATCATCGGCGTGGCTGTGAAGAACCACGAAAAGTACGAGGGCAAGCTGCTGGAGGATCCCTTCGTTTCGGCGGCTGTCAACGCTTTGTCGGATGAGATCGAGCGCCAGGGGTATTTTATGATGCTCAAAAAGGCCGGGGAGATCATGGATATCGTGCGCTTCGCCTCCATGTGGAACCTGGACGGCATGATGGTGCTCAGCTTTTGCGCCGATGAATATCAAAACCTGCGCGATCATATCCGCGTGCCCTTTGTGGCCTACGACGGATATATGGAATCCCCCAGCCGCATCAGCAACGTGACGCTGGACGATTTTGACGGCGGGCGGCAGATGGGGGAATACCTGCGGGCCATGGGCCACCGGCGGGTGCTTTTCGCGGCGGACAACCGTATCTGTATGGACTGGGATCGGTACGAGGGCCTGTGCCAGGGCCTGGGGGAGCGGGCGGATTTTCTGGAGATACCCCTGCAGGCTGCCGCGCGGGAGGCGTTCTACCGCAAGCAATTGCCCGTGTTGAAGGCGCATACCGCCGTTTTTGCCGCTTCGGATTTTTACGCCATGGAGCTCATGGGCTTCCTGCGCCGGCAGGGCCTGCGCGTGCCGGAGGATCTGTCGCTGTGCGGCTTTGACGGCAGCCCGTACTGCCGCATGGCCACGCCCCGGCTGACCTCGGTGGCCCAGGATCACCGACTCCGCGCCGCCACGGCCATGGAGCTGCTGACCCAAATGATCGCCGATCCCGCCTTCTGCCAGACCAGAACGCTGCCCGTACGCCTGCAAATAGGGGAAAGCGTGGCGAAGATTTGAAGGGAAGACAAGTGTGTGCATGTTTCCGATTGCGATTGTGTCAAATAAGCGGAGAGAATAGTGTGCCAACGCTCGAAATGATTCGTCAGGCTGTAGGAAAGACAGCGACGGAATATCCCGTGAAACGGGTGGAATTTTCAGAAAATCCTACCGCTTTTCTACAAATTTGCGGTTTCCGTGAAACGCTGTGCGAATTACTGTATATGGACGTGGATATTGTAAAGCTGCCGCGCCGGGAAAACGACGGCTTACATATTGGCAGGACGGTGCATCTTTATGGAGCATAAAGAACGGAACGAAAGTATTCGACTGAAAATGCGAAATAAATAAGCGCTTATGCAACAATAACAGGAATTTTTATATCGCGCTCCGCCAGACGGCGGGGCGATGATTTTTTGGATTGTGTTTTCCAATGCACGGGATTCTGCGGAGCAGGCGTTTCCATAAAAAAAGGGATGCATTTGACGGACTGGAATCGTCCATGATATGGGCCAGGGTACGGCCAGACGGAAAAAAACACCAGAGCAAAAGGGCGGCGTATCGGACGCCGCCCCACCACGAAGGATGATATTCCCGCGATATTTTACAAGCACTATCCCGCATATGCCCATGGGGATTTGAATGTGACAGAGTTTGCCCGGGTGTATGGGTTGAGCAGGCAAACGGTGTATAAGTATTTGAGGCTGTGTGCTGACCAGACAAAAAATAACGGGTGTTGATAAATTTATTTTTGAGTGCTAAAATGGGAATGTCAAATGAGTAGTGAATTATACGCAGTGCGGCAGAAGAAAAGCAGCAGGCACGAAACCTACTGCATTCTGCCGCAGTGCGTATAATTTCGATTGATCTAAACCGCCAACGAGACCAGTATGGGGAAAGTAAAAGTCACGATACCGCGAAAGCAAAAAGAAGGAGCCAGTTTGGATAACAGAAGTAAAATTTTTTCAGTGACGAACGATAGGAATCATGTATA
>JAFUDW010000222.1 GCA_017464225.1 Clostridia bacterium | reverse complement strand
CGGATGGATTTTACCGGGCAATGGCGAATGCACTTGTAGCAGTTTTTGCAGTTGGATTTTTTCAGCGTCAAACAGTTCGGCATGGCTTACACCTTTGCTTTTATTTCTTTTTCAAAAAAGGAAGGAACGGTTTCCGGAGATACGGAGAAGAATTCCCCGTCCACCGTGACGCACACGCCCTGCTGGCATTTGCCCATGCAGAAGGTGCCTCCCAGTTCGATCTTGTCGCTCAGGTTTTCTTTGGCGATCAGGTCCTGCAATTGCTCCACCACGGGCCGGGAACCCTTGATATGGCAGGAAGAACCGATACAAACTGTAACTTTCATTGTCAAATCTCCTTTTTATTGTTTTTCAAAGAGAAGGGGAGCCGCTTCTCTCTTGCTCCCCTTCCCATTCAAAGCCAAGCATGCGGAAGAAAACAGACTTAATGATATTCCACCACGCTGGCCCAGGAGAGCAGGAATTCCCGTTCCTTTTCATTGCCCTTCACCGATTGGCTGGCTGCCACGATGGGCATCCATTTCTGCACATACTGCATGTCTGTGCCGCTCTTTTCGCAGAACAGGTTCAGGTATTCCTTGGCCCCTTCGATATCGCCGTTCAGCCAGAACAAAAGATAGGTACGCGCCGCGTCGGCGGAGGCGTTGCCCTGGGTCACATGGCTCCAGTCGATCACGTAGGGCGTGCCGTCCTGGCTGATAATCACGTTGGAGGGCCAGAAATCGCCGTGGCACACCTTGTTGTGGGTAGGCATGCCTTCCAGCCGAGCATGCAAGTCATAGCGGGTGGTTGCGTCCAGATCGGCCTTTTCGATCTTGCGGCTCATCTTGTCCTTGAGCCGGTTCAGCATGGGACAGGTTTTGCTCTGCACCTCCATCTGGATATCCACAAACTGATTCAAATATTTTGACTTGCTGTCAGGATCCTCCTTCATTATCTGGGACAGGGTTTTCCCCTGGATGAATTCGGAGAGAATGGCCCATTTGCCCTCGATCATGGTCACGCCCAGGATCTTGGGAATATGCAGCCCGGTTTCCTCGATGCGGGCCTGGTTCAGCGCTTCATTGAGGATATCGGCCTTGGAATAGTTCTCGTTGAACACTTTGACGCACTGGTCGCCATCCCGGTAAATGGTTTTGGCGTTGCGCACGGCAATCACACGATCCAGATTCATCTTCTTTTCCTCCTTCTCACTGCTTCCGGCCGGGACGGTAGGCCTTCTTCACGGCGTCGTCCTGCACTGCTCCCAGGTCGTCCGCCGTGGGCTTGAGCGTTTCGGTAAAGTGCTTTTCGCCGTAATAGGCGTTCAGGTACATTTGCTTGATTTCGCTCATCAGCGGATAACGCGGGTTGGCACCGGTGCACTGGTCGTCAAAGGCCTGCTCCACCATATCGTCCAGCCGGTTCAGGAAGTCCTGCTCATCGGGCACGTAATCCCGGATGGTGGGCTTGATGCCCACATAGGTTTTCAAATCGTTGATCAGCTTGATGAGGCCTTCCAGCTTGTCCCGGTCAGTATCGCCCCGGACGCCCAGCGCTTCGGCTACTTCGGCATAGCGGCGCAGGGTGTGGGGATGGTCGTACTGGGGGAAGGTGCCCATCTTGGCGGGCGCCTCGGCAGCGTTGAAGCGCAGCACCTCTTCGATCATCAGCGCGTTGGCCACGCCGTGAGCGATGTGATGGAACGCGCCCAGCTTGTGGGCCATGGAGTGGCACACGCCCAGGAAGGCGTTGGCGAAGGCCATGCCGGCCATAGTGGCGGCGTTGGCCATCTTTTCACGGGCCTCGATGTCGGTCAGGCCGTTGTCATAGGCCCGGGGCAGGTATTCAAAGATGGTTTGCAGCGCCTTGATGGCCAGGCCGTCGGTGTAATCCGTAGCCATCATGGAGGCGTAGGCTTCCAGGGCGTGGGTCACAGCGTCGATGCCGCTGGCGGCGGTGAGGCCCTTGGGGGCGGTCATATGGAAATCGGTATCGATAATCGCCATGTTGGGCAGCAGCGCGTAATCGGCCAGCGGGTATTTGACGCCGCTCTGTTCATCGGTGATCACGGCGAAGGGCGTCACCTCGCTGCCGGTGCCGGCAGAGGTGGGGATGGCGATGAAGTAAGCCTTCTCGCCCATCTTGGGGAAGGTGTAAACGCGTTTGCGGATGTCCATGAACCGCATGGCCATATCCTGGAAATCCACCTCGGGATGCTCGTAGAGCACCCACATGATCTTGCCGGCGTCCATGGCGCTGCCGCCGCCCAGGGCGATGATCACGTCGGGCTGGAACAGGCGCATCTGCTCCGCGCCGGCCTTGGCGCAAGCCAGGGTGGGATCGGGGGCCACGTCAAAGAAGGTGGCGTGCTGGATGCCCAGCGCGTCCAGTTTTTCGGTGATGGGCTTGGTGTTGCCGTTGTGATAGAGGAAATTGTCGGTCACAATGAAGGCTTTCTTCTTGCCCATCACGTGCTTCAGCTCATCCAGCGCCACCGGCAGGCAGCCCTTCTTGATATACACCTTTTCCGGCGCGCGGAACCACAGCATGTTCTCTCTCCTTTCGGCCACGGTTTTGATGTTCAGCAGGTGCTTGACGCCTACATTTTCGGATACGGAGTTGCCGCCCCAGCTGCCGCAGCCCAGAGTAAGGGAAGGAGCCATTTTGAAGTTGTACAGATCGCCGATGCCGCCCTGGGAGGAGGGGGTGTTCACCACGATACGGCAGGTCTTCATCCGGGCCGCGAAGGCATCCAGCACCTCGGGCTTCTTCTGTGTGTCGGCATACAGGGACGCAGTGTGGCCGTAGCCGCCGTCGGCGATCAGCCGGTCGGCCTTATTGAAGGCGTCCTCCAGATCTTTGGCGCGGTACATGGCCAGCACGGGGCTCAGCTTTTCATGAGCGAATTCTTCGGAGAGCGCCACGGATTCCACTTCGCCGATCAGCACCTTGGTGCCCTCCGGCACGGTAACGCCGGCCAGCGCCGCGATTTTGCAGGCGCTCTGACCCACGATTTTGGCGTTCAGCGCGCCGTTGATCAGGATGGTGTGGCGCACCTTGTCCAGCTCTGCGCCTTTCAGGAACCAGCAGCCGCGGTCCGCGAACTCGGCCTTGACTTCATCATAGATGCTGTCCAGCACGATCACGCTCTGCTCGGAGGCGCAGATCATGCCGTTGTCAAAGGTTTTGGAATGGATGATGGAATTGACCGCCAGCACCAGGTTGGCGCTGTCGTCGATGACGGCGGGCACGTTGCCCGCGCCCACGCCCAGGGCTGGCTTGCCGCTGGAATAGGCAGCCTTCACCATGCCGGGGCCGCCAGTGGCCAGGATAATATCCGCTTCCCGCATCAGGGTGTTGGTCATGTCCAGGGAAGGCACGTCGATCCAGCTGATGATGCCCTCCGGCGCGCCGGCCTTCACCGCCGCGTCCAGCACCACCTTCGCCGCGGCAATAGTGGCTTTCTTGGCCCGGGGATGGGGGCTGAAAATGATGCCGTTGCGGGTTTTCAGGCAGATCAGCGCCTTGAAAATGGCGGTGGAGGTGGGATTGGTGGTGGGAATAACCGCCGCCACCACGCCGATGGGCTCGGCGATCTTCTTCATGCCGTAAGCCTTGTCTTCTTCGATGACGCCGCAAGTTTTGGTATCCCGGTAGGCGTTGTAAATGTATTCGCTGGCGTAGTGGTTCTTGATCACCTTGTCTTCCACCACGCCCATGCCGGTTTCCTCCACGGCCAGCTTGGCCAGGGGGATGCGGGCCTGGTTGGCCGCCGTGGCCGCCGCCAGGAAGATTTTGTCCACCTGCTCCTGGGTATAGGCAGCGAAGACCCGCTGGGCTGCGCGCACCCGCGCGATGGCCGCTTCCAGCGCTTCCACGCTGTCCACCATGTCAAATGCTTTTTGTTCCATACTGTTCCTCCTCTTCCTGTTTTCCTGTCTCGCTGGCCGCCAGATGAAGATAAGCCAGGGATAAAGCGATATTGACCGGATGCACCGTCACGCCGGACGGTACTTTGATGGGATAGGACGCAAAATTGAGGATCGCCGTCAGGCCCGCCGCCGTCATGGCGTCGGCCGCCGTCTGCGCCGCTGAAGCCGGGACCGTCAGGATGCCCGTCTGTATCTGATGGGAATCGCAAAATGCGGCAAGCTGATCCATGGGATAAACCGGCACATGGCCATGGAGCGAAGGGGCTGACGCGCTGCGGTCAAAGGCGGCGGCGATTTCCACGCCGTAATCCGAAAACCCGTCATAATCCATCAGGGCCGTTCCCAGCTTGCCCGCGCCCACGATCACCGCGGGCACCGGCACATCCACCCCCAGCGCCTTTTCCATATCCCGGCGCAGGATCGATACCGGGTAGCCCACCTTGGGCAGCCCCGCCGTACAGACGCTGGCCAGGTCCTTGCGCACCTGCACCTCGCCCAGCCCCAGTCCCTTGGCGACCTGCGTGGCCGAAACCTTCTCCGCGTCCATTCTGCGGATAAACTGCAAATACATGGGCAATCGGCCCAGGGTCGCCTTGGAAAGCGTACTCTGCAAAGGATCATCCTCCTTTCGATACGCATTATATCGAATTGTCCGGCCCTTGCGAATTACCAAAACCGTATAATCGATATATCGCAATCGATAACAAGCATTCGATTCATGGCATAAAAAGAGGCTTTGCCGCCAGATTTGACAGCAAAGCCTTCATGAGCATATTATTTTTTTATTTTTTTCTTGTGATGCAGGCGCGTTTGGACTGGGTCAGCTCCGTGATAAAGCGCTTATCCAGCTCGGTCAGCTGATAATCCTGCCGATGGATCAGCACATCCCGATACACCCGCTGGTTCTCCGCGCATTCCCGCTGCACCAGATGCAGCTGCCGCAAAAGGCGTTCCGGCAGCGGCGACACCCACATAAAGGTTTCCGGGTTCTCCGTCAGCAGATCTAATTGGCTGCCCCGCTCAAACACGAAGATGCGCCGCGGTGTTTGCGGCAGTTCCTCGTTCCGCACGGCGGAAAGCGACAGGGAAGGCACGTACGGATCGGCGTGGGCAATCTGAATGTATTGCTGCAGATCTGAGAAACGGATGGTTTCCATCGCTGCCAAAGCACTGTCCTCCCGCATCACCAGCACATATTTGAATTCTGCCACGAGCTCGCCCTTCAGCCCTTTTTCCGCCATCATCTGCTTGAAGTATTTATCATAGCCCGCCGCATAACGGATGATGCCCAGGTTGTAGCCAACCTCCAGGATGTTCTTCACCGCCTGCAGCGCGTTGGTTTCCTGATAAAAGATTTCCATTTTTTCCTTCCCCAGCGTTTTGGAGAAGGCGGCGAAGGCGTCCGAAATATAGCTGGCCCGGGGCACTGAAATGGAAAAGCGCTGCTTGCCGGCCTTTTTCTCTTTATACAGGCTTTCCATTTCGTCGATCTGCTCCTGGATTTTCCGGGCCTGATTGACGAACAGTTCGCCGTCCGGCGTCAGCATCATGCCCTTGGAGGAACGGCGAAAGAACTGGATGCCCAGATCGGCCTCCATCTCCTTGACCACCCGGCTCAAATTGGGCTGCGCTACGTGCAGTTCCTCCGCCGCTTTATTGATAGAGCCATTTTCCGCGATGCTGATCACGTATTTCAAATGTAAAATGTTCATTTCTTTCTCTCCGCTGTGGATTCTGGTTCATATCCATTACCGGTGACAGATCATCCCGTTCATCTGCTTCATGGTACCCTTTCGGTAATTCTCTCTTCTTCGAAAAAATCCTGCCAATCAATCGGCAGGATGTGGATAACCTTCCGCCGGAAACGGATTGGATTTATGTGGCCAACAGCACATTGATGCGAAAAATGCAGCTGGGAAAAGCTGAGCTCATCCTAGCAACGCCTCTTGTGATTGCTACGGATATGAATCCTTGATCAAAAAATCGTCACCGCATGTCGCCAAAAGTCGCAAGACGCCCAGGTCAAGGTATGATATAATGTACGATGTAAAGTTGGACACTCTAAAGACACCCTTACGGTATATGAACGGACATCTAATATTTCACTTTTGCTCTGAGAGTGATTTCCATTTATGGAAAGACACAGGCCGAAGTCAGAAAAAAGCTGACGAATACACTGGCCCAAATTGACCAGGAGCAGTTCATTGAGAAGACGGACATGGCGGTAGGTGAATGGCTGACCAGCTGGCAGCGGGATTACATCGGGAACGTAAAGCGCGGCACAACAGTGAATTATGAACTGCACCTGCGGCTTTATATAAGTCCTCTGATTGGTTGGGGTACTGTCTCTGTTTGTGACTCCATTATGAAGCCAGCACCTGTTGCTTGTAATGGAAGCAAAGCAACCGGTTTGATCGTGCCATTCTCAGCCGTCCATGACATTTTAACAGGCCGAAGGGACTAAAAGGGAGTCGAAGGGAGTAAAAAGGAGCAGAAAGGAGTAAAAGGGAGTAAAAAAGACTTGAGTTCCCTGCTTGACAGTGTTATATTGTATGTGGTGAGTTTGGGCGATGACCCAAGCTCATTTTCTTATCCAGGCCCTGCGGAAAATTGCCGCGGGGTTATTTTTATGTGGTCCAGCATGGTCACATCGAATGCAAAGAAAATTGCCGGTGTCACTTTGCTCTGATTTTTACATTAAAGAGTGTAGGGCATTTTCAGCATGAGCTTCATGCCGGCAAAATTTTTTTGCTCAGGTGTTTCCAAAAACGCTGATTTTCGCCATGTAGATATGGAGGGGCAAATGAAAGGAGATCTGCCCGTATGGAGACAGCACCCTCTGAGAACGATGCTGAACGCTGTGTATCAGATAATTTTCAAAAAAGTGTTTCCACTTTGCCTCGATTTTCGCATAGAAGGGCAGCGGGCAATATGGACCCGCTGACAGGAGGTGGTGCTCGCAGGATTCGCATGGATGATCGATGGCTGTTGATACTCGTGAGAAGCAATTTCAAAAAAACTTCCGAAAGAGGTTTCCAAAAGGCCCGATTTTGGACATTAGATGATGACTCACGTGCTGAAAAAAATTCTCTGGAGGTGGCGCCACTTTGCTTCGATTTTTACATAGAAGGGTAGCGGGCAATATGCAGCCGCTGATAGGAGACGATGCCGGTATGATTCGCTGGGGTGATCGATGGTTGTTGATACTCATGCGAAGTAATTTCAAAAAATTTTCGGAAACGGTTTCCAAAAAGCTCGATTTTGGACATTTAAGGGTGAAGGGAGAAAACCACGATGATGATCCGCGTGCTGAAAAAATTTCCTGGAGGGGGTGTCATTTTGCCCGTTTTTTCCCATGTAGGGGTGAGGGGTGTCTGGCTAAACGCACAGCGTGACCTTCGCCTCGGCAAAAAAATTTTGCTCAGGTGTTTCCAAAATCGCTGATTTTCGCCATTTATAGGCGATGAGTTTCCCCTCACCATTCGCCGGCATCGCCAGCGAAGCGCACCTTGACAATCAGGGCCATGTTTCCAGATCTGTCCAAACCGCCATGATCTTCCTCTTCGGAAGGGAGCGCCGAAAGGACCGGCAGTGAGCCAACCAAGGTTTCTTGCCAGAGACAGCAGTGAAAAATAAGCCCGAACCAAACCGCAGAATCACGTTTTACTTTAACGCACAAACTGCAAACAAAAG
>JAFUDW010000221.1 GCA_017464225.1 Clostridia bacterium | reverse complement strand
CGAAGGCAGATATCGAAGACTTGCTCCCTTGGAATGAAACAATCAAGGAACTTTGCAAGCTGGGAGTGTAGGATTATTTATCGCTTACGTTTAATCTGATTGATCCTTTGTTTTCACAGCGGACAGGCTGTTATCAACGTTGATAACGTTTTGATAACAAAAGCCTGTAGAGCCAGTGGAATATGTGGAATATGAATAATCAGAGTCACGAAGAGTAATAGGAATAACAGAAAATAAACTAAAAGCGTTAGAACGCATTGAATGGGAATGAGGTTAACGACCGCCTGCATGTCCGTGTTGCATTGAGTGCGAATAAGTCAGAATGTAAATTCCCCCGTAACCCTGTCTAAAAGTTGAGTTATGGACAAAACTCGCAAACAAATCCCCCCGTAACTCGTATTTTACTTGAGTTACGGGGGAATTTGTTATTGTTTTTCTTCCCTCTGTGAGCTATAATTTACAGCAGGGGAATGACCCCCTGCATTAGATACAACCATTCTGGAGGTTGCGCAGTGATGAAGTATGTAGGCCGAGAAGAAGAGACGAGGCAGATTGATCAATACCTTCATACGAGGCGGTCTGAGTTGGTTGCCCTGTATGGAAGACGACGCGTCGGAAAGACTTATCTCGTCAGATGTGTTGTTGGAAAGATCATTGATTTTGAATTCACTGGAATGTATCAAACCTCTGGAGCGATTCAACGACTACAATTTCAAAAAGAACTAAACATGCTGACAAGGCGGGAGGATGCAGTGCCTCAGGACTGGTTCGAAGCCTTTGATCATCTACGGGATTATCTGCGCTCCCTCCCCAAGGATCAGGTAGTTGTTTTTTTGGATGAAATCCCATGGATGGATACGGCAGGCGCTCATTTTCTTGCCGCTTTCTCCCGCTTTTGGAATGACTGGAATCGGGAGGATAAACTTCTAAAAATCTTTGTCTGCGGCTCCGCCACAACCTGGATGCTGGATAAGCTAATTGGTGATCGGGGCGGACTGTACGGCCGTGTCACGCATGCGATCTATTTAGCCCCGCTGACCCTGCGAGAGACAGAGCAATACCTAAATGAAATGAAAGGGATGAATTATGATCGAAAACAGGTACTTGATACATACATGGTTTTCGGAGGAATCCCCTTCTATCTGGAAATGCTCGATCCTTCAAAACCATTTACTGTAAATGTCGATCGATTATTCTATTCTCAGAATGCTCCGCTGAAACCAGAATACGAATTTTTGTTTCGTTCACTATTTAAGAATAATTTAAAATATCGGCAGGTTATCGAATTACTTTCCACAAAGATGAAGGGCCTTACCAGGGAAGAAATCATCGCCGGAACTAAAATGGAAGGTGGTGAACTCAGCAGAATCTTGAAGAACCTGAATTCTTGTGATTTTATCCGGATTTATACAGAGCCTAAAAAAGCAGAGCGTGGAAAAATATATCAGTTGACAGATATGTTTTGCCTGTTTTATCTCCGCTTTGTCCAGAACCATAATGGTCAGGACCAGCATTTCTGGACAAACAGCCGTTATTCCGGTAAGGTTAGATCCTGGTCTGGATACGCGTTTGAACAGGTTTGCCTGCACCATATTCCCCAGATAAAAAAAGCGCTGGGAATTTCCGGTATTCTGAGCAACCATTATGCTTGGTCCTGTAAGGCCTTTATAGATAAAGACGGAAATGAATGGAAGGGGGGACAGATTGACCTAATCATTGATCGCGATGATCATGTAATGAATCTTTGCGAAATGAAATATTCCAGCGAAGAGTACGTCATCAGTAAGGAAGATGTTACTACCATCCGAGAACGAACCCAACTATTTCGCAGGGAACAGAAAACAACAAAGAATCTCCGATGCACTTTCATTACACCATATGGGGTCAAACAGAATATGCACAGCGGAATCATAGATCACCAGCTTAGGATGGACGATCTGTTTTAATCATCAAAGCCCAATCTCCCTGTGAAAAATACTTTGACATGGGTGAGTTTTAGCTTTCGGAAATAATCATTCCGGCTATAATGATAGAGGTGCGGAGCAAATCAGTCAGCCGCAATAAGAAAGAAGATGTCACGATGGAAGATGTATTAATGGAAATGGTAAAGGATAGAGTGGATGAACGTGTAGCGGCAAAGGAAAAAGAAACAAAATCCATTGCTATTCGAGACGTCATGGATGCTTTTGGTGTTTCTGTGGACAAGGCCATGGAATCCTTAAAGATTCCTGTCGATCAACGTTCCAGCTACAGTAGTCTCGTTATGCAGTTAAAACCGCAGGCCGGTGCCGTTGCTGCGCAGATTTAACCGGAGATTCTCCCACTCCACAGCGGGCAGGCTTTTAATTAACAAAAATTCCAATTGACACGGTACGCTTCCTATGTTACTATACCAAATAGTTAGTCTGTGCTAACAATTAACATCGAACGGAGGATGCCTGTCATGAAGAAAAAATTCGTTTCGCTCGCTTCTATCGTCATGGCGCTGTGCCTGGTTCTGGGCACTACCTTTGCGGAGAATGCCTATCCCAAGACGGTCAGCCACGCGCTGGGCGACACCGTGCTGGAGACGCGGCCCGAGCGCGTCGCCACCATCGGCTGGGGCAACCTGGACGTGCCGCTGGCGCTGGGTGTCGCGCCTGTGGGCGTATCCAAGACGACCTACGGCTCCGCGGACGCCAACGGTCTGTTCTACTGGACCAATGAGGCCTTCGCCAAGTTGGGCGTGGACGAGCCGAACGTGTTTGACGACACCGACGGTCTGGATTTTGAGGCCATCAACAACGCCGAACCCGACGTGATTTTGGCTGTGTATTCCGGCATCACCGCCGAAGACTACGAGCAGCTTTCCGAGATCGCGCCCACCGTGGGCTACACCAAGGAAGCCTGGGCCACCACCTGGCAGGACATGACTCGCGACAACGCCGTGGCGCTGGGCCTCGAGGCGGAGGCTGACGCGCTGGTGGACGAGATCAGCGCGCTGATCGCCGAGAAGGCGGCGGGCTACCCAGAGATTCAGGGTCTGACCGCGGCCTACTGCTACTTTGATGTCTCCAACCTCAGCTCCTTCTTCGTCTACATGCCGAAGGACCCGCGGGCGGCTTACCTGATCGACCTGGGCTTGACCCTGCCGGAGAACATCCGGGCGCTGGACGACGGCAGCTTCTTCTTTATGACCGTCAGCTCCGAGAACATCGACGTGCTGAACGACCTCGACCTGATCGTGGCCTGGGGCGATGCCAGCACCCTCGACGTGTTCCAGGCCGATCCGCTGCTCAGCCAGATTCCCGCCGTGCAGCGCGGTTCCGTGGTGTTCCTCGACACCGCTTCCACGCTCATCAGCGCGTCCTGCACACCCACCCCGCTGTCCATCCCCGCGACCATCGACGAATATCTGGCGCTGATTGCGGAAGCGGCTGCCAACGTCAAGTAAAAGTATAAGTTTATGAAGCAAAAGAAGGCATGGCTGTTTATCGCCATTAGCTTTGCGCTGCTTGTGATCTCTATCCCGCTCTCCCTCTCCGTGGGAGCGCGGGATATTCCAATATCGGATTTGATCGCGACGCTGCGCGGCGAGAGCGTCAACGCGCTCTACGCGCCCATACTCACCAAGCGCGTCATCCGCACGGTGTTGGGCCTGATCGCGGGCCTTGCGCTGGGCACGGCGGGCTGCGTGATGCAGTCCATCACCCGCAATCCCATTGCCGACCCGTCCATATTGGGCGTTAATTCTGGCGCGGCGCTGTTCGTGGTATCGGGCATCGCGTTCTTTGGCGCAAAGACGCCCGGACAGTATATTGCGCTGGCGCTGGCGGGCGCAGGCATCATATCGGTGCTGGTGTTCGGCATCGCGTCCTTCGTGCCCGGCAAGGGCGCGGTCAGCTACAACAACGCCAACCCTATACGTCTTGCGCTGGCGGGCGCGGCGGTGAGCACCGCCTGCTCGTCCCTCATCAGCACTGTCATGCTGCCCCGCACCAATGTGACCCAGGAGTTCCGCTTCTGGCAGGTGGGCAGTATCAGCGGCGGCACGTGGAACAACATATTGACGGTGCTGCCGCTGCTGGTCGTCGGAATGCTGTTGGCCATCCTGCTGACGCCGTCGCTAAACGCGCTGGCGCTGGGGGACGACATTGCCACGGGCCTGGGCGTGAACGTCACCCGCACCCGTGCTCTTGGGGCGCTGTCGGGCGTGTTGCTGTGCGGCGCGATCACGGCGCTCACCGGGCCCATCGGCTTTGTGGGGCTGATGGTGCCCCATCTGGTGCGCATCTTCTGCGGCGCGGACCTGCGGGTGCAGATTCCCGTGTCCGCAATGGACGGCGCGCTGCTGCTGATCCTGGCGGACGTGCTGGGGCGCTATATCGGCAGGCCGGGCGAATTAGAGGTCGGCATTGTAACGGCGTTCCTGGGCGCGCCCGTGTTCATTTTAGTGGTTCGGAAAGCGAAGGTCGGCAAGCTATGACAGAGAACAGAATTGGAATCACCGAGGCCGGCTTCCGTGCGCGCAGGGGCAAGGAGCGGCTGATGCTCGCCGTCCTCATCGCGCTTGGCCTCACCGCCGCGTGCTTCTTGCTGGTGTGGGGCGATCAGGTCTACAGCATCGGCACCGTGCTGCGGGTGTTGTTTGGTGCGGATATCAAGGGCGCAACCTACGCTGTGAACACCATCCGCGTGCCCCGCGTGCTCGTGGGGGCGCTGGCGGGCTTCGCCTTCGGCGTCGCGGGCAACACCTTCCAGAAGATATTGCGCAACTCCCTAGCCAGCCCCGACGTGATGGGCGTCACCTCCGGGGCCAGCGCCGTGGAGATCTTCGCCATGATGGTGCTGGGGCTGAGCGGCGTGGTGGTCTCCGTGCTGGCGGTGGCGGGTGGCGTCGCCGTGGCGCTGTTGATCCTGATGATCTCCCAGCGGGGCAGCTTCTCCGTCAACAAGTTGATTCTGACGGGCATCGGCATGCAGGCCATGCTCCAGGCTGTCATCAACTTCATCATCCTCAAAACCTCGGACTACAACGTCTCCGATGGCCTGCGCTGGCTTTCTGGCAGCCTGAACGGCGTGCGGATGAAGGACGTGCCCGTCTTCGCGGTCGTGGTCGTCGTTACAACGGCCATTATACTTCTGCTAAGCCGGGACATCCAAATCCTGGGGCTAGGAGAGGAGTTGCCGATCACGCTGGGCATGAGACCGAAGCTGATGCGGCTTATGCTCGTTCTAAGCTCCGTGGTGCTGTGCGCCGTCGCCACGGCGGTCACAGGGCCGCTGGCGTCCGTGGCCTTCATGGCCGGGCCGATTTCCGCGCGGCTCTTAAAAACCGGCGGCACCAACACGCTGCACGCTGGGCTGGTGGGCGTGATCATCGTGCTGGTCAGCGAGGCGCTGGGACAATTCGCCTTTTCGACCCGCTTTCCCGTGGGCGTCATCACCGGCATCATCGGCGCGCCGTATTTGATCTACCTGCTGCTCGGCATGAACCGCAGAAGCGCTTGACTGGAGGATAGACCATGCCTGACAACGCAATTTCCAAGAACCACGTCCTCGCCGCTGAGCACCTGCAGACGGGCTACGACAAAAAGGTAATCGTCGAAGACATGACCATCACCATTCCCGACCACAGGATCTCCGTCATCATTGGCTCCAACGGCTGCGGCAAGAGCACGCTGCTCAAGACCTTTGCGCGGCTGATTGCGCCCATGAAGGGAAGCATCCTGCTGGATGGCAAGGGCTACGGCGACATGCATGCCAAACAGCTGGCGCAGATATTGGGCTTGCTGCCTCAGTCGCCGCTGGTGCCGGAGGGCGTGAAGGTATCCGACCTGGTGTCCCGGGGCCGCTATCCTTACCAGACCACCTTCAGGGGCATGTCCAAGGAGGACTATGCCGCCGTGGATGAGGCCATGGAGATGATGGGCGTGACGGAGTTTGCCGACCGTAACGTGGATGAGCTCTCCGGTGGACAGCGCCAGCGCGTGTGGATCGCCATGGCGTTGGCACAGCAGACGGATATACTCTTTCTGGACGAGCCCACCACCTATCTGGATATCACCTATCAGGTGGAGATACTCGATCTGCTCACAGAGCTGAATCGAAAGCGGAACACCACCATCGTCATGGTGCTGCACGATCTGAATTTGTCCGCTCGATACGCGGATTACCTGTTCGCCATCAAAAGCGGCGCACTGGTGGCTCAGGGCAGTCCAAAGGAGGTCATCACCGAGGAACTGATCAAGAACATCTTCAATCTGGACTGCCGGGTGATTTCCGATCCCATTTCGGGTTCCCCGATGGTGACGCCCATCGGGCGTTACCATTCGGCGGGTTGAGGCGCTGGCTGAGCCTGCGACGCGGGTGCATCGGTTTTTGCCGGGAGCGAGTGGGAGTAAAAATCAAGCCTCTTGGTTAAAAATTCATGGATCACAGGACAAAACTTCATCTTTTCACATGCATCATCTTCTGGTATGATGTTCACGAGGTGTTGCGCATGAGAAAACGAGGTTTGCTGCTGGGCACGGAGGGCGTCCTATGCTCCACGCTATCCCTTCACCGGCAAGCGTGGGAAACCGTGCTGTCCCTGAATCATATCGCCCATCAAGGGATTGACGAATTGGATTTTATCGCTTTGAGTCGGGAAGAGGGATTGGACGCGCTGCTGGCCCTGTCCGGGACAGAGCTGTCACAGGCGGAACGGGAACTTCTGGTGAGCGAAAAAAACGACCAGTACCGTCAGCTGCTGGCCAATATCGATGCTTCCAGCCTCCTTCCGGGGGTGGAAGCGCTGCTGCGCGAACTGCGCGCCGGCGGTTTCTCCCTATGCCTGGTCACGCGCAGCAAGAATGCCATCCTGATCCTTCGGCAGCTCGGCCTGGAGGATACCTTTGACGCGGTTTGCGACGGCAACGACCGCTACGATCAGGACATGTATCATCATGGAAGCAGGCTCCTGAATTTGCCGCCGGAGGATTGTCTGGTGTGGGAGAACAGCCATTCCCACAGAGAAAAGGCACAGCAGGCGGGCTTTCAGACCATCAGCGGCACAGCGCCGGAGATTCGGGGCTGCTTGCTCGCGGGCCGGGATTGAAGCGAAGGAGCGTATCCATGGAATATCGGCATGAAATTATCAATTTCGGCGAGCGGGTGCCTGTTCGATGCTTTATTCATCAGCTGGGGCATTCGGGCCGCCATTGGCATGACAGCCTGGAATTGCTGTTTGTGCTGACCGGCAGCGTGACGATCATTGTGGATGGGGAGAAATATGTGCTGGATCAGGACGATGTGATCCTGATCAACGCCAAATCTCCCCATGAGCTGTCGGCGGTCCATTGTATTCTTGCGGCTGTACAGATCAAGCTGTCGCTGTTCGATAAAGAGCTGCTGCCGGAGGAGCCCCTCTATTTTGACTGCAATTCAGTTACCAGCACCAACAGCGAAGGTATTTTGCAAATCAAAAAAATCGTGGCGCAGTTTGTGAAAAACTACGCCGCCAGGGACGAAAGCCGCCTGTTTCGCGCCAAGTCGCTGAGCTACGCGCTGCTGTCCGAGCTGATCACCTATTTCAAGTCCGATCGCAGCGAAACACGACAGCTGCAGGCCCAGCAGCAGAACGAGCGCATCACGCGGATCGTTCAGTTTATCTCCGAGCATCACCGGGAGAACATCACCCTGCAGCAGGTGGCGGAGCGGGAATATCTATCCGTCCCTTATCTGTCCCGCTTCTTCAACAAAATGATGGGCACGGGCTTTTCGGCCTATCTCAATCAGGTGCGCTTGACCCAGGCCGTTTCCGATCTGATCACTACCGACAGGCTGATTGACCATATTGCCGCGGAAAACGGCTTTCCCAATACCCAGTCCTTTGTCCAGCTGTTCAAAAAGCAGTACGGCATGCTGCCCAGCCAATATCGGCGGCAAAAGGCGCAGGAAATCGCGGCGCCGGCGGACATTGTCAGCAATGAGTACGCGATTCTGGACTCGACCCAATACCTGGAATATTTCAGCCAGTATTTAGAGGAGAAGGGCACTGCCCTGTTCAGCGACCAGGCTTTGCCGGACGTCATATCCCACTACACGGCGGATGTGGCGGAAGCGGCGGGGCCCATCCGGCATACCTGGCGGGTCTTCACCTCCGTGGGCAGCGCGAAAGAGCTGCTGCAGGCGGATGTCCAGAGAATGCTGACCGATTTGCAGCATGACGTAGGATTTACCTATCTCAAGTTTCATGGGCTATTGTCCGATGATATGCACGTATGTGTCCGGGCCAAGAACGGAAGCATCGCTTACAGCTTCGTCTATGTGGACATGGCCCTGGATTTCCTGCGGTCCATCGGATTGAAGCCTATGATCCAGCTGGGCTTCATGCCCGCCGCTATCGCAAGGGAGCCGGAACATCACATCTTTGATTCCAACATGATCAACAGCATGCCGGTCACCATGGAGGCCTGGTGCGATCTGGTGAAGGCGTTCACGGAGCATCTATTGACGCGATACGGGGCGGACGCTGTGGAGCAATGGCCCTTCACGGTCTGGAACGAGCCGGATACGCCGACCTCCATGTTTGGCTTTGACAGGGAAGAGGATTTCTACCGCTTCTACAGCGCTACTTATCAAACCCTTCGGCGCCTGGACCCGCGGATCCAAATCGGCACGCCGTCCACTTACTACTCGGAGGATCAGCCCAGATGGGTGCACAGCTTCACCGCGTACTGTCGCAAGCATGACTGCCTGCCGGATTTCTTCCTATTCCATTTTTATGGCACCGTGCCTTTCAAGGACAGGGATGTTTATACGCCCACCGACCTGACGGTTCAGCGCCTGCAGCTGTCCACGGATGAAAACATGCTGTCCAAGAGCATCGATGTGGTGCAGTCCTTTGTGCATGAGCTGTACGGCCAGGAGACGCCCATTTACCTGACGGAGTGGAATCTGTCGCCCGCCCACCGGGAGCTGCTGGGCGATACCTGCTTCCGCTCCTGCTATCTGGTCAAGAATATTCTGGAAAACATCGACCGCCTGGATTCCATGGGCTATTGGGTGCTGACCGATCTGTTTGAAGAGCATCAGGTGCCCCCGGAAACCTTTCATGGGGGACTGGGGCTTTATACCTATAATGGCATCAAGAAGCCTGTTTACCACGCCATGTGGCTGCTGGGCAAGCTGGGAAACGAGCTGATTGGCCGGGGCGACGGATGGTTCATGACCCGAAGGGGCAATAGCTATCAGCTGCTGCTGTATCATTACAAGCATTATTCCGACCTCTACGCCTCCTGCGAGGCCTTTGACATGACGCCCACCAATCGCTACACGCCCTTTGGCTCCGAGCAGCGGCGGGAGTTTGAGATCCGCATCGAGAACATGCCCGCGGGAACCTGGCAGGCGGTGGAGTATTCCATCAGCCGTTCCAGCGGATCGGCCTTCGACAAGTGGGTAGAGATGGGCGCACAGCCCCTGGAAAACCAGGAGGAAGTGGCGCTGCTGCAAAGCTTATCCCGCCCCATGATCAACAAATACACCCTGCATACCTCCGCCAACGCGCTGACGGTCAACGCGATTCTGGACATGCTGGAGGTCAAGCTGATCCTATTGGCCAGATAACTGTTCATCAGAGGTCCAGGGCGTTTTTCCCGTCAAACAAGAAGTTAAAAATCCGAGGTTGATTGGTTAATTATTTATCTGTTGCTGTCGGCATCAATATGTTATTATGTATGCAGCAACGAAGGGCAGGATAAAAAACCATGCCTATGCAAGAACGACGACAGGATGCGAGGAACATCATGAGCAGCGAAGCGGTAATTGAAGTCAAAAACCTGGTCAAGAATTTCGGCCCTACCCGTGCGCTGCGCGGGGTAGATGTGAAATTCTATAAGGGAGAAATTCGCGGCCTGGTGGGCGAGAACGGCAGCGGCAAATCGACCATCACGTCCATCATCTCCGGCATGCAGAAAGCCACCAGCGGCGAGATGTTTTATCATGGGCAGCCCTGGGATCCTGACACCATGGTGGAGGCTCAGGCGAAGGGGATCAGCATGGTGCTTCAGGAGGCCAACACCATCCCGGATTGCACCGTGGCGGAAAACATTTTCGCGGGTCGGTTCGATGAGTTCTCCCGCTTCGGCATCGTGAACATGAAAAAGGTTACGGCCGCGGCGCAGAAGATGCTGGATGATTTCGGCATCTCTCACATCCACGCGGCGGACAGCATCAACAAGTACGGCTTTGAGGACCGGAAGCTGATTGAGATCGTGCGCTGCGTGTCCGACGAAACCGAGGTGTTCGTGGTGGACGAAACCACCACCGCCCTGTCCCTGGAGGGCCGCAATATTCTGTACTCGCTGATCCATAAGATGAAGGATCAGGGCAAGTCGGTTATCTTCATATCCCACGACATGGATGAGATTCTCGAACAGTGCTCGGATCTGACCGTGCTGCGGGACGGCGAGATCATCGGACATCTGAACCGAGCGGAGATGGACGCCCCCGATGCCGTGCAGCGCATCCGCTATATGATGGTGGGTCGGGAGATCGGCGAAGCCTACTATCGCGAGGATTACGACACCTCCCATCTGCCGGAGGTGGCCCTGGAGCTGCAGGATCTTTCCTTCGGCCCCATTGAGCATTTCTCCCTGAAGTTGCACCGGGGAGAGATCATCGGCTTTGGCGGCCTGTCGGGCTGCGGGATGCACGAGATCGGCCGGGCAGCCTTCGGGCTGGAAAAGCTGGAAGGCGGCAAGGTGATCCGGAACGGCAAGGAGATTACCAATTGCTATCAGGCCATCAACGAGGGCATCGGCTATATCTCCAAAAACCGGGACCGGGAGGCGCTGATTCTGGAGGCGGCCATCGGTGAGAACATCGTGCTGCCGTCCCTGCCGGCCCTCAGCAAGGGCACCTTCATCAGCCCGGCGGCGGAGCGGAAAATGGCGAACAAGGAAATCGAATCCTTCCGCATCAAGTGCAACAACGGCAAGCAGTGGGTCAATACCCTCTCCGGCGGAAACAAGCAGAAGGTTTCCTTCGGCAAGTGGACCGCCAAGGGCTCCGATGTGCTGATTATGGACTGTCCCACCCGCGGCGTTGACATTGGCGTCAAGCAGTCCATGTACGCGCTGATCGCCGAGATGAAACGGCAGGGCAAGGCGATTATCCTCATCAGCGAGGAAATGGCTGAATTGATCGGCATGGCGGATCGCATCATCGTGATGAAGGATTTCAAGGTGTCCGGTGAGCTGGAGCGCAGCGAAACCCTGTCCGAAACCGACATGATCGAGTACATCATCTGATCCGGAAGGAGTCAATTACCATGAGTGAAAACGCAAAAACCCCGGGCTCCCTCCGGGCGTTCCTGACAAAGCACGTCTATGATATTGCCGCATACGCGGGTCTGGCCGTAACGCTGGTCCTGTTCCTGATCTTCGGCGGTCAGCGGCTTAGCTACAACGCGCAGACGGTGCTGCAGACCAGCGCGCCGAACATCATCATTTCCCTGGGCGCGGTGTTCGTGTATTCCATGGGCTACATGGACGTGAGCGTCGGCCAGCAGGTAGGCGTCTATGCCATTCTGATGATCATGATCACCAACGCCATCGGCGGCGTGCTGGGCGTGATCGTAGGCTTCCTGGCCATCCTGGCGCTGGCGCTGCTGTGTGGCGCGTTCAACGGTGCGGTAGCCGTGTGGCTGAAGCTCCCCAGCATCGTCACATCCCTGTTCCTGATGTTCTTCTTCACCGGCGCGCAGTTCCTGCTCATGGAAAGCACGGGGACCAACTCCATCTCTGTGCCCACGTCGCTGCTGCGCCCCGCGGATAGGAACACCTACAATCTGGTGCTGATCGTCATCATTGTGGTCATCACGCTGGCGGTTACCTACTTCTTCAAGTTTACCAAGCTGGGCAAGTATACCCGGGGCATCGGCGCGAACGAGACAGCCACCGCCCAGAGCGGCGTCAACACCACCAAATGGAAGGTGCTCGCTTACATGGCCTTTGGCGTGTGTGTGGCCATTGGCTCCTATGTGATGCTGATGCGCACCGGCAGCGCGGGCAAGGGCACCGGTACCGGATATGCCATGGACATCATGATCTGCCTGATTCTGGGCGGCATGCCCCTCTCCGGCGGCATGAAGGCCAAGGTCTCCAGCGCCCTGGTCGGCACGCTGACCTATGTGCTGCTGACCAATGACTTGACCACCATGGGCGTGAGCCTGAACATGATCAACTTCGTCAAAGCGCTGATTTTCATCGTGATCATCATGATCACCTGCCGCAAGCGTGGCGGCGTGCTGCCCCGCTAAGGCGGTCTGAAACATGGTTTTTACCGGCCCGGCGGTATGAACAAAAGACCTTTGGAAACGCTCCGGCGCGGCAATGTCCAAATCAATAAAGGAGGAACCTCAAACATGAAAAAGTGGACCAAACTCGTCTCCCTGATGCTGGCGCTGGTGTTGGCGCTGGGCTGCGTCTCCGTGGCCAGCGCTGATGCGCCCAAGCACACCAAGATCGGCGTGGCCTTCTACCAGGATACTGGCTACGCTGTCACTGCGACGAAGGCTTATCTCGAATCCCTGTCCGAAGCGCTGAACGTGGAATTTGTCTACGCTGTGCTGACCCAGACCGATGAGGCCGCCAACGTGACGACCATCCAGAACTTGATCGCCTCCGGCGTGGACGGCATCATCAGCACGATGGACCTGGGCACGAACTCCATCATCGAGGAGTGCGAGCTGGCGGGTGTCTATCTGGCTGGCTATCTGTGCGACTTTGACACCTCTTACACCCAGAACTACGATCGCATCTTCAAGAGCGACTACTTCCTGGGCACCGCCACCGATGGTCAGAATCCTGACGACGTGACCATTGGCACCACCATGCTGAACAGCCTGCTGGAGTATAACGAGCGGGCGGAGACCCCTCTCACCCATGTTTCCATGGCGATCTTCCCCGTGTGGGCGTTCCCGGCCCAGCTGACCGGCGCGATGCAGTTTGTGGAAGCCGTGGCGGCTTACAACGAGACCGCTGAAACCAAGATCACCGTCGATCCGCTGGATGAGGAAGTGGACGTGCTGATGTTCTCTCCCATTGACACCACCTATTTCTCCAAGCATCCCGGCATCGATGGCATCATCAGCTTCGCGGCGGGCACCAGCTTTGTATATCCCGTGATGGTACAGGCCGGCGTCGATTCTCAGCTCAAGCTGTTCACCACCGGCTTTGAGGGCGGCGAGGAAAACAACTTCGGCACCAAGGGCACCCAGACCTTCCAGCAGAACATGGTCAGCGCGGTGGAATCCGTGACCTATCCGCTGGTGCTGCTGCTGAACAAGATTAACGGCGTCGAGTTTGCCGACATGCCTGAGGATGCTGAGCGCGTGAGCACCAGCCAGTTCTGCATCAACAGCGAAGAGGACCTGGAGCTGTTCTTGAACAACATTTACTACACCGGCAGCGCCGAGAACGCCATGTTCACCCCTGACGAAGTGCTGGCCCTGACCGCCTTCGGCAATCCGGACGCGACCTACGCGAACCTGAGGAACCTCCTCAGCAAGCTGAACATTGAAGACCTGGTTAAGTAATCTTAAGTACCCTTTTTGACCCCGCGGGCCTGCGCCGAGTCATCCGGCGCGGCGCAGGCCCGTTATTGATTCCCAGATACCGATTGATTCGAGGTGCCTGAAAGATGAAGATCCTCAAGAAAACATTGCTGACGATCCTGTTCCCAGCGCTGATGTTCCTGGTCATGCTGGCGATTACTGCCTCCAGCGAAAAGTGCTATGTGAACGGTCAGCTCATCTTTACTCAGCCGGACATGGTGCGGCAGGTGTTTATCAACGCCTGCATGACTGTTTGCGTGGCGCTGGCCATCTGGCTCCAGCTCAAGAATGGACGCTTCGATTTTTCGGCGGGCGCGAACATGATTCTTTCCGCCATCATCGCGGGCAATATTGGCCTCAACACGGGCAGCCCCTGGCTGGCGATGCTCTCGGCGATCGGCGCTTCTATTGTGCTGAGCTGCTTTACGGCGGGGATGTACATCGTGGGCCGCATCCCGATCATCATCAGCACCATCGGCGCGACGCTGCTCTATGAATCCCTGACCTATCTGGTCTTCGGCGGCAACGGCGTACGCGCGTTCTATTCCACGGCCAATTTGGCCATCTTCGGGCGTCTGCCCGGCATCTTCCTGCCCACGGGCATTGCGGTAGCCGCTTTTGTGGTCTTCGTTTACTGTACCACCCAGGGCCGCAAGGGCAAAATTCTTTCCAACAACCAGAGCGCCGGCGTCAACATCGGCATCGACGAAAAGAAAAATATCTTTGTTTCCTACATCTTTACGGGCGTCATTCTCGGCATGGCTGCGACGATCTATGTTTCCCAGAACACGGTCACGCCCCAGAGCAGCTTGGCGACCTCCGGCATCATGTTCTCCTACATCGTGCCGGTGTTCATGGGCATGTTCATCGGACTGGCCAGCTGCGACGTGATCGGCATCATCGTGGCCGCCATTGGCATGGAGATCCTCAATTACGGTCTCAATTGCCTGAACCTGGGCTCGGGCGGTTGGCAGCAGATCATCATGGGCGTATTCGTGCTGGGCTTCTACGCCTTCTCGGGTCAGCTGGGCAACATTCAAGCGTTGATCGCGAAGATTTCCAGAAAAGGCGCAAAAACGAACGCCTGAGGAAAACGCTGACGAAAAATCATCTTGAGGAACGGGGAAGCGGGAAAACTCTCATCAAAAGGGGAGGAAGCCATCGGCGCTTACGCTGAATGGAAATCGATCATCGTTTCCCCAAAGGAGGAAAAACCATGAATTTGAAAGCAAAGCCATTTTGTTTGAACGACGATCAGATCAAATGGGTTTATGATACACTGGCATCCCTGTCGGAGGAGGAGAAGGTGGGGCAGCTTTTCTGTCCCATCTCCATGTCCTCCGATGAAAACTACCTGCGCTATGAGCTGCTGCGCTTCCATGTGGGCGGCCTGCTGTTCAAGACCAGCCCTTCCGCCGAGGTGCGCAAGGCTTTGCAGTTCATGCAGGGGAACAGCAGGGTGCCGCTGCTGTGCTGCGCGAATTTGGAATTCGGGTCCACAGGCTATCTGGAGGACGGCACCATGTTTGGCCAGCAGCTGGGCATTGGAGCGACGGAGGACCCGGAGCAGGCGTACCGCATGGGGTATGTTTCCTGCAAGGAGGCCGCGGCCACGGGCTGCAATTTCGCCTTCGCCCCGGTGAGCGATTTGGACCTCAATTGGCGCAATCCCATCATCAACGTGCGCTCCTACGGCAGGGACCCGGACAAGGTGCTGGCCTTCTGCAAGGCTTATAAGCGGGGCGCGGATGAAAACAACGTGGCTGTGTCGGTGAAGCATTTCCCTGGCGACGGCGTGGACGAGGTGGATCAGCACCTGCTGGTCAGCGTGAACACCATGCCCGTCGAAGCCTGGGAAGAAACCTACGGGAAGGTGTATCGCGGCATGATCGAGGACGGAGCTATGAGCTTCATGATCGGCCATATCGATCATCCCGCCTGGCGGCATAAGCTGAATCCTGAGCTGCCGGAGGGCACCGTGCCCGCGACGTTATCCAAGGAACTGATGACAGGTCTGCTGCGGGAGCATTTGGGCTTCAATGGGCTGATCATCACGGACGCCACCCCCATGGTGGGATACAACTGCTCCATGAAGCACGCGGACGCCGTACCCACCACCATCGCCGCCGGCGCGGATATGTTCCTGTTCAACAAGAACCTGGAAGAAGACTTCGAATACATGATGGACGGCATAAAGCGCGGCCTTCTGACCTGGGAGCGCGTGGAGGAGGCCGTGACCCGCATTCTCGCCATGAAGGCGGCGCTGGGGCTGAACGTCCAGACCATGCCGCCGGAAGAGCATATGGCCTGCATCGGCTGCGAGCAGCACCATCAGTGGGCCCGGGAGATGGCGGAGAAAGCCATCACGCTGGTGAAGGATACCGAGGGAAATCTGCCCCTGAATCCCGGCAAAACCAAGCGGCTTCTGCTGGAGGTGTTAGGAGGCTCCCCCGCTGAAGGCCATATCGCGGAATATATGCAAAAGAAGTTGACAGCGGAAGGTTTTGAGGTTACGATCTATCAGCCGGAGGACTTC
>JAFUDW010000220.1 GCA_017464225.1 Clostridia bacterium | reverse complement strand
GTTAGGGGATTGTTTATAAGACATAGCATGCGTAGCTTGCATGCGTGGCAGAAATCCCTTCACTGCAAGAACTTCGCGGCACAGCCGCGAGTCACACAAATGAGGACAAGGATTCCATCCCCTAAGAAAACGTGAAGAACCTTTTCTTTTGCCTCAGACAGCCTCTTCGCGACAACCCAAAAGCTTAACTGGCGGAAATTGCCTGATTGTGACATCAAGCTTGTTCGCCCGCCGGGATTCCAAAGGGGTGAAATCCCTTTGGCGCAGAGGTTTCGAGGGCCCGCAGCGCCCGGAAAATAATCCGGTAGATTAAAAATGCGCTTGAAATTATCAGCGAATCAGAAGCGCGGTGCTTTCTTCCTTCAGCACCCAGGCCAGGCGCGCGCTTTCCTCCAGCTCCTCCAGCGCGTAGAACGCGTCCAATAAGCTCTTTCCGGGAACGACGGGGCCGTGGTTTTGGAGGAGCCAGCCGTCGCTGCCCGCCATATGCTCCCGGAAGGCGGAAAACAGCGCTTCGCTGCCCGGCGGGGCGTAGGGGATCAGACCCACCGTTCCCAGCTTCATCCGAAGGTAGGGCGTATACGTGGGGATGCAGTCCTTTTCGTTCTCGTGGGGCAGGCAGCTCCAGACCACGCTGTAAAAGCTGTGGGTGTGCAGCACGGCCCGCACCTCGGGACGGCTTTGGTAAACGGCCAGATGCAGCGGCCATTCCTTACTGGGCTTTTTTCCGTTATCCTCCAGGCGCGCGCCGTCCAGACCGATTACGGCAAAATCCCCGCTCTCCAGCCGGCCGAAGCTGCTTCCGCTGGCGGTGACGTAGATCCTGTCGTCCATGCGAAAGCTCAGGTTTGCCGTGCTTCCGGTGACCTTGCCGCGCTCAAACAGGCTGTGGGCGATCCATACGGCCTGCTCTGTTTCATGATGGACATTATTGGGCATTGCAGCCGCCTCCCGTCATGCCTACGGCGCGCATGAAGAAATCCTCGCCGCCGAAATTGCCCGATTTCAGCACCAGACGGATATCGCTCCGCTCGGTCGGCATCATGATCGGCACGCCCGGCGCGATGCTGTTGCCGATGATGTAGCTGGTAAAACCCAGCCGCTTGCTGACGGCGCCGCTCGTTTCGCCGCCGGCCACGATGATCCGCGTCACTCCGGCCTGTACGCAGCGGGCGGCCAGCTCCGCCATGGCGGATTCCAGTAAGGCGCTGATCTTTTCCTTGCCGTATCGCTGCGCCTGGGCCACCTGTTCCGGATCGCCGCTGGAATAGATCAGCGGCGCGGTGTAGGGATGGGCCAGGACCCACTGCAGCAGCGCTTCCACCGTTTCCTCGCCGCGCAGCAGGCGCACGGGATCCAAATAATAGCAGGGGCGTCCCGCCTCCCGGTATTGGGCAATCTGCCGGCGGGTCTGCTCGCTGCAGCTGCCGGCAAGGATCACGGCGGGGCCGGCGGTTTCGTTATGGATCAGGTATTGCCGTTCGCCTTGGGTCAGAAGCCTTGCCAGCGGCGCCGCCAGACCGCTTCCCCCGGTCAAAAGGGGCCAATCGCCGTATTTTGCGGCGATGGCGGTCAGATCGTCATCCTTTTCGCAGTCCGGCACCACGTAGTAAGGCGCGTCGGCGAAGGAGGGAACGTCTTTTTCCCGGTATACGGCGTATCGGCTCTGCGGCCCCATCAGTTTGCGCAGGTCGCTGTCCCACATGGGCGTCACCGGGTGATTGCGCATGGGGCTTTCATCCAGCGGCACGCCGTTGACGTAAAGCCTGCCCTCCCTGACCGTTCGTCCGTTGACCGGCAGCGCCGGGCACAGGACGGTGTGCTTTTCTTGAAGCCAGTCCAGCGCGGCGTCGCAAATGGGCCCGATGTTCCCCGCGGGCGTGGAATCAAAGGTGGAGCAGTATTTGATATAGAAATGCGTGCAGCCCTGGCCTTTGAGCCAGTTCAGCGCCGCCAGCGAATCGCGGACGGCGGAGGCCGTTTCCTGGGTGCGCGTTTTCAGGGAGATGACCAGCCCGTCCGCGGAGGAGGTCAATGGACCGTCCGGCACGCCGTTGAACAGCTGCGTGCGCATGCCGCCCTTTACCAGAAAGGACGCCATATCGCTCGCGCCGGTAAAATCGTCCGCAATACAACCGAAAATCGCCATATCATATTCCTTCCTGCGTTTGCGCCCAGGCCATGAACTGCCGCGCGGTCTCCCGGCTGTCGTTTCCCTGCTTGATCTCGGGGGACAGCCAGCCGGTGAACCCCTTTTGCTTCAAGGCGTGGAGGAGCGCTTGCCAATCGATGCCGCCCGTGCCGGGCACCCGCCGCTCACGGTCGGCCATGTGCACAAAGGCGATGGGATAGCGGCAGGCGGCGATGGCGCCCGGCGCGTCCTTTTCCTCGATGTCCATATGGTAGGTGTCCAGGTGGAGGCCCAGGCTTTTGCCGCCGATTCCGTCGATCAGCGCCTCGGCTTCCCGGACTGTATTCAGGCTGTCGATGTTGGTGCGGCTTTGCGGCTCCAGCGCCAGCGTCACATGGGCCCTGGCGGCGTGGATATCCAGCCTTGACAGCCGCTCCTTTAATCCGGACAGATCGCCGCCGTTCCGGGAGCCCCGGGCTTTGCCGATGGAGATGGGGCAGCCGTTCCAGCGGGCGGCCAGGGCGATCATATCCCGTATGCGCCGCTCGGCCTCCTCTCCGGTTTCGGGGGACTGCAGATCAACGCCGTCGGCCTTGGGCATCGGCGCGGTGGAAAGGGCCGCCACGCCCATGCCGTATTTTTTCAGGATCTCTTCGCAGTTTGTCCGATCCAGCGCCGCGGGATCCCTGACCAGCAGCTCCACAGCCTCGTAGCCCATTTCCTTTAAGGCCGCGATGTTCGGCTCAAAGGGCCCGCGCATGGCCATCAGCGCCGCGTCGTGATCGGGCGCCTCCACCGGATAAGCGATTTTCAGCACGCCGTTATTCCTCCCGGATCAACCGTATAATTTCTTCTGCTCCCGTCTGCGGGCTGGAAAGCACCAGGGCGGGCAGCGCTTTGAGGGTATCGGCGGCGCAGGCCATGGTGATCTGGGACAGCAAAAGCACCTGGCAGCCCCGGTCCACCAGCTCCTTGGCGGCATCCAGCAGCAGCGCATTGTGCCGGGCCTCGTCGCCCTGCTTTAAAGCGGTCATGGCCTCGGTGGAAACGGCGGTTTCCACTTCAAAGCTTTTCCCATTCGCCGCCTTTTCCAGCTTTTTCACCGCCGAAGGGGCCGAGGCCGCCGTGGTGGCCAGCACGCCGATCTTTCCGCCCTGGGCCAGGGCCCGGTCGATCATGGGCTGATCCACGGCGATCACCGGAGAATCGCACATCTGCCTGACCCAGTCCGCATACGGACAGTAGAGCGAACAGGCGATGATGACGCCGTCGGGCTGCGCGTCGGCTGCCGAAGCCGCCATGCGCAGGAAGCTCCGGAGGCCCTTTGGATCCACGCCACCCACCTCGTTGGCGCGCCGCAGCAGCTCCTCCTGGACAAAGTTGACGATCTGAACTGTCGGTTCAACGGCGCGCAGCGCGTCCTCCAGCGGGCGCACTGCGTTTGCCGTTGCGTGAAGCACCGCTATTTTCATGCCGTTTCACGCTCTTTCTGTTTTCTTTGCTTGACGATGCTCATGATTTCGGAGATGACAAACCACAGCACCAGCGCGGCTGTCAGCGCCAGGAATACGGTGGAAATGGCGGATTTGAAGAAGATGTTGATGGAGCCGCGGGACATGAGCAGCGCCTGGCGCAGGTTCTTTTCAAAGGTGGAGCCCAGTAGATAGCCGATCACCAGCGGCAGCACGGGCATATGCACCCGGGACATGAGATAGCCGACCAGCATGCAGACCAGCAGGATGAACACGTCAAACAGCCGGCGGTTGGTGCAGTAAGCGCCCACGCAGCAGAGCATGATGATGACGGGATAGATCTTTTCCCGGGGGAAGTTCAGCACGGTTTTGCTCATGGCGATCACCAGCTTGCCGCCGAATACCAGCAGCAGGGTGCAGATCACCAGGCAGAAGAAGATGCCGTAAACCACTTCGCCGTAATCCCGGAAGATCATGGGGCCGGGGATGACGCCCTGCATCATCAGCGCGCCCAGCAGGATGGCGGCCGTGCCCGTGCCGGGGATGCCCAGGGTGAGCAGCGGCACCAGCGCGGGGCCCACCGTGGCGTTGTTGGCGGCCTCCGGCGCAGCGATGCCTTCCGCGATGCCGGTGCCAAAGCGCTCCGGATGCTTGGAAAAGCGTTTGGTCAGCGTATAGTTGAGCGTGGCGGATACCGAGGCGTTCAGCGCGGGCAGCGCGCCCATGATGGAGCCGATGATGGTGCCGCTGAGCACGCCGGGGATGCAGGCGCGGATCTCCTTGCCGGTGATCTTGTTCTGCGCCTTGCTCTCCTCCTTGCTCAGCTTCACATGGGGATAGCGGATGGACACATGCTGCAGCACCTCGCCGCCCACGAACACGCCCACCAGCACCGGCACGATGGAGATGCTGCTGGTCAGGTTGATATTGCCAAAGCTGAACCGGGGCGTGGCGTTGATGGGATCGGGGCCGATAAAGGAAATGAAAAGGCCCACGCATACGGCCGCCAGGCCCTTCAGGGCCGAGCCCTTGGAGCCCAGGGTGGCGATCAGCACCAGCGAGAACAGGATGACCGAGGCGTATTCCGCCGCGCCGAAGGCCAGGGCGATCTTGGCAATGTACACAGACAGGGTGATCATGATCACCGAGCTGAGCAGGTTGCCCGCCGCCGAGGAGTACAGGGCGATGTTCAGTGCCTTTTTGGCCTGTCCTCTCTGCGCCATGGGATGGCCGTCAAACACCGTCATGCTGGATTCCGGCGTGCCGGGGGTGCCAAACAGGATGGCGGCGATGCTGCCGCCGTAGGATGCGCCCACGTAGATGGCCACCAGCAGGGCCATGGCCAGCGTTTTATCCATACCGAAGGTGATGGGCAGCATGATGGCGATGCAGATGCTGCCGGTCAGGCCGGGAATAGCGCCGAAAACTGAGCCCAGGATGACGCCGCCCAGCATCAGCGCGATGCCCAGGGGGGAGGCCACCATTTTCAGGCCTTCCAGGATTTGTGGATTCATAGCTTTCTCTCCTTTCAGAACCCGAAAACGCCCACGGGGAAACGGACCTGCATCAGGTAGCCCAGGATGAACCAGGTCACCACAGGCGCGATGACGCTGATCAGCGCGATGGTCAGCGGCTTCCGTTCGCCCCACAGGACCAGGGAGGCCGCCAGGGCGATGGCCGCGCCAAGGATGAAGCCCGTATAGGGCGCCACCAGGGCGAAGACCCACCAGATGGCCATGAGCACCAGGCTGTTCAGGTTCAGGGTGACTTTTTCTTCCTTTCCCACCCGGAACGACGACAGAAACAGCAGCGCGCCGATGACCAGCAGGGCGATAGCGCCGATATTGGGCACGAATCCCGGGTTATTGACCGCCGACCTGGACTTGGTGAGCCATTCGGCCTGGCGGATGCACACCTCCATGACCACGCCCAGGGCGATGATCAGCCCGGACACGATCATTTCCAGGTGCCGCTTTTTCATTTCAAATATCAGTTTCTTCATACGCAACCTGTCCCTTCATCCAAAGACGCCGCCCCGGCCGAAAGCGCATTCCGGCCGGAGGCGGCAGATAAACGGCGTTAGATCATGCCGGCGACGCCCAGGTCTTCGATCATTTCACCGTAGGTGACAAATTCTTCCTTCTGAGCCTCGAAGAGAGCGGCGCTGTCGGTGATGGCGGAGGTGCAGGGTTCGGCGAGGGCGTCGAAGCGCTCGATGACCTCGGGATCCTGGAACAGCTTTTCAAAATCGGCGGACAGGGTGTCGATCACGTCCTGGGGCGTGCCGGCGGGCACGTAGAACATGCGGCTGGTGGTCACGTAGGCGTTTTCATAGCCCAGCTCGGGCAGGGTGGGGATGCCATAGGGGCTGTCCTTCTCCAGGGCCACGTCGGCCAGGGCCTTGAAGCCGGAGGTTTCATCCTGCATGTAGCTGACGATGTTGCTGCCGCCGATGCAGGAGAAGTCCACATGGCCGCCCATCAGGGCCGCGATCTGCTCGCTGCCGGAGGCGTAGGGGATGATGATGAAGTCCAGGTCCAGTTCCTTCTGGATCTTGAACAGGGCCAGGCCGTCGCCGTTGAGGAAGCCGCCGCAGGAGACGATGGCTTCGCCGGGATGCTCCTTCACATAGGCCACAAATTCTTCAAAGGTGGCGGCGGGGGAGTTGGGGCCGGCGCAGAGCACGTTGGAGCTGTTGCCGGGGGTGGCCACGGGGATCAGGTCCTCCACGGTGAAGGGCGCCTGGTACACGTGGGTGGCGGCGGTGATGTTCACGTTGTTGTTGATCAGCAGGGTGTAGCCGTCGGGATCGCTCTTGGCCACCACGCCGGAGGCGGGCATGGTGTTGCCGCCGGGCTGGTTGTCCACCACCATGGTCACGCCGAAGTACTTATCGGCATAGTTGCTCACGATGCGGGCCACGGTGTCGTTGCCGCCGCCGGCGCCGAAGGGGCAGATGATGGTGATGGTGCCGCTGGGATAGCCGTCCGCCATGGCGACGGCGGTCATGCTGCACAGGAGGGCAAGGATACAAACGATGCTCAGGATCTTTTTCATGGGGGTTCTCCTTTCTATTACTCATCCAGCCCAAGCACATAGGCCGGATTTTTTTTGCACATAACGTTCAGCTGCTCTTCGGTTACGCCTTTTTCTTCCAGGATGTTGATATAGTTTTGCAGGGAGACCGTCCAGAAGGGGTTTTCCACCTGGCCGCCGTCGGTCGATACGATGGTGCTGTCAAAGCCCACCTCGGTCATGGCCCGGTAGTTGTCCTCCACGTTCACATGGTATTTGCCGCCGCCCTCGGGCTGGGCGTACACCCGCTCAAAGAAGCAACCGGCGGAGGCCAGTTCCTTTTGCTGGCTGATGGGCATATTGACCACCCGCAGCTCGGGATGGGTGATGACCAGCCGTTTGAGCCCGGCCCGGACGGCTTCGTCGGCCACCAGCATGATCTCCTCCGGGGAAAGGTGGCCGGTGGCCAGGGCGGCCCCGTGATCCTCCACCATGCGGATGATGGCGCGCAGGTTCCTCTCCTCCTCGGTGCCGGGCTTGATCTCCAGACCGCTTGTTTTGCCGTGGCAGCGCTGATGGGCCGCGGAATCGTGCGTGGGCAGCCAAACCACCTTGGCGCCCAGCCGCAGGGCGATATCCACCGCGTAGGGATTGACGCCGCCCACCGAGCGGTTCAACGCGATGCCGCCAAAGATCTGCACCTTGTCGCTGAGCCGCTGCACGTCGGCCGCCCGGCACATGGTGGGCACAAAGTGGTTTTTGATCACCACCGCCCGGATACCGGCCTTCACGGCGCTTTCCACGATGCCCCAATCGTCCACCGACCGGACGCGCACGTCGGGCGACGCGTGCACATGGGTTTCAATTACGCCTTGCAGGTTCATTGCGCGTTCCTCGCCTTCCTGATCTTTTCGATCACCGCGTCGGTGAAGGTGTCGGTGTTGGCCTGGCCGCCCAGATCGCGGGTCAGGCACTTGCCCTCGGACAGCACCTCCCGGGTGCACTTTTCCACCAGATCCCCGGCTTCGGTATAGCCCACGTGCCGCAGCATCATGGCGCCCGAGAGGATCAGGGAGGTGGGATTGGCGATGTTCATGCCCGCGATATCGGGGGCCGAGCCGTGGCAGGCTTCAAACATGCTGTATTCCTCGCCGATGTTGCCGCCGGCGCCCAGGCCCAGGCTGCCGATCAGTCCGGCGCACAGGTCGGAGAGGATATCGCCGTACTGGTTCATGGTGGCGATCACGTCAAAGCGTCCGGGATCCTTGACCAGGTAATAGGTGGTGGCGTCCACCATGTAATCGTTGGATTCGATGTCCGGATATTCGGCGGCCACCCGGCGGAAGCACTCCAGGAACAGTCCGTCGGTCAGGCTGATGGCGTTGGCCTTGTGAACGCAGGTCACCTTTTTGCGGCCGTGGGCCCTGGCGTACTCGAAGGAGTACCGGGCCAGCCGTTCGGCGCCGCTCTTTGTGATCAGTTTGACGGCCTCGGAGGCCAGATCGCCGTTGATGCGGTGCTCGACGGCCGCGTAAATGCCTTCGGAGATCTCCCGCATCACCACCACGTCCAGCTTTTCATACTTGCCGGAAATGCCGGGGATACCTTTGGCCGGACGGGGGTTGACAAACAGATTCAGCTCGTGCCGCAGGGCGTTATTGAAGGAGCAATGGGTTTCCACCGTGCCGTCCTCATGGGTGCAGACCACGCGGCCCTTGCCCTTTTCCACGGTGATGGGGCCCTTCAGTGTGACCTTTAGTTCCTTGGCCATTTTGATGGCCTGATAGGGAACGGGCTCGCCCCATTTTTCAATAGCGCGCTCCGCGATGGGGATATCCACCCATTCGATCCCCAGCTCGCAGGCGTCGATCACGCGCATCGTCGCGTTTACGATTTCAGGCCCGATGCCGTTCCCTTGAAGTACGCCGATTTTCATGCCGCATTCCTCGCTTTCACAGCCGTTCATTTGCTTTGAATGTCCTTTGACAATCCATATTATACATGACTGCGCGCTCCATGTGAAATTCAAAAAAGGTATGGAGCGCTATGCAAAAAATGTCATATAGCGAAATATTTCCTTGATCTTAGCGGGAGTTTTGTATAGAATATAATCAATGATGCTGAAATAAAAAAGAACGCCGGGGAGGATGCCGTATGCGGATACAGGATTGGGAATTGATATGCTGCCTGCACGATGTGAAAAGCCTGTCAAAGGCCAGCGACAGGCTATTTACCACGCAGCCCGTGCTGACCCGGCGACTCAAGCAGATCGAGGACGAAATGGATACGGTGATCACCTACCGTTCCTCCAAAGGACTTACGTTCACGCCGGAAGGGGAGCTGCTGTGGAAATACTGCCAGAGCATGCTGGAGCAGTATCAAACGCTGAAACAGTCCCTCCGCTTTGAGAAGACCATTTCGGGCACGCTGCAGATCACCTGCTCCAATTCCATCGCCCAGTTTTTTCTGCCGGAACTGCTGCGCCGCTTTAAAAGCATCTATCCGCAAATCAATTTTGAGGTGGAAAGCTACCTGAGCCATGATAACGTGCATCGGCTGAACGACCGCAGCGCCCAGATCGCCTTCTTCTGCGGCGATTATACGGGAGCCTTCAAAAAGGAGCCGCTCTATACGCATTTCGGCTATATCGTCAGCAACAAGCCTTTTACCTTGCAGGAATTGCCCGAGCTGCCGCTCATTACCTACCAGACCGATCACCATACCGACGGCACCATCGAAAAATGGTGGTATGATCACTTTGATACGCCGCCCTATACCGCCATCACCGTGCGCAACAGCAATATCTGCTTTGAAATGGTGCGCTGTGGCCTGGGGTACGGGCTGTTCCTGAACGCCGATCAATGGCGACGTGAAAAAAATCTGTGCTATCAGCAGTTGTTCTATACGGACGGCTCTCCCGTCTCCCGCACAAGCTATATCGGCTATAGGGAAAACGCCCTGTCCGTCCCCAATCTGGAGGCGTTCATCCGCTTTACCCGGGAGTACGCCCAGGAGGTGCAGAGCAAGATCCCCGATCTGGGCGTCAGCAATTTCTAACCCTAAGAATAAAGCACACTCAAAAGAAGAAATTTGACGGGGAGGGGAACGTTAAGGGGCGCTGTGTCCGGGGCCTACCGGCCCGCTCTACGCTGAAAGGCTGCTACTGGCAGCCTTTCCAGGCGCTTCGAGCCCCTTAAAAACCCTGCTGGGGTACAAGTTGCACCCCAGACCCCGCCAGCTGCGGATGCTTTTTAGCGACATAAACAAGCAACTTCCCGCAGTTGATTGGAAAAGAGGTTGTCGCAAAGAGCGCACCGGAAATACGCGATCAACAAAAATAACCCAGACTCGAGCAAGCTCGGTCTGGGCATTTCTGTATGATCGCTATGACGCTACCGCGTCATTGACGTCGGCAAAGCCGTCGTCATTTCCGGCGCAGCTAACGTATTTAAACTTTGATATAAAGCCCCAGTCTGAGGTTGGCACGCGAAGCGGGCCGAGGATTGCGCAGCAATCCCGAAAAAGCAGGATGACGGCTGCTTGAGCTTGCTCAAATCAGACGACAACCTGTTTTTTCATTGCCTCAGACGGCCTCTTCGCGACAACCTTACTGACAAAACTGGCGGAAGTTGTTTGATAGTGCCATCAAGCTTGTTCGCCCGATGAGGTCCAGGAGGCGAAGTCTCCTGGCGCAGGATTATAAGGGCCGCGGAGGCCCTTATCGTTCCCCCTTAAAGAGAGAGGTCGCCGAACGGCGGCCCTTTTTCAACGCCTTCCGGCGCGCCCGCGCGTTCGCGTATTGACGCGAGAATTTTATGCATGGTATAATTCAGAAAAAAACGGGAGAGATCAGCATGCTGCGGTTGGAATATACGCATAAAAACGGTGATTTTGTGCTGTACGAGGCGGATCGCGCGCCTGAGATGGTATTTCCGCTGGTCAACGCGGCGGGGATGATGAGCAGCGTCACTTCCCGCCTGGCCGGGGACTGCAAAACGGGGCAGAACAGCTTCCTGCTGCCGCCGGCCAGCGTGGAAACGCTGCATGAAAGCCGGGCGGGGCGGAACTTTTTTGCCGTGCTGGAGAACGGCGCGCTGTGGAGCGCCGCCGGCAATTCGGCCGCGCAGCAGGCAAGCCGCTTTTCCGAGCCCGAGGAGGTCAGCGTCCGGGGCGGTCTTTTGTGGTTTGAGGTATGCAGGCAAAACGACCGGCTGGGGCTGGCGTCCTCGGCGCTTGTTTTTGTGCCCGCCGGGGAGGCGCGGACCGAACTGATGCGCGTCACCCTGCGCAATACCGGCGATAAGCCCCTGCGCCTGACGCCCACGGCGGCCTTCCCGCTCTATGGCCGCAGCGCCGACAATATCCGCGATCATCGCCATGTGACCAGCCTGCTGAACCGGCTGGAGGTCGCCGAGTGCGGCTTGCGCCTGACGCCCACCATGACCTTTGACGAGCGCGGCCACAAGCCCGGCAATACAGTCTACACCGTCTTCGGCAGGCAGGACGACGGCCAAGCGCCCGTCCGCTTCCTGGGCCCGGTGCAGGATTATGTGGGCAGCGGCAGCTATGATTGGCCCCAGGCGCTGGCCCAGCAGGCCGCCTGGATGGCTCCGGGGGACCGCGCGGAGGGCTATGAGATGGCCGCCGTGCTGCAGTTTGCCCCCTGCGAGCTGGCCCCCGGTCAGCAAAAAAGCTGGCTCATTGCCCTGGGGATCAACGACGACGGCCTGCGCTACCTGACGCCGGAGGCCTTTGAGCAGGCGCTGGCGCAGACCCAGGCCCATTGGCAGCGCGTGGGCGCGGCCTCCTTTGAAACGGGCGATCACGCCCTGGACGGCTGGCTGCGCTGGGTGGCGGTGCAACCCGAGATCCGCCGCATCTGCGGGTGCAGCTTCCTGCCCCATCACGATTACGGGCGCGGCGGCCGGGGCTGGCGCGATCTGTGGCAGGATTCCCTGGCGCTGATCCTGCGCGATCCCGCGGCAGTGCGGGAGGATCTGGTGCGCTATTTCGCCGGCGTCCGGGCCGACGGCACCAACGCCACCATCATCGGCAGCCAGCCGGGCGCGTTCATTGCCGACCGCAACAATATCGTCCGCGTATGGATGGATCATGGCTTCTGGCCGCTGGTGACGGTGAACGCCTATATCCAGCAGACCGGCGATCTGTCCATCCTGACCGAAAAACAGCCCTGGTTCCGCGACCGGCGCAAGCAGCGCGGCGAGGTGCTGGCCGATCAGGAGCCCGCCGGCACCGCCCTGGGCCGCGGCACCGTGCTGGAGCATCTTTTGGTGCAGCATGTGACAGCCTGCTGCGACGCCGGGGAACACGGCTGCATCCGCCTCCGGGGCGCGGACTGGAACGACGCCCTGGATATGGCGGCCGAGCGCGGCGAAAGCGTGGCCTTTACCGCCGCCTACGCGGGCAATCTGGGGGTGCTGGCCGATCTGTGCGACGCCTTGGCCGACGCGGAGGTCAAAAGCGTGCCACTGAACGCGTATTTTTGCATGCTGCTGGAAGCGCCCTGGGAGCAGCGCAGCGAGGCCCTGCGGCAGTATGAGGCCGTGTGCGAGGATCGCTCCGCCGTGCGCAAGGCGGACTGCCGCTGGATCGCCGCTTCCCTGCGCAAAATGGGCGACCGGCTGATCCGCCACCTGCGGGAACAGGAGTTTACCGCCCAGGGCTGGATGAACAGCTATTACGATAACAACGGACAGGCCGTGCGGCCCATGATGCTCACCGGCCAGGTGTTCGCGCTGATGAGCGGCACGGCGGACGACAGCCAGGCCCTGTCCATCCAGAAAAACGCCGACGCCCTGCTGTATGACGAAAAACGCGGCGGCTATTGCCTCAATGAAAACTTCGGCGGCGATATCCCGCCCCTGGGCCGCCAGTTCGGCTTTGCCTACGGGCATAAGGAGAACGGCGCGGTGTTCTGCCATATGACCGTGATGTACGCCTACGCCCTGCTGTCCCGGGGATACCGGGACGCCGGCATGAAGGCGCTGCGGGGACTGATAGGCCAGAGCATGGCGGCGGAGATCAGCCGGGTCTATCCCGGCATCCCGGAATATTTTGATCCCAAGGGCCGGGGCATGTATCCCTACCTGACCGGCGCGGGCAGCTGGCTGATGCTGTGCCTGATCACCCTGGTCTTTGGCGTGCGGGGACAGAACGGCGATCTGCTGCTGGCGCCTTGCCTAACGCCGGAGGATTTCGGCGGCGCCGAGACCGCCGTGATCCGCTGTTATTTTGCCGGGCGTCCCTGCGAAGTGCGCTATCGCCGGCCCAGCGAAAAGGATTGGAAAACGCTGCGGGTGGTCCGCGCGCGGCTGAACGGCAAAGCGCTGGACGGGCCGCTGGTGAAGCGGGATGCGCTGACGATGCTTGACGAGATCAACATCGACGCGGAACTGGAAGGGAGCGATTAAATATGGAACGGGATACCTTTATCATGGAGCGCTATGGCGCGCAGCCGCCCTTTGCCAGCTTTTTGCCCGGCATCGCCGGGGAGCAGGGCATTCCGCTGTGGTGCTATTACTGCAACCGCGGTCAGGCGGTGAGCAGCTTTGGCCTTCGGGACAAGGATCACGCCGTCATGGAATTCAGCCCCGCCCACGTGGCCTGGCAGAACACGCGGTTCAAGGGCTTCCGCACCTTTCTGAAATATGAAAAAACCGACGGCGGGGGATACGCCGTGATCGAGGCCTTTGCCGACGATGCCGGCGATATGCGCATCCGCCCCAACGAACTGGCGCTGCGCTGGCGGAACAAGGACCTGGCCGTGGACGTGGTCTATTTTGTGACGCCGGGCTGCCGGGTGGGCGCGCTGGCAAGGCAGGTGCACGTGACCAATCTGACGGACAGACGCCTGGCGCTGGAGCTGACGGACGGCATGCCCGCCCTGGTGTGCGCCGGGGTGGGCCAGGACGCGCTCAAAAACATGACCCAGCTGGCCAAAGCCTGGATGCAGGTGGAACTGGATACCGATCCGGCCGGCACGCTGCCCTATTACCGCGTGCGGTACAGCATGGCCGATACCGCCACAGTGCATGAAATACAGGAGGGCAATTTTGCCCTGGGCATGGGAGCGGACGGCGCGCGCGTGCCTCCCATCGTGGATCCCGAGGCGATATTCGGCTGGGATACCTCGCTGGCAAGGCCGCGGGAATTGGAGAAAGGCGGGCTCAATGGCCCGCTCAGGGAGCAGGCGCTTTCCAATCTGTTCCCCTGCGCCTTCTTCCGGCGGACGGGCGAGCTCCATCCCGGGGAAAGCCTGACGCTGAACGAGCTGTACGGCCATGCCGACAGCAAGGAAACGCTGCTTGGGCAGTTTGGCCCGCAGACCGTATTGGACGATGCGTGGTTTGATGGAAAGCGGGCGGAGGCCAACGCCCTGACCGACAGCCTCACCGCCGTCATCGGGGGCAGGACCGCCGATCCGGCCTTTGACGCCTACAGCCGCCAGTGCTATCTGGATAACCTGCTGCGGGGCGGCGAGCCCATCCGCTTTTCCGACGGCGATAAGCAAAACGTGTTCTATCTCTATTCCCGCAAGCACGGCGATATGGAGCGGGAATACAATTACTTTGTGATGTCGCCGGAGTTTTACAGCCAGGGCAACGGCAATTTCCGGGACGTGTGCCAGAACCGGCGGTGCGGCGTGCTGTTCCATCCCTGGGTGGGGGACGCCGATATCCGCGCGTTTTTCAGCCTGTTCCAGAGCGACGGCTACAACCCCCTGGTCATCGACCGCATGACCTTCCGGGTGCCGGAGGAGCAGCGGGCGCGGTGGCTGGAGCAAGCCCCGGGCAACGAGGCCTTGAAAGCGCTGCTGAAGGGCGATTTTACCCCGGGCCAATTGGCCCTCGCCCTGAATGAAGAGGAGCAGGGATTGGCCCGGCGGATCCTGGCAAACGCAGCGTCCGAGCCCAATGCCGACTTTGGCGAGGGCTACTGGTGCGATCATTGGACGTACAGCCTGGATCTGATCGAAAGCTATTTGGCCGTCTGGCCGGAGAAAAAGCGGGAGCTGCTCTTCGGCGCGGCGGATTATCCCTGGTATGAGACCCGGGCGAAAATATTGCCCTATAAAGACCGCTGCGCGGCGGGGCAAAACGGCGAAAGGCAGACGCGGTTCCTGGATATGGAGCGCAAGGCCGGCGCCGGCGGAAAATGGATGCGCGAGCAGTACGGGGACGGCGAGATCGCGTACAGCACGCTGATGGAAAAGCTGGTCATGCTCTGCGCGCTGAAATACGCCGCCCTGGATCGGGCGGGCGTCGGGATCGAAATGGAGGGCGGCAAGCCGGGCTGGTACGACGCCCTGAACGGCCTGCCCGGACTGGGCGGTTCCTCGGTGGCTGAAACCTGCGAGCTGAAACGCCTGCTGGCCTTTACGGCGTCGGCGCTGGAAGAGGCGGACGGCGAGATCGTGCTCTATGACGAAATGGCCGATCTGCTGCTGGCGCTGTCCCGCCTGCAGGGGGATGCGCAGGCCCGCTGGCGGGAAACCTGCGCCCTGCGGGAGGATTATCGGGACCGCACGGCGGACGGCGTGTCCGGCGATCAGACGGTGATGACTACGAGCGACGCGGCGGCCATGCTGCGGGGCTTTGAGGCCGTTGTGGACGCGGGCCTGGGCCGCGCGGCGGAGCTGGGCGGCGGCATCTGCCCCACCTATCTGATGTTCCCGAATGGCGAGACCGAAACGCTGCCCCTGTTCCTGGAAGGCCCGGTGCGCTGGCTCAAGCTGAACATGCCCGCGGAAGAAAAGCGCCGCATGGCGGAAAGGGTAAAGGAAAGCGGCCTGTACGACGCCAAGCTGGGCATGTTCAAGGTCAATGAAAGCCTGAAAAGCCTGACCTTTGAGGCGGGCCGCTGCAAGGCATTTACGCCCGGCTGGCTGGAAAACGAATCCATCTGGCTGCATATGGAATACAAATACCTGCTGGAGCTGCTGCGCTCCGGCCTGTACGACGCCTTTGAGGAGGCCTTCAATACCGCCCTGGTGCCCTTCATGGATCCGGCGGTCTACGGACGCTCGGTGTATGAAAACGTATCCTTCATCGTCAGCAGCGCCAATCCCGATCCGGCCCTGCACGGCCGCGGCTTTGTGGCCCGCCTGTCGGGCTCCACGGCGGAATTTTTGTCCATGTGGCAGCAGATGATGTTTGGCCCCTCGCCCTTCGCCCTGGAGGACGGCGCTCTGACGCTGCGCTTTGCGCCCATGCTGCCCGCCCGTCTGATCCCGCCGGACGGCGCGGTGGAGGCTGTTTTCCTGGGCCAGTGCCGCGTGCGCTATATCATTGACGGGGCCGGCAGCCTGATCCCCGGCCAATATACGGTGGCGCATATGACGGCGGACGGCGCTGATTTCCCCGGCGATACGCTGCCGGAGGAGATCGCCCGGCGCGTGCGAAGCGGCGGGATCCGGGAGATCGATGTATATATCCGGCGGTAAGGGCTGCCGCGCATTGGAGCTTATATAAAAGGATCCCCGGCGGACGCGGAAATGCGTTTGCCGGGGATTTTGCTTGACCTTTGATCGGAAGGGAGATTTACAAAAGCTGCCTGTGCAGGATGGCGCCCTGGTGGCTTTGATCGATTTTCAGCACGGCGTCGAAGCACTTCGCCGCCCGCTCCCGGTCGCCCAGACCGAAGCTGCCCAGGGCGATGAGATATTCGCAGTGAGCCCGGTTGCGGATGGACAAATTCTCGTCAAACAATTGCAGGTCGGGCAGGGAGACGGCAAAATAATCGATCTTCACCTGATCGTAGTAGTGTTTTTCGCCGTAGGAGATCAGCTTGTGGAAGCGGCTGGACGCCTTTTCCTCCCGACCCAGGGCGCGGTTGGCAAGGCCCTGATACAGGATCATATCGGCGGGCTGGTCGTTGTAATACATGGCGGAGGCGGGCTCCTCATTGCCCTCAGCGGCCAGCTCCAGGTGGCGAATGCTTTCGGTTTCATTGCCCAGGGCCTTTTCGGCCAGGCCCAGATAGTAATGGATGTTATTGTCCTTAGCCCCTTCCAGCTTGCCTTCGCCCAGGTTATGGGGGAAGATCAGGGCCTTTTCCAGCAGTTCTTTTGCTTTTGCCGCGTCGCCGCCGTTCAGGGCCCGGATGCCCAGCTGGGTCAGGGCCACGGCGTACTGGGTGGTCACCTTGCCTTCGCCGCCCTCCCAGGGGTGGAATGTATGGGCCATGATGAGATCCAGCGCTTCCTGATACCGTCCCAGGTCGTTGAGCAGGGCGCAGTATTCGGTGTACAGGTCGTCCCGCTGGAAAGCCACTTCTTTGTGAGCGTCCAGGAAAGCAAAGCGGTCTTCGATGCTGTAATTCAGCTTGCCATAAAGCTGATGCAGCTCCAGCAGCACGCGGGCGTCGGTTTCATCCAAGGCATAGGCCCGTTCCATGCAGCGCTTGGCCTTTTCGGGCTCGTTGCGCTTGTTGTAATAGGCCAGGCTCAGGTTGCGCCACACCGTGGGGAAATCGCAGTCGATTTGCGCCGACAGCTCCCAGCAGGCAATGGCGTCGTCATACTGCCGCTTGTCATACCACAGGCAGCCCAGGTAATAGGGCGCTTTGGCATCCTTTTCGTTGTTTTGGATGGCAAATTGCAGGGCGAGGATATCTTCCAGCTTATTGGGGAAGCAATAGAGCGAATCGGCGCTTGCGGCGTTGTCCAGGGCTTCCTGCGCATAATCGGCATCGCCGTTCAGCGCGACATACAGCGCCAAATGATACCACACCATGGGCGTGGGCTTGGGGCAGCATTCCAGGATGAACACAGCATCCTCGTAATATCCCGCCTCGGCATAGTCGATGGCGCATTCGATATAGCTGCTGGCCCGGTCGCCCATCAATTCCAATGCCCCGGTGATATCGCCGCTTTCGATGCGGGACACGTAGTCGAAGGCGTCCAACTTCAGGTTTTCTTCATACCAGCGCTCGGCCTCCAGGCTGCGGCCCAGGCTGTCCAGGATCAGGCCCTTGAGGGCCCGGGCTTTCAGATTGTGATAGTTCTTGACCAGGCTGCGCTCAATGTGTTCCAGCGCTAATTCATATTCGCCGCGCTTACAGTCGATGCAGGCGATGTGATAATACCCCGTTTCCTGCTCGGCGGCCGTCCAGATGGCCTTGAAGAAGGCGTCATAAGCGGCATCATCCTTGCCCTGATACCGCAGGGCCAGACCAAGATTCAGGTATGCTTCGCTGTCGTAGGGGTTGGGATTGCGGCTGGTCATGCGGGCAATGGCGGCGCGGAAATAGGTTTCGGCTTCGGAAAACTTGCCACGCCTCAAAAGCAAAGTGCCGTAGGCGTTGTTGGCCCGGATATCGCCGGGATCGCGCTTGAGCGCTTCCAGGTAATAAGGATCGGGCAGATAGGTGGCGTGGCGGTACTGCTCCAAATGGATACCGGTCAAATATAATTCTTCGTTGGTCAGAATTTCATTCGGCAGCTTGGCAGGCGGCATGGGATCGGGGATTTCTTCGATCTTCTTGGGCTGGGGGGTGTAATCCAATAACTTTCTGCCGCCGGAAGTATACACCGCTAATGTCAATTCGGTTTCGGGAACGGATACATCAATGGTATCCTTTAATATATTGACAGGGCTTAAATCAACAGATTTATCGTAGATGATTTCACCCTTGGCCGTCAGTGTCACCCGGGCCTTTTCAAAAAGTTGAGTAGTATAGATGTTGATCGCTGCTTTGCCGTCCTTCACTTCCAGGTTCAGCACGCATTCTTTGCTGGCGTTCTTCACGTACCCTGCCGCCTTGTAGGGCATGAAATACTGGGTGAAGGTCTTTTCCTCGAAGGGCTTGAGCCAGGTGAAGTCCGGCTGGTTATCGCAGTACATGCCGGTCATCAGCTCGATGTAGGGGCCGTTGTTGTCCGTCAGGTTCCGATCCCAAGCCTGGCCAAAATCACCATTGCCCCAGGTCCATTGCTTTTTGCCGGGGCTTACATGGTGATCGGCAATGTGCAGGATGCCTGCCTCTACGCCGTAATCGTAGCCGCCCACGAAATTATAATCCGAATGAGCGCACATGTAGGACGTGGGCACGGGGATGTTCTTATACCGGGAAATGTCCACGCCCGCGCCGTAATCGTGCTTGTAATAAACGCCGGTGGCGATGGGAAACTTGCTTACATCCCGCTTGCCATGGTCGTAGACAGCGGACACGTCGGGCGGGAACACCGATTGCGTGTTGTCGTTCACCGCCACGGCGGGATTGGCCCACCACAGGAAGGTCTGGGGCAGGTTAGTGCGGTTATAGAGCTGGCCCTTGATTTCGATGTAGGCTTTGTCCGGGTAGAGCGTAAAGGTCATTTTTCCCTTGGTGCCGTACATCTGGTCGACCTCGCTGAGCTCCACGGAAACGCTGCCGTCGGCATTTTCCACGGTGCGGAAATCGGTGGGGCCAAAGGTGGTGGGCCGGTGATGCTGGGGCCAGTTGAACTCAATGCCGCCGCTGATCCAGGGGCCGGTCAGGCCCACCAGGGCGGGCTTGATGACCTCGTTATAATACACAAAGTCATAGCCGTTGGTTTTATCATACGCCCGCTGGATGCGACCGCCTAATTCCGGCAGCACCATGACTTTGATGTAGTCATTTTCCAGCCACACGGCGGTGTAGGGTTTATCCTCTTTTTCGTCCAAAATCTTGTCGATCACCGGCAGGGGGTACACCTTGCCGCTGCTGCCCTGGTATACCCGCTTTTCCAGGAACATAGGATTCCGATCTGGCTTGCCCACGCCGTAGGTGGGTATGATCACTGTTTCCCGCCATACTTTGGCAAAGCCTGCAGCCTGTGTCATGCGCAGCACACCTCTTTCATCGAATCTTCATGACCAAGTCCCCGTTCGGACGCAGGATCCGCATTTCTCCTTCTGTTGTGTGTCCGGAGTACAGCCAGCTTTCGCCGGGCAGCAGATCCGGTACGGCCGTGCTGTTCTTCCCGTCTGTCAGCAGGTAACCGGAGACCGTGTAGCAGGGAATGTCCCTCCGGCAGGTAAGGAGCAGCCCATTCTCTCTCTGCTCAGCGGTCAGCGGTGCGTGCTCCCGCTGCACGGTGAACCAGGAGGGCTTAGGCTCGCCGGTGAGCGAGACGGAACCGTGTACCCGCCGCCGCAGCCGGCCTTCCCCTTCTTCGCCCGTGTGCGTGCGGTAATCGTTTAGGCAGAAGTAAATCGTGCCGACAATTTCCGGGATCTGACGATAATACGCCGTTTTTTCCAGGAAGATTCGCTCCCGGGCCGCATCGCCGCCGGTGAATGCGGGCTCGCACAGACCGAATTCCGAAGGAAGAAACGCTCTCCCCGGATGGGCATCCAGCAGCTCCCGCCAGGAGGCATCCTGCTCCAGGTTGGGTTCCCAGGTGCCGATATAATCGTTGATCATCAGGATGTCTCCGTCTCCAGCGCCATCCTGACGCTTGCACCGCCAGGCGGTATTGGTCACATAGTTGGCAAAGCGGGAGGAATCCAGACGGTGGGCGCAGGCCGTGGCCCGTCGGATATAGCGCTGTACTGGCCAGGTGTGAGCAGAGAGCTCGTTGCCCACACCCCAGGAAACGATCGACGGATGATGGCGGTGAGCGGCAATCATCTCTTCCAGCTGTGACTCAATCACCGGCCACAGCTTATCCGGATCCCCTTCCGGCTGCTTTCCCCAGAAAGGAACTTCCTCCTGAACCAGCAGGCCATGCCGGTCACACCAGTCGAAAACCCAGTTGTCCTGCTGCCAGTGAAAGCGGGTGAGCACGCTGTTGCTCTCTTTCACCAAGGACAACATTTTTTCCATGGTTTCCCGCGTTTCCGCAGCACCGGATGCAGGGTCGGAGCCCGGCATCCATTCCATGCCGGGCAGGCGTACAGCTTCGCCGTTGAACAGCCACTGACTGCCCTGCAGTTTCAATTCACGGAAGCCGAAAGTCCATGTCCGCTCGTCGGACACGGTTCCGTCCTTTCCGGCTACCCTCAAAACCAGAGTATAGAGTTCGGGCCGGTCAAAATGCCAGTACGCTGCTTCCGGCAATTGCATGGGCTCCAGCCGTACGTCCGTCCTGCTCGGTAGGGAACCGGAAAGCAGCGGCTCATTGTCCATTGGCGTGATGCTGTCCTCGGCCCCTCGATGCAGCTCCCACCGGACGCTTCCGCCGGCCTCGGATCCGTCCAGCTTTGCGGTAAAGCCAAAGACCGCCTGTCCATTTTTCTGACGCTTTCCGGTGGGCAGGATCACTGGCGCGGCTTCGATTTGACAGCTCCGGAGCACGGCTGCCCCGGTCTGCCAAAGTTCCACCGGGCGGTGCAGACCGCCGTCGTTGGCCCAGTCAAAGCTGCGGTCATAAGGAACCGCTTCCGTAGAAAAACGGTTATCCACGCAAACTGTGACGATCGTATCGCTATCTTCACACAGCGCATTCGTGATTTCCACGGTAAAGGGCGTATAGCCTGATCCATTATGCTTGCCGACCTGCTGGCCGTTGACAGAGACTTCCGTATCCCGATATGCACCGTGAAAATACAGGAATGCTCTTCCTGTCGGCATCAGACTTCCGGCGGGCAGTACGATACGGTACCAGCCTTTCCCCACATGGTGTTGTAACGCCTCGTCCACGCTCCAGGTATGCGGCAGTCGAACCGGGACGGCGTCATTCAGGCATTCAGCGCTTTCTCCGGCTGCAAACAGCCAGTCTTTGATCGTTTTCCGCATTGGCTTCATGGCTTTGTCTCCTTTCTGCTCCTTCGGTATTCCGTCGGTGTGATGCCCTGGGTGCGCTTGAAAGTGGCGCAGAACATGCTTTCTGAAGCGTATCCGACTCGTTCAGCCAGCGTCCCTACTGTCAGGTCGGTGTGCGTCAACAGGTATTTCGCATGGTTCATGCGAACAGCGATCACATATTGCCGGGGTGTCATCCCCACTGATTTCTGAAACACCCGGATAAAGTGATACTTGCTGAGGGAAGACATCCGAGCCATTTCGTCTACATCGATCTCCCGCCCAAGCTGCCGGTTGATCCGTGCAAGAACGGACTTCAGCTCGTCAACAGGCGTTGTGATGGGCTGAGGCATGGAAGATTCCGTCAGCAGCGTCAGCGCTTCGGTCAGACATAGGTTCATCTCGGCCTCTCGCAGCTCCGTCGGCTCGGAGAGCATGCGCAGAATGCGTTCCAGCAGCGGACGAACTGCCCTCGCACAGTCCGGGAAAACCGGAGAGCCGAACCGTTGACGGAAGAGGCTTGCATAACCCATCATCGGCGGCCCGTCAAAGTGTACCCACAGCGCCCGCCATCCCTGTGCGGAATGATAGCTGTGGGGCTGATGACAATCCAGCAGCACTGCATCCCCTTCCTGCGCGTGATAAATAAATCCCTCGCTTTCCAGCGTCACGCTGCCGGAGAGGATCACCTCCAGCAGCCAGCTTTCATAAGAGGACCGGCGCAATGCATAGCCGGGAAGATACTCATAATTTCCAGCGCACAACGAATAAAGAAAGTGCTCCCGCGCCAGCTGACTCGGAGCATAGAAAAATTGCTCAGACTGAGTGGATACCAGCCTTTCCGCCGCCTGCACGTTGCTCACCTTCTTTTTCTCTCAATTTCAATCCCATTTTACCATATCCGGTCTTCTTTTCAATTCTCATGATTGCGCATTTGTTGCTTAAAATTGCGGTCGGCTGCAAAAAAACAGACTGATGCAATCCCTGGAAAGCTACAGAGATGATAATAGAGAAGATATGCTTGACCATAGCTTTGTTTCCTGTTTTTATGTTAACTGGTTGCTTTAAAGCTTGCTATTCATTTGAAAAGGAATATTGTATTTGCATTAGGAACCTCTCCGCTATGGGTGAAAAGGTCTGGTACCTTTTCCGGATAAGAAACAGCTTCGTTTCCAGCTTTGGCATAAGCGGACGGAAAACAAGGCTGCTGTCGACAGAGGTGCCGATCAGCCGGTCAAATGTCAATAGATATCCCAGGTGCTCCTTGGCAAAGAGCGAAGCGTTATAGGACAATCGGAACGAGCCTTCCATATGCAGTTGGCTCATCTTTTCGCCTGCTCAAGGTGGAATTCCCGGTGGATGTGGCGGCCTCCGAGGGCATCAACGAGATCCAGTTCGGCTACATGACCCGGCCCACCCATCGCTCCCGGCTCTATGACAGCGATCGCTTTGAGGTATGCAACCAGCGCTACAGCGCGCTGTGCGACCAGAGCCACGGCGCGGCGGTGCTCAACGACTGCAAGTACGGCGTCAGCATGAATGAGAACCGCCTGCAATTGACCCTGCTCCGCGCCGCCGCCTGTCCCGAGATGCGGGCGGACAACGGCGTGCATACCTTTACCTACGCCTTTACCGCCTGGGAGGGCAGCTTCCTGGACAGTCCCGTGGTGCGGGAGGCCTACGATCTGAACGTTCCCCTGCAGACCGCTCCGGGCCGTTGCCCTGGCTTCAGCGCTTTCCGGGTGGACGCGCCCAACGTGTTTATCGATACCGTCAAGCCCGCCGAGGACGGCAGCGGCGATATCATCCTGCGGCTCTACGAGGCGAAAAAAGCGGATACCGATTGCCGTTTGACCCTGGGGATCCCGGCCGAGGCCGTGACGCTGTGCGATATGCTGGAAAACGAGCTGGAGGGCGCGGCCCTGCAGGGCCGGGAGATCGCGCTGCATTTCAGGACCTTTGAGGTGAAGACCCTCAGGATCCATCGCTGAAATCGCGCCCGGGCTTGAACGGCGGGCGGCAAATATGGTATAATAGCGTATCTGAAAAAATACATCGCGGCGAGCGCCGCAGGAGGTGTGCGCCATGGATCAGGGCGTGATTCTCAACGCGTATCCCGACAGCCTGGGCGGAAATCTGGCGGAAACGGTGCGGTTTTTATCGCTTCCGGCCATGAAGGATGCTTTTCGGTCCTTTTACATCCTGCCCACGCTGTTCAATACCGATCTGGATCGCGGGTTTTCGGTGATTTCCTATGACCTATGCCCGTCGCTGGCCCGGCGGGAGGATCTGGAAGCGCTGCGGGGAATGGGGCTGGGGCTGATCGTCGATTTTATCCTGAACCATCTGTCCGTGCTTTCACCGCAGTTTCAGGATATCCTGCGCCGGGGTGACGCCTCGCCCTACCGGGATTTCTTTATCGATTGGAACCGCTTCTGGGCGGGCCTTGGCGATATGACCGAGCGGGGATACATCCAGCCCCGGCCCGATCAGTTTTCCTCCATGAATCTGCGGAAAAAGGCTTTGCCCATCCTGATGGTGCGCCTGCCCGACGGGCGGGAGGTGCCCTATTGGAATACCTTTTATCAGAAGGTCTTTTACCCGGCCGTTGATCTATTTGACCTGCTGGAGGCGGCAGGCGGCTGCTATGATGTGGCGCGGCGCATGGCCGAGCGGATCAACGGGGAGCTGGCCCGGGGGCGCGCGCCCGAGGAAATGGATTGGTCCGGCTTTGAGCGTTTCCGCCCGGCGGCGTGCCGCCTGCTGGAAAGCCGCAGGCGGTATATGGGGCAGATGGATGTGAACATTCAAAGCCCGCTGGTATGGCAGTGGTATGATCAGGTGATGGAGCAGCTGGCGCAATACGGCGCTTCCACCGTCCGCCTGGATGCCTACACCCGCCTGCATAAAGCGCCCGCGCGCGTCAATTTTATGAACGAGCCCGAAACCTGGCAGATATTGGGCCGTCTGAAGCAGATGGCCGAAAGCCACGGCCTGGCGGTGCTGCCCGAGATCCACGCGCCTTATGCTTCAAAGGCTTACCGCAAGCTGGCTGATCAGGGCTGCATGGCCTATGATTACTTCCTGCCCGGCCTGCTGATCGACGCGCTGGATACCGGAGACTCCGCCTGGATCTTCGCCTGGGCAAAGGAGCAGATCGGGAATGGCCTCCGCATGGTGAACATGCTGGGCTGCCATGACGGCATCCCCATGCGCGATCTGCGGGGACTGCTGCCGGACGAGCGCATTGACGCGCTCTCTCAGCGGATCGTTGAACGCGGCGGACGCCGCAAGATGATTTATAGCGATAAGCCCGAGGTGTATCAGATGGACGTCGCCTATTATTCCGCGCTGGGCTGCAGCGAGGAGAAAATGCTGCTGGCAAGGGCGGTGCAAATGTTCATGCCGGGCATCCCGCAGGTATGGTATCTGGATCTGCTGGCGGGGGAAAACGACCTGGCGGCGTTTGATCGGGAGCCGGAGGCGGACAATCGGGAGATCAACCGGCATGCTTATGCCTTTGCGGAGGCGGAGGAACGGCTGAATAAGCCCGTGGTGTCGGGGCAGCTGCGGCTGCTGGCTCTGCGCAACACGCATCCCGCCTTTGGGATGGGAGCCGCTGTTGCCGCCGAGCGGCCCAACGATCACAGCCTGCGCCTGCTGTGGAAAAACGGCGATGCCTGGGCTGAACTGAACGTCGATTTCAAGGCGCTGCGCTTTGCGGTGAGGCACAGCGGGGAGGCGTGATGCAGGGGGTTGCCGAAGTCAATGACGCGGCAGCGTCATAGCTGCATAAACAAAACGGCTGGATCGAGCTTGCTCGGATCCAGCCGTTGCAAATTACATCTACTCCCAACGCCTGAAAAAGCACTGACCGTTACTTGTGCCCCTTTGCCAGGGCGTAAAGCTTGACGTATTCCTCCAGCTTGTCCAGCGTCATGGGCGAGCCGATGAGCGGGCCCTGGCCCTTGAAGAAGCCGACCTCCTCAAAGGCCTCAAACTCGGCCTGGGTTTCGATGCCCTTGGCGCACATCTGCATATTCAGGGTATCGGCCATATGCTGGATGGCGATGACCGCGCGGTACACGCGCTCATCCTCCAGCATATGGGGGGTATAGCTCTTATCCAGCTCCAGCATATCAAAATGCACCTGATACAGCAGCGGCATATTGGTGCTGCCCGTGCCGAAATTGCCCATCACCAGCGATACGCCCATTTCGTCGTGGATATAGTTCAGGTTTTCGCAGCCCTGGCGATTGAGCTTCTGCAGCTCGCTGACCTCAAACTGCAAGCGTTTTGCCTCCAGGCCGGTTTCGTCCAGGCAGCGGCGCACCTGATCGATAAAGTGCTCGTTTTCGGCAAACTTGGGCAGCAGGTTCAGCGAAAGCGTCAGGTTTGAATTGGCCCGGCGGCTGATATCTACGGTTTGCCGCACGGCCTCCCAGAGCAGCGTAATGGAAAACAGCTGGGAAAGGGCGTCTTCCTGCTCCACGATTTGCAGGATCGGCCAGGAGGGCAGCAGCTGGCCTTCCTCGTTATGGAAATGGGAAACGAATACTTCATAGGTATTGCAGGTGTTTTTGCCAAACGTCCACTTGGGCTGCGCCTGGAAAACCATGGCGTTCTTTTCAAGGATCATGTTGGAGATTGTGTGCTGTTCCATCGTTCCATCCTCCTTGCCGGTACGCGAAAGTGATATATATGCATGTGATTTGCCGATTCCTGCATATTATTTCGACGCAAAAAGTCAATATCCTGCAAAACCTCCGGCATTAGAGTTTTATGAATGCCCGTTTATAAACCTCGCGGCGCTCACACCAGGATCCGGGCCATGCTGCCGCCGTCCCGTTCCTTTTTGACCACGATCTGTTTATCGATCTCCCGGCGCAGCTCGGCCACGTGGGAGATGATGCCGATCAGCCGGTTGCCCTCGGTGAGGCTGCGCAGGGCGGCCATGGCCTGGCTCAGCGTTTCCTCATCCAGCGAGCCAAAGCCCTCGTCCACAAACAGGCAGTCCAGATGGATGCCCCCGGCGCTCATCTGGATCTCCTCGGACAGGCCCAGGGCCAGCGAAAGCGATGCGATAAAGGCCTCGCCGCCGGACAGCGTTTTTACGCTGCGCAGGCTGCCGTTGTAATGATCGATCACGTCCAGATCCAGCCCGCTCTGGCTGCGCAGGTTTTGCGCCTCCTCCCGGCGTTTCAGGTCATACTTGCCGCCGCTCATGCGCATCAGGTGTATATTGGCCCGGCGCAGGATGCGGTCAAAATAGGTGGTCTGCACGTAGGTTTCCAGCATGACGCGCTCGCGCCCCCGCAGCGCGCCGTTGGCGGTGGACGACAGCGCGCTGACCATCCGCCATTTTTCATCCAGCGCCGTCAGCGCGTCCGCCGTCCGCAGGATGTTCTCCCGGGTGGTGCGGTTGGCGGCCAGCCGATGGGCGGCCTGGGACTGGCGCTGGATCGCCTGCTGCCGCTCCTGGGCCAGCGCGGCCTTTTGAGCCTGCATGGCCGCCGTATCGGCGGGCGCAGCATGATCGAGCAGCGCTTCGGACTGGGCAATGCGCGCCTGCAGCGCCGCGATCTCCTTTTCGCAGGCGGTAGTCCGCTTTTCAGCCTCCTCCCGGGCGCTTTGCAGCGCCTGCGCCCGGCTTTCCAGCGCCTTGCGCTGCTCCTCGGCGGCAGCGCGGCTTGGAAAGCGCAGCTTGGACGCCGCGGCCTCGGCGGAAGCCTTGATCTCCCGGAGGGCGGCCTCCTCCGAGGCGATATGCTTTGCGTGCTCGGCCAGGGCGGCTGCCGCGGCTTCCTGGGCCTTCTCCTTTTCGGGCAGCAAACGGTCAACCACCTCCCGGCGGCGGATCCGGTTGTTTTCGCTCTGGGTCTGCTCCTGCAGGGCGCGCATCCGGGCCCGGGCAGCCTCCAGCC
>JAFUDW010000219.1 GCA_017464225.1 Clostridia bacterium | reverse complement strand
GGCCGATGTGGAATACATGGCCGAATTGCTCACCGCGCGCTTGCCGGCCGGGGTGAATCCCGTGGCCGCCTGCATGGGCACCGCATCCTCATATTCCATATCATAATCCGCCGACTCCATGACCGATGCCTGCTGCCTGGCGGAATAGGCATAGGGATCATTTCGGTTATTCAGGTACGTCGCCGTGGTGCCGATGGCCAGCACGGCCGCCGCGGCCACCGCGGCGGCTGCGCGTTTCCAAGGGAAGGAAACAAATTTTCCTTTCATCTTTTTCTGTGCCTCCATATCAATTGCATTTTTCCAGGAGGCGGTAAAGGCGGCAGGCACCTGAGTCTCCTCCTCCATGGCCCGCATTTCGCGGCGCATGGAAAGGAGAACGGCGCAATCCCCGCATTCAGCAGCGTGGGCCTCCATCTGCTGACGCTCGCTGGCCGTCCATTCCCCCTCCGGTTTATCGAGAAGCAAAGCAAATGTTCTGCAGTCCATCATTTTTGCCTCCCTTCACTTATTTGGACGCCAGAAAAATCATTTTGTTCCATGGCAATCAATAAATTTTTTACTTTTTCCCGGGCGCGGCTCAGCCGGCTTTTTACCGTGCCCTGGCTGATATCCAGCACCTGGGCGATCTCATCATAGGGCATCTGCTGAAAATCCCGCAGGATCATCACGGCCCGCTGGTCCTCGGGCAGCTGCATCATGGCCCATTCAATCTGCCGCCGCAGCTCGCGCTTTTCCGCCGCTTCCCCCGGAAGGGGCTGGCGGGTATCAGCAGGGTCAAAGCCTGCTTCCCGAAGGACCTCCAGGGAGGAATCATTCCGGCGCCCGCGCAAAAAATCCAGGCAGGCATTATAGGCAATTCGGTACAGCCAGGTCTTTTCGCTGGAGCGTCCCCGGAACGATCCATAGGCCCGGAAGGCGTTCAGCAAAGCCTCCTGGGCGCAGTCCTGGGCATCCGCCGGATTGCCCGTCATGCGCAGGCACAGCAGATAAATCATGCGCTCATGCTCGGCTGCCAGCGCTTCAAAGGCCGCGGTATCCCGCCGGTGAAATATACGCACGGCTACGCCCCCTTTCCGTATGCATTATAACAGATTTCCGTATTTTTTGAAGCATATTTGTGAAAATACTTTTATTTGACAGAAACGCGCTTCAATATTATACTTAACCCGAAAAACAAGGAGGGATTCTTATGCGGTTTTTACTGACCGGCGGCGCCGGTTTTATTGGTTCCCATACCTGCGTGGCATTGCTGAACGCCGGGCATGAAGTGGTGGTTCTGGACAATTATGCCAACAGCAGTCCGGAAGCGCTGCGCCGGGTGGAAAAAATCACCGGCAAAAAAGTGACGGCCTACGAGGGCAACTGCTGCGACGCCGCCGCCGTGGATCATGTACTGGATAATGAAAAGATCGATGCCGCCGTGCATTTCGCCGGGCTCAAGGCCGTGGGCGAGTCTGTACGCATTCCCCTGGATTATTACGAAAACAACATCAATTCCGCCATCACCCTGTGCCGCAGCATGAGCAGGCACGGCGTCAAGCGCATTGTGTTTTCCAGCTCGGCCACGGTGTACGGCGAGGAAAACCAGCCGCCCTATAGGGAAGAGATGCGCACCGGCACCTGCACCAATCCCTACGGTTGGACCAAATCCATGATTGAGCAGATCCTCAAGGATCTGGCGGTTTCCGATCCCGAATGGACGGTGGTATTGCTGCGCTACTTTAATCCCGTAGGCGCCCACGAAAGCGGGCTGATCGGCGAAGATCCCAGCGGCATCCCCAACAACCTGATGCCCTTCATCTGTCAAACCGCCGCCGGCGTACGCGATCACTTGAGCATGTTTGGCAACGATTATCCCACGCCGGACGGCACCTGCGTGCGGGACTACCTGCACGTGATGGACTTGGCCGAGGGCCATGTGAAAGCGCTGGAATACGCGGTGGATCACCAGGGCGTGGAAATCTTTAACCTGGGCACCGGCGAAGGCTACAGCGTGTATCAGGTGGTGCACGCCTTTGAAAAGGTAAATCACCTGACGCTGAACAAAGTGGACGCGCCGCGCCGCCCTGGCGACCTGCCCGAAAGCTATGCCGATGCCGGCAAGGCCGAAAGGATCCTGGGCTGGAAGGCCACCCGCAGCCTGGAGGATATGTGCCGGGACGCCTGGCACTGGCAGCAGCTGAATCCCCACGGCTATAAAGGATAAACCGCGCCATGGAAAGCAAGGATATACTTGCCATTCTGCCCCATTTCGCGCTGGATGGCAGGCTGGTTGAAATAAAAGAGCTCAAATCCGGCAACATCAACGCCACCTATCGCCTGACCTTCGAGGACGCGGGAATCCAGCGGAAATACATACTGCAGCGCATCAACACCTATGTATTCCGGGAGCCCGGGCGCATGATGGAGAACATTGTGGGCGTGACCGAGCACCTGCGGGGCGCAATGCTTAAGCTGGGGCAAAACCCTGAACGCCGGGTGCTGCGGGTGATCCCCACGGCGGATGGCAGGCTGATGCATGAGGACGATACAGGCTGCTGGCGCGTTTATCCCTTTATCAGCAACGCCTTTGCTTATGACACGGTGGACGCCGCCTCCTTCCTGGAAGTGGGAAGGGGCTTTGGCCGCTTCCAGCGGCTGCTGGCCGATTACCCGGCGGAACAGCTCTTTGAATCGATCCCCGGCTTTCACAACACGGAAAGGCGCAATGAACAGCTGACCGCCGCCATACAAGCCGACGAAGCAGGCCGCGCAAGGGATGTGCGGCCTGAAATCGATTTTTTGCTTCAGCGCAAGGAGCGCCTATGCGGCATCGTGCGGCTGATTGAAACCGGTGAGCTTCCCCTGCGCGTGACCCACAACGATACCAAGTCCAACAACGTGATGCTGGACAAAGCCACAGGTCACGCGCTGTGCGTCATTGACCTGGATACCGTGATGCCGGGCTCGGTGCTTTATGACTATGGCGACGCCATCCGTTTTGGCGCCAGTACTGCCGTTGAGGATGAGCCGGATACCGCCAAAATTGCCCTGGACATGGAAAAGACCGAGGTGTTTACCCGGGGCTTCATTGAGGAAACCAACGGTTTCCTGCGCCGGGAGGAGCTAGAAAGGCTCCCGCTGGGCATTGAGGTAATGACAGGCGAATTAGCCGCCCGTTTCCTGGCCGATTACCTGAACGGCGACAGATACTTTAAAATCAACGCGCCTGACCATAACCTGATCCGCGCCCGGGCGCAGATCGCCCTGCTGCGGGATGTGGAAAGCAAACGCCAGCAGATCCAGGATATGGTGAATAAACTGATCGGTTTGTAATACAAAATTCATTCTTTTCAGACTGCATTCGTCTTGATTTGTCCATTTGTATCATGATATAATGAATACAAATGGGCAGATTTTTTCTGTCTGTTAAAAAAATTATTGGAGGCAAAAATCATGAAAAAGGTTCTCTCCATCGTTCTGGCTCTCTGCATGGTTCTGGCGATGGCCATCCCCGCCATGGCTGAGAAGGATACCGTTAAGATCGGCATGGTGACCGACGTTGGCGGCGTAAACGATCAGTCCTTTAACCAAACCGCTTGGGAAGGCCTCCAGGCCCTGGCCGCTGAAGATCCTTCTTTCGAGGTCATTTAGCTGGAACGCAAGCCCGACGCCGACTATCCGACCACCATCAACACCTTCATTGATGAAGAATACGATCTGATCATCTGCGTGGGCTACATGCTGGCCGACGCCACCCGTGAAGCTGCTACCGAAAACCCCGATCAGCTGTTCGCTATTATTGATGACGCTTCCATTGATCTTCCCAATGTAGCTTCCCTGACCTTCGCCCAGGAGCAGGCTTCCTACCTGGTTGGCCTGGTTGCCGGTTCCGTGACCGAGAGCAAGACCGTGGGCTATGTGCAGGGCATGGTGTCCGATACCATGAACCTGTTTGGCATCGGCTACATCAGCGGCGTGCTGGAAGCCTGCCCCGAAGCCACCGTGCTGCAGTACAACGCCAACAACTTTGGTGACCCTGCCGGCGGCTCCACCGCTGCCAAGGACATGATCACCAAGGGCGCCGACGTGATCTACCACGCCGCCGGCGGTACCGGCCTGGGCGTGATCAATGCCTGCGACGAAGAAGGCATCTGGGCCATCGGCGTTGACACCGAACAGAGCATCCTGGCTCCCGATCACGTGATCACCTCCGCCATGAAGCGCGTTGACGTCGCTTCCCAGGATATTTCCAAGGCCGTCAAGTCCGGCGAATTCGTTG
>JAFUDW010000218.1 GCA_017464225.1 Clostridia bacterium | reverse complement strand
CCAAATACATCGCGGTGATCGCCATCAGCGGCGATTACTACGCCAATGATCCTGCCAAAACCAGCTTTGAATACCGGATGGGTCAAAAGATCCGCAATAAAAGCAATAAGGTGAAGGATATCCTGATCATTGACGAGAACGGAGATTTTCACACCTTCATCAAATCCGATAAAGAAAAGATGGAAGCCTTCAATGCTTCCGGCCACGAGATCGTCAACGCCTTTACCTTCGGCCCGGCCCTGGTGAGCGAGGGCGCGCTGGTGACCTGCGATACAGGCTACGGATATAACCCCAACGGCAAGGAGCCCCGCATGGCCATCGGCCAAATGGGACCGCTCTCCTATGCGCTCGTTCTTGCCGAAGGCCGCAATAAGGATTCCGAGGGTGTGACCCACCAGGAACTGGCCGATTTCATGTTTGATCTCGGCTGCCTGGAGGCCTTTAACCTGGACGGCGGCAACACCGCCACCATGGTTTTCGGCGACGGCTATTATCAGACGGCCCGCAGCGCCACCAATGAGCGCGCCCAAAGCGACTGCATTTACTTCGCCACTACCGTGGATCCCGAATCCTGGAGCAAATGATATGTTTGAAGAAACGGTTTCCTTCTCCCTTCTGGGATTGACCGGGTACGGTTACGGCGCGTTTGCTGCCCTGGGCGTGCTGTTGGCCATCCGATTCTTCGCTGTTCATTGCCGGAAGGAAGGCCTTCCCCAGGGTACAGCGCCGCTGTTCGCCGCGCTTTCCGTTCCTTTGGGACTGATTTGCAGCCGCGTGCTTTTCTGTCTGCTGGATTTCCGCTTTCACGGCATGTTTTCCCTGCGGGCAATGGGCATGTTCTGGGGCGGCGGATTTTCCATGATCGGCGCGCTGCTTGGCGCGGCGCTGGCCGCTTTTCTGACCGCGCGCATCCAGAAGGTTTCCCCCATGCGCGCGCTGGATATCCTGGCCTTATCCCTTCCCTTTTTCATCTGCAGTGCCCGGATGGGCGAAGCTTTCACCGAGCTGCTTGGGCGCAGCCGTCCGCTGACCAATCCATGGCTGGCCACCAGCTTTCTGGCCCAGAGCGACGGCTACGACGGCTATCTGCGCACCTACCTGCTGGAAGCCGTTACGGCGGGCATCCTGGGCATCTGGCTGACAGCGCGGCGCCAGAAAAGGAAAACGTCGAATGGATCGCTGCTGCTGGGCATGCTGCTGCTGGGCTGCACCCAGGTATTCTGGGAGAGCCTGCGGTTTGACAGCCACATGTGCTACAGCTTCATCAGCATGCAGCAGATCATGTTCGCCCTGATGTTCGCTGTGCCGCTGGTGATCTACGCCGCACGCTGCGGTAAAAAGGAGATCATCACTGCCCTGTGCGTTTGCGTTGCGCTGGTTGGCGCCATCGTAGGCCTGGAGTTCATGATCGACCGCAGCAGCGTCAATAACCTGATCCTGTATATCCCCTATGCCCTTGTGCTGGCCGTTCCGGCCTGGCTGGGGCTGCGCTATCAGAAAAGGAGCGAAAAAGCTTGACCAAAGAGCAGGTTGCGCGCATCAACGAGCTTGCCCGCAAAAAAAAGACCGTTGGGCTTACTGAGGGTGAATTAAAAGAGCAGGCTGCGCTTCGCGCCCAATATTTAAAGGACTTCCGCGAGGGGTTCCGCCAACAGCTGGAAAACACCTATATTCAATATGAGGATGGTACCAAAGTAAAGCTGGAGCAAAAGAAACCGCAATGAACATGTACCTGACCACATTATGCTATATTGAGCGGGACGGCCAATGGCTGATGATGAACCGCATAAAGAAGCAGCGCGATGAAAACGCCGGCAAATGGATTGGCGTCGGCGGTCATCTGGAAGAGGGCGAAAGCCCGGAGGAATGCATTGTCCGGGAGGTCCGGGAAGAAACGGGCATGACGCTGAAAAGCCCTCGGCTGCGCGGCATTATCACCTTCATCCTGCCCAAATGGGGCAACGAGATCGCCTTTCTCTACACCGGGGAAGCTGATGGCGAGCCAACGGCAGACTGTCCCGAAGGCATTCTGCGCTGGATCGGCATCGATCAGGTGTATGATCTGCCGCTGTGGGAAGGCGACCGGGTATTCCTGCCCCTGCTGCAAACACGGCAGGATTGCTTTTCACTGAAGCTGATCTATGATCCGGACGGCAAACTGACCGGATGCCTGCTGGACGGAATTGATATTACTAAAGAAGCGCTTGGAGAAAACGAATGAAAAAACTGCTTTGCCTGCTGCTGATCGCCTCATTTTTGCCGCTGAGCGCAGCCTTGGCTGCCGATCAGCCCTTGTATTCGGCAACCGCCAAAATCAGCGCGCCTATCTACGCGGAAATGAGCAAGGAATCCGCACAGGTGGGCCGCATCAACCCCAACTACTCGGTGGACGTATACCAGATCTATCCCGAATGGCTTTATGTGGGGCTGGGCAAATCCAAGGGCTATGTACCCCGGCACTATCTGAACGCAGGCAAAGCGCTGGATAAAGAAAGCACCCCTCCCTGGGGCGTGGTGTTTTACCAGTATGTGGCCACTGTCGGCAGCGGAGGAGCGGCTGTGTATAACGCCCCAGATGCCCGCGGCGACGTGCTGATCAGCATTGACCCGGGCGCCAAGGTCTCGGTGATCGACCTGTCCGGCGGCTGGGCCCGGGTAGCCTATTATCGGCAGTACGGCTATATTGACACCAACAGCCTGAGCGAGCTGCTGCCCGTCTGTTCCGAGGCCTCGCTGGGCACCGATTACGCGCCGATCGCCACCTTTACCAGTTTCTACGTGGTGGGCTCGGAGGACGAAAGCGTACATGGCAAAGAGATCAATATTGGCGTCAACTGCCTGTATATGAACAACGTAATCTTAAACAGCGGCGAGACCATCGATTACGACAGCTATTTTGGTCCTTATTTGGCAAACAAGAACTATGTAAAGGGTCCCGTGCTGCTGGATTCCGGCTGGGGACTGGGACCCGGCGGAGGCGTTTGCCAGGTATCCAGCACGCTGTACAACGTGCTGGCGCAGCTTCCCGGCATCAACGTGCTCCATCACACTTCCCACGGTCCCAGCGGTATCGCTTATCTGCCCCTGGATATGGACGCAGCCGTTGGCAATCCCGACCGAGCCATCGACCTGATCTTCCGCAATGAATATCCCTTTTCCGTGCGGTTTGAAGCGCTGGCCCAGAACGGCACGCTGTTCATCGCGTTGTACAGGGTCAACGAGTGATCTCCACCCGGTCACCCTCCCGGCAATGCGCAAAGAGCGAAGCCATGTTTTCATCGGAAAGGGCAATGCAGCCCGCCGTCCAATCGCGGCCAGTGCCGCCGCCATGGAGATATATTTCGCCGCCCAGGCCTGTTCCCCAGGGCGGCGTTTTCTTTTCTGGCTCGCATACTTTCATTTATTATAGAGCCTCAATTTGATGTTGGTCATTTAATAAAGAGTTTTCAAAAAACAGCATAAAAAAAGACGAGCAATTTATAGCCCGTCAGTTTGATGTTTAACATAGGTTATTTCATTCAACGAACAGATCATCCAACAGGATCACATTGGTAAGGATTGACCCGTTTGGGATACTATTATCGCTTTAAGATACTGTTCTGCAAACTCCATTGAGAATTAGTTTCGCATAAATTATGGGACATTATTTTTCTCATGCTCTATCTTGTTATCTCATTTCGTGCCGGATCCGTCCGCCGCATCCGCCAAGGCGAGGAAAAATAGCTCCATCGTCGTCAATGGCGTCAGAGCGGGTTATTCTCCCCAAAGCGCGGGGCGCGACGAATGGGTTATCGACGCTTGCCGCCGACCGAGCCGGAGGCGACCGGAAACGTAAAATAGGTATCGGGATAGGGCTCGTCTTTCAACGTGAAATGCCACCATTCGCTTTTTATAGGCATAAAGCCGCGGCGGGTCATGGCCCTTTGCAGGAGCATGCGGTTTTCAAACTGAGCGTCCGTGACGCCGCGGTAATCTGGATGGCTGCGCTCCCCGAAAAAATCAAAAGGGCCGCCCATATCGATCTCAGCGCCTCTTTCCATATCGAAAAGCGTCAGATCCACCGTACTTCCGCGGCTGTGTCCGGAGTGGCGGGCGACGTAACCTTCGGGAATGATCGCGACTTTCTCCAGCCCCGGATAGAAGAACGGCTTCATGCGGGTGTCCTTCAAATCCGCCGCCCAGCGCATAAAATGATCCACCGCCGCCTGGGGACGATAGGCGTCAAAGATTTTCAGCCGGTATCCCCGGGCGGCCGCCTCGTCGACGACT